>NZ_FNLM01000034.1:3600000-3902316 GCF_900105725.1 Gordonia westfalica
AGCGGATCGCTTCAACCGCCCCCTTTTCGGCATTGAGCGCCTTAGCATCTGAACACCAGGAGGAATACACATGACACCCAAATCGAACTCCCACGCCCGCACCACGACCAACATCGGCGACTCCATGACCCTGCGCACGGTCTTCTCCCGTGCCGGCGAGGCCACCGAACTCCCCAAGTTCGCGCTCAGCGACGACATGCTGCTGCCGGAGACCGCCTACCAGATCGTCCACGACGAGGCGATGCTCGACGGAAATGCGCGCCTGAATCTCGCGACCTTCGTGTCGACCTGGATGGACGACGAGGCGAAGAAGCTGTATTCGGAGACCGTCGACAAGAACATGATCGACAAGGACGAGTACCCGCAGACGGCCGCCATCGAGGACCGCTGCTGGAAGATCCTCGCCGACCTGTGGCACAACCCGGACGTCGACAACGCCATCGGCACCTCGACCATCGGTTCGTCGGAGGCCTGCATGCTCGGCGGCCTGGCACTCAAGCGCCACTGGCAGGCTCGCCGCAAGGCCGAGGGCAAGTCCACCGAGACCCCCAACCTGGTCCTCTCGACCGCCGTTCAGGTGTGCTGGGAGAAGTTCTGCAACTACTTCGAGGTCGAGCCCCGCTGGGTCCCGATCAGCCCTGACCACATGGTCCTCGACGGCCATGAGCTGGAGAAGTACGTCGACGAGAACACCATCGGCGTCGTCGCCATCATGGGCCAGACCTACACCGGTATGTACGAGCCGGTGAAGCAGATCGCCGCCAAGCTCGACGAGATCCAGGCCAACACCGGCCTGGATGTGAAGATCCACGTCGACGGCGCCTCCGGCGCGATGATCGCACCGTTCTGCCAGCCCGATCTCGAGTGGGACTTCCGCGTCGAGCGCGTCGCCTCGATCAACACCTCCGGACACAAGTTCGGACTCGTCTACCCGGGCGTCGGCTGGATCGTGTGGCGCGACACCGAGGCCCTGCCGGAGAGCATGGTCTTCCACTGCAGCTACCTCGGTGGCGACATGCCCACCCTCGCGCTGAACTTTTCGCGTCCCGGCGCCCAGGTGCTGCTGCAGTACTACCAGTTCCTGCGTCTCGGCCGCGACGGCTACACCCAGGTCCAGCAGGGCTCGCTCGACGTCGCACAGTGGCTGTCGTCGCAGATCGCCAAGATCGACGCCTTCGAGCTCGTCAGCAAGGGTGACACCATCCCGGTCTTCGCATGGCGCCTGAAGTCGGGTCATACCGACAACTGGAACCTGTACGACCTGTCGGACCGCCTGCGCATGAAGGGCTGGCTGGTTCCCGCCTACCCGATGGCCGACGACCTCGCCGAGCTGACGGTCCAGCGCATCGTGGTCCGTGCCGGACTGAGCCACGACCTCGCCCGCGCCCTGATCGCGGACATCCAGACCGAGGTCGACTTCCTCGATCGTCTCGAGGGCCCCATGCCGGCCGAAGGCGACCGGTCGCACTTCCACCACTGATCGTCTAGATCACGCGATTCCGACGTGTCCCCGGCCTGGATTCCCCTTCCAGGCCGGGGACGCATCGTCGCATACACAGACAGGTAGAAAATGAGCATTGCCGCGTCATCCCCCAGGCGCAGCACGATCTTCATCCCGACACTGAACAAACAGTGTTGGGGCTTCATGATCGGGTCCGCACTCTTCGCGGTGAGCGCGGCGCCCGGTTTCGGCAACTGGGCCGGAGCGTCGGCCGTCAATCTCTGCTGCTTCATCGGAGCATGGTTCTTCACCGCAGCCGGCCTGATCCAGCTGATATTGAGCGGCCCCGTGACAACCCGTGTCGACTACGGCAACGGCGTAATGGTGCGGGCTGATTGGCTCGCGGCATCGACACAGTCCCTGGGCACCGTACTGTTCAACGTGAGCACCACCGCGGCACTCACCGCGCATTCCGTTGTTTCGCAACGCGATTTCGTCTGGTCACCGGACGCGGGCGGATCCATCGCCTTCCTCCTGAGCGGGTTCCTGGCAGTCCGCGGCTACCGGCATGCGAACCGCCTCTTCGACCCGAGCTCCCGCAGCTGGTGGTCGGTCATGATCAATCTCGTCGGTTGTATCGCATTCGGTGTGGCGGCAGTCGGCGCCTACATCTCCCAGGCCGGCGTGACCGCCGACGCCACGCTGGCGAACTCCGGGACCTTCATCGGTGCGATCTGCTTCTTCCTGGCGTCCTTCGTGGTCCTTCCGGCATGGGACCGCAGCACCTCGGGTGAGTCGGCATGACCGCGACGCGCACACAACGCCACTCCCCCGACCCCGGCGAGGGCGCTCCGGCACCGAGGCGTCGGCCATGACCGAGGTGTTCCGGGATGACGCCTCGTCGGCGCCGCTGCCGTCGACGGTGATCGAGACGTGGGAGCACCGAGTCGGCGTTCACCGCAGCGTCATCCAACCCGAACCGATTCGCCTGAGCGGCCCCGACGGCATCCGCCACTTCGGGCAGCACGTCGAGGTGCACTCCGAGGATCCCGGTTCCTTCGACTCGCTGATGTACGTGCGGCAGCTGTCGATGATCGGCACGTTCTGCAGCCTGCACACACCGATGCAGGTGTCGCGGAACCCGCGCCTCATCGGCGAGCAACCCTCCGACGACCTGGTGATCGGGGTGCACACCATGGAGGGCCGGCACATCATCCGCCAGGGGTCGCGCGACTTCGCCTACGGCCCCGGCCAATTGGCCTTTGTCAGCAATGCATCGCCGTATCTCGAGCGGACCTTCGAGATCAACGACCCGGCCGGACTGGTGATCCCGCTCGAGCTCCTCGGCACCCAGCGCCGTGTCGCCGAACAGGCACGCCGGCCGGTCGCCTCCCACACACTGCTGGCGCGCGCCACCGCGTCGTTCATCCTGCAGTTCGCCTCGGACACCGCGGTCGGTGTCTCCGAGCCGGACCCGGACACCGAGATGGCGGCCATCGAACTGGTTCGCGCGGCACTCGGACAGCTCGACTACGACAATCGACAGATCACCGACAACGCCCTCTTCGTGCGTGAGGCCGTCTCCGACCTCATCGAACGGAACCACCGCGACCCGTCGTTCACGCCGAACACGATCGCTCGCTACCTGCACATCAGTCGGCGACAGCTGTACCGGCACTTCGAGGACACCGAGGACTCGCTGGCGGCCCGCATCGCCGACCGGAGACTCAAAACCGCCGGCGAGCTCCTCCGGACACGTCCCGATCTGGCGGTCTCCGAGGTGGCGAGGATGTCCGGCTTCCCATCGAGTCCCACGATGCGCAACCGCTTCCGCGCCGAACTCGGACTCGGGCCGAGCGAGTATCGTGCCCGCGCGGCCGCGGAGAACGAAGCCGCCGGATCGAGGGATTCGTCGCTCGTGCGAGGAGAACGCTGACCGGAGCAGGTTCAGGCCAGCAGGGCCTGTGCCACCCGCTCCAGCGCGGCGACGCGACTTCCCTTGACCAGCAGCGCATCTCCGTCGGCGAGATCACCGAGTGCGGCGACCGCCTCGTCGACTCCGGAGGCATGACGCGCGGTGTCACCGTAGTTCGGCTCGTCGACCGCGATGACCTCGATGCCCAACTCGTGTGCCTCCAGCGCGATCGCGAGATGCTGCGCAGGAGAATCCGAGCCGAGTTCGGCCATCGTGCCGAGCACGGCGACGCGCCGTCGCACCGGTAGCGCAGCGAGTGACTTCAGCGCCGCAGACATCGACGTCGGATTCGCGTTGTAGGCGTCGTTGAGCACGATCGCCCCGTCCCTGGCCTTGGCGAGTTCCATTCGCAGACCGGACAACTCCGCTGCTGACATCCCGTTCGCGATGTCCTCGATCGCCACACCGAGTCCACCACCGGCAGCCGCGGCAGCGAGCGCGTTGGGAACCTGGTGTTCACCCCGCGCCCCCAGGCGCACGTCGGTGGAACCCCACGGGGTGTGCAGTCGGAAGGATGCCCGCAGCTCGTCGTCGACGACGATGGCGGACGCGTACACGTCGGCATCCGACGACAGTCCGTACCGCAACACCCGCGCCGAGGTCCGGTCGGCCATCGCCGCGACATAACGGTGATCCGCGTTGAGCACGGCGATCCCGTCGGTCGGGAGGGACTCGATCAGCTCGCCCTTCGCGCGGGCCACCGATTCGATGTCCCCGAACAGCTCCAGGTGGACACCCTCGACGCGGGTGATCACGCCGACAGTCGGGCTCGCGATGGAGCACAGCAGGTCGATGTGGCCGATCCCCCGGGCGCCCATCTCGAGGACGACGGCCTCGACGTCGTCGGCGGCGCCGGCGAGTGTCAGCGGCAGTCCCAGCTCGTTGTTGAAGGACTTCTCACTCGCCGCGGTTCGGTAGGTGGTTTGCAGGACTCCGGCGAGCAGGTCCTTGGTGGACGTCTTGCCGACCGAACCGGTGATACCGACGACGCGGTCGGGGATGCGGCGACGAACCGCCCGGCCGAGGTCGGCGAGCGCGAGCGCGGTGTCGGGGACCCGGATGGCGGTGCCGCGCACGACCTCGTCCCGAGAGGTGAAGTAGGCGGGTGCGCCGCCCTCGAGGGCTGCCGGGATGAAGTCGTGGCCGTCCCGTTCGGCGACGATCGGCACGAAGAGCTGCCCCGGACGGACGTTGCGCGAGTCGATGCTCGCCCCGTCGATCTCCACGTCGGGACCGATCAACTCGCCACCGACCGCCGCTGCGACCTCACTCGCCAAGAAATGCACGATCTCACGCTAGCCGACGGCCGGTCTCCGGCTTCCCGAGCCGCCTCGGTGCTGACCTCGATACGCGGCGTCCTCGCTCCGCTCGGTCGTCGCCACTCGGCCGGCAGAAATGGGTTGAGCAACGACGAGCGCAGCGAGGAGCCGTGTCCTCTCGCTGGTTGAGCAGGCGACGAGCGCAACGAGGAGCCGTGTGCTCTCGCTGGTTGAGCCGTGTCGAAACCCACAAGCCGCCACTCCACCGCGAGAACTCGATTGCCCGGGGCCGTATCGTGACATGCATGTCTTCGCGGCTCCTGCGTCTGGTGGTTCTCTACGGTGGGGTCTCCGCCGAACACGATGTGTCCCGGGTCACAGCCGCGCACGTGCTGGCCGCCGCCGACCAGGCCAAATACGATCTGGTTCCCATCGGCATCGCCAAAGACGGCACCTGGCTGCGCAACGACAAGGCCAGCGCCGCGATCGCCGACGGCACTCCGCTACCGGACGCGCTCGAGGTGGCCGGCACCGTCGTCGACCCGCTGACCGAACTCCGTGGTCACGCCGACGAGGCGATCACCGTCGTGCTGCCGCTGCTGCACGGCCCGCACGGCGAGGACGGCACCATCCAGGGCATGCTCGAGCTGTTCAAGCTGCCGTACGTCGGCGCCGGCGTCCTCTCGTCGGCGGTGTGCATGGACAAGGCGATGGCGAAGATCGTCGCCGCGCAGGCCGGTATCCCGCAGTGCCGTTGGATCGAGTTCCGCGACGGCGTCGACGACCCGGACACGATCGTCTCGCGGGCCGTCGAGGAACTGGGCCTGCCGGTCTTCGTGAAGCCCGCGAACCTCGGATCATCGGTCGGGATCACCAAGGCGCACGACGAGCGCGAGCTGGACTCCGCCATCAACCTGGCCCTCCGTTACGACAACGTGGTGATCATCGAGGAGAACGTCACGGGTCGCGAGATCGAGGTCGCCGTTCTCGGCGACACGGCACCGGAGACCTCGGTGCCCGGCGAGATCGAACCCGGCAGCGAGTTCTACGACTACGAGGACAAGTACGTCACCGGCGCCGCCAGGCTCGTCATCCCGGCGGTGCTGCCCGACGACGCGATCGCCGAGGTCAGGGAGCTCGCCGCGCGTACGTTCACCGCGATGCGATGCACCGGCATGGCACGGGTCGACTTCTTCTACGAGGCAGACGGTCGCGGCTGGCTGCTCAACGAGGTCAACACCATCCCCGGCTTCACCCCCGGCTCGATGTACCCGAAGCTGTGGGAGGCCACCGGGGTGCCCTACGCCGACCTCATCGACCAGCTCGTGACATTCGCGCTCGAGGTCCACCGTCGGCGCGTCGGGTTCTCGACCGAGCACTGACCGCCCCGTCCGGCGCGGTCGGACCCACGCATTCGGCGACACCGGCCGCCGGCGCGCACGCGAAGTCACCCAAACCCGGCGGCGAACGGCGGTAGCATCGCACGCGTGACCCCCACCCAGGCTGCCCGGTCGCTGCGCGTGCTGGTCTACTCCGACGATTCCGAGACCCGGGCCCAGGTCATCGGCGCACTCGGTTCCCGGCCGTCCCAGGACGTTCCCGAACTGAGCTTCACCGAAGTCGCCACCGCACCAATGGTCTTCGCGCAGCTCGACGCCGGCGTGGTCGACGCGGTGATCGCCGACGGCGAGGCATCGCCGGCGGGTGGAATGGGCATCGCCAAGCAGATGAAGGACGAACTCGACCCCAGTCCGCCGGTCCTCGTGCTGCTCGGCCGCGCCGACGACCGCTGGCTCGCCGAATGGTCGCGGGCCGATGCCGTCGCCACTCTTCCGGTCGATCCGATCGGCCTGTCGCAGGCTTTCGTCGAGATGCTCGAGAAACGCCGAACTGAGGGAAACGGGTGACTCCCACGGAACGAACACCTAGGCTTGTGGTGTAGCTCACAACCGTGTCGAGAGGTTCTGACCGAACCGCCGGCACGGTCAGGACAATCGCCGAGCCGGCGCCACTGAGCAGGGGTTTCCGGCCGCACAAGCGAGGAGGAGTCCACGCTTTGAACGCCTACGTCCCGATCATGATCCTCGGGGCAATCGGCGTGGCGTTTGCCGTTTTCAGCGTCTTCATCGGCGTCGCGATCGGCCCGAAACGGTACAACCGCGCCAAACTCGAGGCGTACGAGTGTGGCATCGAACCGGTGGGGCAGAGCCTGCTGACCCCCGCCTCCCGACGCGGAGGCAATGGCCCCACCTTCAGCGGTTCCATCCAGCGGGTGCCGGTGAAGTACTACCTCACCGCGATGCTGTTCATCATCTTCGACATCGAGATCGTCTTCCTCTACCCCTGGGCCGTCGCCTTCGACGCCTTCGGCTGGTTCGGCCTGGCGGCCATGCTCCTGTTCATCGTCAACGTCTCGGTCGCCTACGCCTACGAATGGCGTCGCGGCGGACTGAGCTGGGACTGAGGACTTTTCACCCGATCAGAAGCCGGCAAGGAGGTCAGTGATGGGACTCGAGGAACGACTCCCCAGCGGTTTCCTGCTGAGCACTGTCGAGGAACTCGCGGGATTCATGCGGAAGGGTTCGCTGTGGCCCGCGACCTTCGGACTCGCCTGTTGCGCGATCGAGATGATGTCCACGACGTCGGGGCGCTACGACCTCGCCCGGTTCGGTATGGAGGCCTTCCGCGCGTCTCCCCGGCAGGCGGACCTGATGATCGTCGCCGGCCGCGTGAGCCAGAAGATGGCGCCCGTCCTCCGGCAGATCTACGACCAGATGGTCGAACCCAAATGGGTTCTCGCGATGGGTGTCTGCGCATCGTCGGGCGGGATGTTCAACAACTACGCGATCGTCCAGGGCGTGGACCACGTCGTACCCGTCGACATCTACCTCCCCGGCTGCCCGCCCCGTCCCGAGATGCTGCTGAACGCGATCCTCATGCTGCACGAGAAGATCCAGGAGATGCCCCTCGGGATCAACCGCGAGGAGGCCATCTGGGCGGCGGAACGCGCTGCGCTGCAGTCGACTCCGACCATCGAGATGAAGGGGTTGCTGCGATGACCGATCTCGGTATGCCCGACCCGAAACCCCCTGACCCCGAGGTCATCGGCGTCCGCCACGGACTGTTCGGCGCGCCCGGCACGGGAGACACCTCCGGCTACGGGGGCCTGATCGATCCGATCACCCTGCCACCGAGCTCGACACGCCCCTACGGCAGCTATTTCGACGAGATCGCCGATCTCCTCGCCGACGAACTCGGCGACACCTACGACGCAGCGGTCGAGAAGGTCGTCATCTTCTGCGACGAGATGACCGTCCACGTCGTGCGGGAGCATCTGCCCGCCGTCGCACTGACCCTTCGAAACGCCCCTGGACTGCGATTCGAATTGTGTCTGGGCGTCAACGGGGTCCACTATCCCGGTGACACCGGCCGGGAACTGCACGCCGTCTATCCCCTCGCCTCTCTGACGCACAATCGTCGCGTACGCCTGGAGGTGTCGGCCCCCGACACCGATCCGCACATCCCGAGTCTCTGCGACATCTATCCGACCAATGACTGGCATGAACGCGAGACGTACGACTTCTTCGGCATCGTCTTCGACGGACACCGCTCGCTGACACGCATCGAGATGCCCGACGACTGGGAGGGACATCCCCAGCGGAAGGACTATCCGCTCGGCGGAGTTCCCGTCGAGTACAAGGGAACCCGCGTCGACCCACCAGACCGGAGGAGGTCGTACAGCTGATGCCCGACACAACCACCGGATCGGCGAAGCCCCGCTCCACGGCGCCGCGCGGGGAGACACCCCCGCGCATGTACACCGTCTCGGGGCAGGACTGGGATTCCATCGTCTCCGACGTCCGCACCCGCGCCGAACAGCAGCCGGGCGACGAGCGCATCGTCGTCAACATGGGACCCCAGCACCCGTCCACCCACGGGGTGCTGCGCCTCATCCTGGAGATCGAGGGCGAGACGGTCACCGAGGCACGCTGCGGAATCGGCTACCTGCACACCGGGATCGAAAAGAACCTCGAATACCGGAACTGGATGCAGGGTGTCACCTTCGTGACCCGGATGGACTACCTGTCACCGTTCTTCAACGAGACCGCGTACTGCCTGGGTGTCGAGAAGCTCCTCGGGATCACCGACGACATCCCGGAGCGTGCCACCGTCATCCGCGTCATGCTGATGGAACTGAACCGCATCAGCAGCCACCTCGTGGCATTGGCCACCGGCGGGATGGAACTCGGCGCCGTCACCGCCATGTTCCTCGGGTTCCGGGAGCGCGAACTGATCCTCGACCTCTTCGAACTGATCACCGGGTTGCGCATGAACCATGCCTACATCCGGCCGGGCGGGGTGGCACAGGACCTGCCTTCCGACGGGGCCGAGCAGGTCGCAAAGGTCATCGCGGAGCTACCGGGGCGGCTCGACGAGCTCGGAGATCTGCTGAACGACAACTACATCTGGAAGGCCCGCACCCAGAGCGTCGGATACCTCGATCTGACCGGCTGCATGGCACTCGGCATCACCGGCCCGGTGCTGCGGTCGACGGGTTATCCGCATGACCTGCGAAAGTCGCAGCCGTACTGCGGTTATGAGAACTACGACTTCGACGTCATCACCACCGACACCTGCGACTCCTACGGCCGCTATCTGATCCGCGTCAAGGAGATGCGGGAGTCGCTCCGCATCGTCGAACAGTGCCTCGAGAGGCTGCGGCCCGGACCGGTCATGGTCGCGGACCGCAAGCTGGCCTGGCCGGCGGATCTCGCGCTCGGCCCCGACGGCCTCGGCAACTCCCCCGAACACATCGCCCGGATCATGGGGTCCTCGATGGAGGCGCTGATCCATCATTTCAAGCTCGTGACCGAGGGCATGCGGGTGCCGGCCGGGCAGTGTTACGTCGCGGTCGAGTCCCCGCGTGGCGAGCTCGGCGTCCACATCGTCAGCGATGGGGGCACCCGACCGTATCGCGTCCACTTCCGCGATCCGTCGTTCACGAATCTGCAAGCGGTGGCGGCGATGTGCGAAGGCGGCATGGTCGCCGACGTGATCACCGCCGTGGCCAGTATCGACCCGGTGATGGGAGGCGTGGACCGATGACCGATCCCGTATTCGTGGACCTGTCCACTTCTCCGCCCGCCGAAGACGCGGCGCCCGCACAGTGCGCGCCGTCGCCGACCATCACCTTCGGCGGACCGTCGGCGTACCCGGCCGACGTCGCCGACCGCCTCGCCGAGCAGGCGGTGCCGATCATCGCACGCTATCCCCAGGCGCGGTCCGCGCTTCTTCCGCTGCTCCACCTGGTGCAGTCCGAGGACGGCTACATCACCCGGGCCGGCGTCGAATTCTGTGCGGGGCAACTCGATCTGACCGCCGCCCAGGTCGCCTCGGTCGCGACCTTCTACTCGATGTACCGTCGGTCGCCGACCGGCGAATACCTCGTCGGGGTGTGCACCAACACGCTGTGCGCGACCCTCGGCGGCGATGACATCCTCCGCGCGGTCTGCGACCACCTCGGCGTACGGCCCGGGGACACCACCTCCGACCAGCGCATCACGGTCGAGCACGTCGAATGCAATGCGGCCTGCGATTTCGCGCCCGTGGTGATGGTGAACTGGGAGTTCTTCGACAACCAGACACCGGAGTCGACGATCGAACTCATCGAGGACCTCCGCGCCGGCGTCACCGTCGAACCCGCCCGCGGCACCGGGAGTGTGTGTTCCTTCCGCCATACCGAACTCGAACTCGCCGGTGTAGCGACCACAACGCCACCACCGCCGGTTGAGCCGGCACCGAGCGCAGCGAAGCCACCCCCGCCGGTTGAGCCGGCACCGAGCGCAGCGAAGCCGTCCCCGCCGGTTGAGCCGGCACCGAGCGCAGCGAAGCCACCCCCGCCGGTTGAGCCGGCACCGAGCGCAGCGAAGCCACCCCCGCCGGTTGAGCCGGCACCGAGCGCAGCGAGGAGCCGCGTCGAAACCCCCGAACCACCCGAACCCGATCCGCCGGAAACCCCGGTGCTGTCCCGCCACTGGGACGAACCCGAGTCCTGGTCCCTCACGAATTACCTGCGCCACAACGGTTACCGCGGCCTGCGCGCCGCACTGGACACCCCGCCCGACGACGTCATCGAGATGGTCAAGGCCTCCGGCCTCCGGGGCCGCGGTGGTGCGGGATTCCCGGTCGGGATGAAGTGGTCGTTCATCCCCCAGGAGAAGTCCCCCGATGCCGAGCCGTCGGTTCCCCACTACCTCGTGGTCAACGCCGACGAATCCGAGCCCGGCACCTGCAAGGACATTCCCCTCATGCTCGCGACGCCGCACACCCTGATCGAGGGCGTCGTCATCGCGGCATATGCGATCCGCGCGCACCATGCGTTCATCTACGTCCGCGGGGAGGTCGCATCCGTTCTTCGCCGTCTGCGCACCGCGGTCGACGAGGCTTACGCCGCAGGCTATCTCGGTACCGACATCCTGGGATCTGGCTTCGACCTCGAACTCGTGGTACACGCCGGTGCGGGCGCCTACATCTGCGGCGAGGAGACGGCGCTGCTCGACTCGCTCGAGGGTCGTCGCGGACAGCCACGCCTCCGCCCCCCGTTTCCGGCGGTCGCCGGCCTGTACGCCAGTCCGACCGTGGTCAACAACGTCGAATCAATTGCGAGCGTGCCATCCATCCTCCGGAACGGGGTCGACTGGTTCCGTTCGATGGGCACCGAGAAGTCGCCCGGATTCACCCTGTACTCGCTGTCCGGTCATGTCACACACCCAGGCCAGTACGAGGCCCCGCTGGGCATCACCCTGCGCCGACTCCTCGAACGGGCCGGCGGCGTCCGAGCCGGCCACGAACTGAAGTTCTGGACGCCCGGCGGATCCTCGACGCCGCTGCTGACGCCGGAGCACCTCGACGTCCCACTGGATTACGAGGGTGTCGGTGCCGCGGGATCGATGCTGGGTACCAAGGCCCTCCAGATCTTCGACGAGACGACGTGCGTCGTCGGCGCGGTGCTGCGCTGGACCGAGTTCTACGCACACGAATCGTGTGGAAAGTGCACGCCGTGCCGGGAGGGCACGTACTGGCTGGTCCAACTGCTTCACCGGCTGGAACACGAGGGCGGCACCGCCGCCGACCTCGACACCCTTGCCGACGTCACCAACAGCGTCGTCGGGAAGTCATTCTGTGCACTCGGCGATGGTGCGGGCAGCCCGATCGTGTCCTCGCTGCAGTACTTCCGCGATGAGTACCTGGCTCACCTCGATCACGGTTGCCCGTTCGACCACTCGCTGTCGACTGTCCTGGGTTCCGATCCGACGGGAGGCGTCCGATGACCCTCACCCACGGCGGCGATCCGACGACCGAGGCCGACAACCTCGTCGGCATCACCATCGACGGTCACGAACTACGGGTTCCCAAGGGCACCCTGCTGATCCGTGCCGCCGAGCAGGTCGGCATCACCATCCCGCGCTTCTGCGATCACCCGCTGCTCGACCCGGTCGGCGCCTGCCGCCAGTGTCTCGTCGAGGTGGAGGGTCAACGAAAGCCCCTCGCGTCGTGCACGACAACGGCCACCGACGGGATGATCGTCCGGACGCAGCTCAGTTCCGAGATCGCCGCGGATGCCCAGCGCGGGGTGATGGAGTTGCTGCTCATCAACCATCCCCTCGACTGCCCGGTGTGCGACAAGGGCGGGGAGTGCCCGCTGCAGAACCAGGCCATGTCGGCCGGTCGTAGCGAATCCCGGTTCGACGGCGCCAAACGCACGTTCACCAAGCCGGTACCGTTGTCCTCCGAGGTCCTGCTCGACCGGGAGCGGTGCGTGCTGTGCGCCCGGTGCACACGTTTCTCCACGCAGGTCGCCGGCGACCCGCTCATCGAGTTCGCGGATCGCGGTGCGTTGCAACAGGTCAGCATCTACGCCGACGAGCCCTTCGACTCGTACTTCTCCGGCAACACCGTTCAGGTCTGCCCGGTCGGCGCTCTCACCGGCGCCCAGTACCGTTTCCGTGCACGACCTTTCGATCTGGTCTCGACTCCGAGCGTGTGCGAGCACTGCGCGAGCGGTTGCGCCCAGCGCACCGATCATCGGCGCGGCAAGGTGCTCCGACGACTCGCCGGCGACGACCCCGAGGTCAACTCCGAGTGGAACTGCGACAAGGGGCGGTGGGCGTTCGCCTATTCGATCGCGGCAGACCGTCTCACCACCCCGCTGGTCCGTGACCGGCACGGCGAGCTGCGCGAGACCTCGTGGGCCGATGCCATCCGGGTTGCCGCCGAAGGTCTCTCGACGACCATCGGCAACGTCGGCGTACTGGCAGGCGGACGACTCACCGTCGAAGACGCCTACGCCTACTCACGTTTCGCCCGTACTGTGCTGAAGTCCGATGACATCGACTTCCGTGCACGCGTACACAGCACCGAAGAGGCGTCCTTCCTCGCCGCTCGGGTGGCCGGCCGCGGTCTCGACACCACTTATGCCGACCTGTCCGCGGCACCGGCGGTACTTCTCGTCGACTTCGAACCCGAAGAGGAGTCACCGATCGTCTTCCTCCGGCTCAGACGGGCGGTGCGGACGAGCCGTCAGCGCGTGGCGACGCTGGCTCCCTACGCAAGTCGCGGCGCCCAGAAGCTCGACGCACGACTGTTCCCCACCGTGCCCGGCGCCGAGGCGGACGTCCTCGCATCCGACGAGGTCGCGGACCATCTGCGCGAGCCGGGGTCGGTGATCGTCGTCGGCGAGCGACTCGCCGCCGCACCTGGCGGGCTGCAGGCGGCAGTGGATCTCGCCGACCGCACCGGCGCACGCCTCGCCTGGATTCCCCGACGAGCCGGCGAGCGCGGCGCGCTCGAGGTCGGCGCGATGGCCGGACTGCTCCCGGGCGGTCGATCGATCACGGACAGCGCTGCACGCGAATCGGTTTCGGCGGTCTGGGGAACCGGCATCCCGACACGGCCCGGCCGCGACACCACCGGCATCCTCGACGCGGCCCGCTACCACGGCCTGTCGCTGGTCGTCGCCGGCGTCGACCTCGACGATCTCCCCGATCCCGCGGCCGCGCACGAAGCGCTCGCCGCCGCGCCGTTCGTCGTGAGCCTCGAGCAACGGCGTTCGACGGTGACCCCGCACGCCGATGTGGTGTTCCCGGTCGCGACGGTGGCGGAGAAGGAGGGCGCCTTCGTCGACTGGGAGGGCCGTCCGCGCAGCTTCACCGCGGCGCTCACCGAGTCGGGGCAACTCCCCGACCATCGGGTCCTGGACGCCGTCGGCCGGCGTCTCGGCGTCGAACTGCGCTGCGACGGACCGCAGACGATCCACCTGGACCTGCGCCGTATCGGAGCGTGGTCGGGTGAGCGTCCGGCCGTCGTCGCCCACGAACGCCCGCGACGCGCCGCGGCGTCCGGTCAGGCGGTGCTGGCGACCTGGCACATGCTGCTCGACCTGGGGCGCCTGCAAGACGGCGAACCACACCTCGCCGGGACCGCACGACCTCCGGTTGCGCGCCTGTCACCGACGACCGCCGCCGAAGCCGGTGTCGCGGTCGGTGGACGGGTCCGGATCAGCACCGCCGACGGGGAGATCGCGCTGCCCATCGAGTACGCCGACATGCCCGATCGGGTGGTGTGGGTCCCGCTCAACTCCGCCGGGTCGCGCGTCCACGCGGACCTCCGGGCGCAGGCGGGCGATCTGGTCGCCTTGTCACCGGCCTCGGCCGCCGATGTCGCCGGGGGCGTGAAATGACCACCGTCGCCGGAGGTGTCCGATGAACACCCTGGCCATCGACTACCCCGATCTCGCCGACTTCGGCCACGACCCCATCTGGCTCATCATCGTCAAGGCCGTCGCGGTCTTCGCGTTCCTCGTCGTCAACCCACTGGTCGCGATCCTGCTCGAGCGCAAGATCATGGCGCGCATGCAGACCCGGATCGGACCCAACCGCGTCGGTCCCCGCGGAATCCTCCAGAGCCTCGCCGACGGCGTGAAACTCGCGCTGAAGGAGGGCATCATCCCGACCGGCGTCGACAAGGTGATCTACCTCCTCGCGCCGATCATCGCCGTCGTGCCGGCGGTGATGGCGTTCGCGGTGATCCCGTTCGGTCCCATGGTGTCGGTGTTCGGCCACGAAACCCCGTTGCAGCTCACCGATCTGCCCGTCGGGGTGCTGTACGTCCTCGCCGTGACGTCGGTCGGCGTGTACGGCATCGTGCTGGCCGGATGGTCGTCGGGTTCGACCTATCCCCTCCTCGGCGGGCTCCGGTCCACCGCTCAGGTGATCTCCTACGAGATCGCGATGGGCCTCACCTTCGCGGCGGTGTTCCTCGACGCCGGGACGATGTCGACCTCCGGAATCGTTGCGGCGCAGGAGCATCACTGGTACTTCCTGCTGTTGCTCCCGTCCTTCGTGATCTACGCGATCTCGATGGTCGGCGAGACCAACCGTGCCCCGTTCGACCTGCCCGAGGCCGAGGGCGAGCTGGTCGGCGGCTTCCACACCGAGTACTCGTCGCTGAAGTTCGCCATGTTCATGCTGGCCGAGTACATCAACATGGTGACGGTCTCGGCGCTCGCCACCACGATGTTCCTCGGTGGCTGGCAGGCCCCGTGGCCGCTGAGCGCCTTCGACTGGGCGAACTCCGGCTGGTGGCCCGTCCTCTGGTTCACCATCAAGGTCTGGGCGTTCCTGTTCGTGTTCATCTGGCTCCGAACCAGCCTGCCGCGGTTGCGTTACGACCAGTTCATGAACCTCGGCTGGAAGGTGCTCATCCCGGTCTCACTCACCTGGGTGATGGTCGTGGCGATCATCCGTGCCTCCATCGGCGGTGACAACGCCGAACTCGTCCGGGCTCTCGTCTCGGCGGGCGCCGGTCTCGCGGTGACCGCGCTCATCGGTTACGCGATCTGGCGGATGATGCGTGTGCCGCACGTACCGGAGACCGCCGAACCCGAGCGGCCCGCCGACTTCGACCCGATGGCCGGGGGGTTCCCGGTTCCACCCATGCCCTCGACGGATTCGAGATCGCAGCCGGTCCGCACCGATCCCGATCCGCCCCTTCCCGCCGATCAGACGCCGAGCAGGGAGACCACCGATGCCTGATTTCCTCAAGCCAGTCAGTGGATTACGTGTCACCTTCGGTGGCATGTTCCAGCCGAGCATCACCGAGCAGTATCCCGAGGAGAAACGGCCGACCGCGCCTCGCTATCACGGCCGGCACCAACTCAATCGGCATCCCGACGGACTGGAGAAATGCATCGGGTGCGAGCTGTGTGCGTGGGCCTGCCCCGCCGACGCCATCTACGTCGAGGGCGCCGACAACACCCCGGACGAGCGGTATTCGCCCGGCGAGCGCTACGGCCGCGTCTATCAGATCAACTATCTGCGCTGCATCGGCTGTGGACTCTGCATCGAGGCGTGCCCGACCCGTGCACTGACGATGACCAACGACTACGAGCTCGCCGACGACAACCGCGCCGACCTCATCTACGAGAAGGACCGCCTACTGGCGCCGTTGGAAGCCGGTGTCCAGCCACCACCGCATGCGATGGCGCCGGGATCCACCGAGGAGAACTACTACCGCGGTGAGGTCACCTCCGACGGCCGGGTGACGCCGCTCCCGACACCGACGGTTCGCGAGGGCGCGCGGGAGCCGCGACCGTGACGCCCGGACCGATGGCCGCGCTTCTCGCCGAGGAGGCGGTCCGCACGTCGACCGGTGAAGCCGTGCAGTTCTGGGTCCTCGGCGTCGTCGCCGTGGTCGGTGCGCTCGGCGTCGTGTTCGCCACCAAGGCCGTGTACTCGGCCATCTTCCTGGCCACCACGATGATCGTGCTCGCGGTGTTCTACGTCGCGCAGGGCGCACTGTTCCTCGGCGTCGTGCAGGTGGTCGTCTACACCGGCGCCGTGATGATGCTGTTCCTGTTCGTGCTCATGCTCATCGGTGTCGACTCGTCGGACTCGCTGAAAGAGACGCTGCGGGGACAACGCGTCTCCGCGACGATCATCGGGCTCGGGTTCGGCGTGCTCCTCATCGCCGGCATCGGCAACGCCACCATCGCGGTCACCACGGGCGCGACCGCTCCCGGCGCACTGGCCACCGACAGCAATTACGGCATCGAGGCCATCGCCGAACTGATCTTCGTCCGGTACCTGTGGGCTTTCGAGCTCACCGGCGCCCTGCTGATCGCCGCAACCCTCGGCGCCATGGTCCTCGCCCATCGGGAGCGGTTCGGTCCGCGCCTGACCCAGAAAGAGCTGTCGCAGGCCCGGTTCCGCACCGGTGTCAACATCACCCCGCTCCCGAGTCCCGGTGTCTACGCCCGGCACAACGCGGTCGACGTCCCGGCCCGCCTCCCCGACGGCAGCCCCTCCGACCTCTCGGTGAACGCCATCCTGGCCGCGCGCACGCTGCGCCTGAAGAACTCGGAAAGTCAGGAGAATTCAGGGGGCCAGAAGGGTTCCGGGGACGCGACTCCCGGGGGGCCCGCATGAACCCGGAGAACTACCTCTACCTGTCGGCACTCCTGTTCACCATCGGTGCTGCCGGAGTCCTTCTGCGACGCAACGCGATCGTCGTCTTCATGTGCATCGAGCTGATGCTCAACGCCGCGAATCTGGCCTTCGTCACGTTCGCCCGGCTGAACCAGTCCTTCGACGGCCAGGTGATCGCGTTCTTCACGATGGTCGTCGCCGCGGCCGAAGTGGTCGTCGGCCTCGCCATCATCATGACCATCTTCCGATCGCGCCGCTCGGCGTCGGTCGACGACGCGGATCTGCTGAAGCGGTAGAGGAGGATTGGTGAACGCCGAACTGACCGCGTCACTGCTCTGGTTGGTCCCCGCGCTCCCGCTCGCCGGTGCGGTGGTCCTTCTCCTCGGCGGTCGGAGCACCGATCGCTGGGGCCATCTACTCGGCACTGCGGTGGCGATCGCGTCGTTCGTGGTCGGGCTCGTGATGTTCGCCGGGATGGTGTCCCGCCCGGCCGACGACCGCGGCGTCACCGACACCCTGTTCAGCTGGGTGCCGGTCGGAGAACTGCAGGTGGACTTCGGTTTCCGCCTGGATCAGCTGTCGATGTGCTTCGTCCTGTTGATCACCGGTGTCGGGTCGCTGATCCACGTTTACTCCATCGGCTACATGGCCGACGATCCCGACCGCCGGCGATTCTTCGGCTACCTCAACCTGTTTCTGGCGGCGATGCTCGTCCTCGTCCTCGCCGACAACTATCTCGGCCTGTACCTGGGCTGGGAGGGCGTGGGCCTCGCGTCCTATCTGCTGATCGGCTTCTGGCAGTACAAGCCGTCCGCCGCGACCGCCGCGAAGAAGGCCTTCGTGGTCAACCGGGTCGGCGACATCGGACTCGCCATCGCACTGATGATCATGTTCGCCACCTTCGGGTCGGTGGCATTCACCGCGGTCTTCGACGGTGCGCCCCAGGCAGGCGAAGGCATTCTCACCGCACTGGGTTTCATGCTCCTGCTCGCCGCCTGCGGCAAGTCGGCACAGGTGCCGCTGCAGTCGTGGCTCGGCGACGCCATGGAAGGCCCCACCCCGGTGTCCGCGCTGATCCACGCGGCGACCATGGTGACCGCCGGGGTGTACCTGATCGTGCGGTCGGGCCCCATCTTCGACCTCGCCCCCACCGCGCAGGTCGGGGTCGTGGTCGTCGGCGCGGTGACGCTGCTGTTCGGGGCGATCATCGGCTGCGCGAAGGACGACATCAAGAAGGCGCTCGCGGCGTCGACCATGAGCCAGATCGGCTACATGGTCCTCGCGGCCGGCCTGGGCCCGGCAGGTTACGCGTTCGCCATCCTGCACCTGCTCACGCACGGATTCTTCAAGGCCGGCCTGTTCCTCGGTGCGGGATCGGTGATGCACGGGGTGGACGACGAGACCGACATGCGACGCTACGGCGGGTTGCGCAAGCTGATGCCGATCACCTTCGTCACGTTCGGGGTCGGCTATCTCGCGATCATCGGCGTCCCCCCGTTCGCGGGCTTCTACTCCAAGGACCACATCATCGAGGCGGCGTTCGGGGCCGGTGGTGCGAAGGGTCTGGTCCTCGGTGGTGCAGCGCTTCTCGGCGCGGGGATCACCGCGTTCTACATGACCCGCGTGATGCTGCTGACGTTCTTCGGTGAGAAGCGCTGGCACGACGGGACAGACGCTCCGGCGCCGCATCCGCATGAGTCGCCGAGGGTCATGACCGGACCGATGGTCCTCATCGCGCTCGGGTCGGTCGCCTCCGGCGGACTACTGGCGATCGGCGGGTCGCTGGAGCACTGGCTGGAACCGGTCGTCGGCGAGCACACGACCCATCACCTCATCCCGGTCTGGGCGATGACCGCGATCATCCTCGTCGTGGTGGCCGTCGGCGTCGCGATCGCCTACCGGCAGTACGCGACCAGGCCGGTGCCGGTAGTCGCGCCCGAGGACGTGTCGGTGCTGACCGTCGCAGCGCGACGCGACCTGTACGGCGACGCGATCAACGAAGAACTCCTCATGCGACCCGGCCAACGGATCACCGCCGGGTTCGTCGCGGTGGAGTCCGACGGCGTCGACGGTCTGACGAGCGGGATCGGCGAGACCGTGACCCGCACGTCGCGTCGAATACGCGGTTGGCAGAACGGCTATGTGCGGTCCTACGCACTGTCGATGTTCGCCGGGACCACCCTGATCGTCGCACTCGTGATGGCGGTGAACGTGCTGTGAACATCCCCTGGTTGACGATCCTCTGGCTCGCGCCCGCTGTTGGTGCGGCACTCGTCCTCGCGATCCCCGCGAGCCGTCCCGCAGTGGCGCGATGGTTCGCCTTCGCGATCACCATCGGTGTTCTCGTCCTGGCCGTCGGTCTCGCGATCGGCTTCGAGCCCGCCGGCGAGCGATACCAGTTCACCGAGGACGTGAGCTGGATTCCCGCACTCGGCACCCGATATGCGTTGGGGCTGGACGGGATCGGGCTGGTCCTCATCCTGCTGACCGCGGCACTCCTGCCCTTGCTCCTGCTCGCCGGCTGGAACGACGCCGATCCCGCCGGGTCGCTGGATCATTCGGGCGGACGGGCGCAGAAGGGCCCGCACATCTACCTCGCACTGTTCCTCGCGACCGAGGCGATGGTGCTGATGAGTTTCGTGGCCCTGGACATCCTGCTCTTCTACATCTTCTTCGAGGCCATGCTCATCCCGATGTACTTCCTCATCGGCGGCTTCGGCACCGGACCCAACCGCTCCGGCGCGGCGGTGAAGTTCCTGCTGTACAACCTGTTCGGCGGCCTGCTTCTGCTCGCGGCCGTGATCGGCCTGTATGTGGTGTCCGCACAGAACGGTGTCGGGGCCGATGGCGGCGGGACCTTCGCGCTGGGCGACATCGTGGCCGCGGTGTCGAGTGGACAGATCGATGACACCACCGGCCTGGCGAAACTGCTGTTCCTCGGTTTCATGTTCGCGTTCGCGGTGAAAGCCCCACTGTGGCCACTGCATTCGTGGCTTCCCGACGCCGCGGTCGCCGCCACCCCCACGTCGGCGGTGCTGATGATGGCCGTCATCGACAAGGTCGGGACCTTCGCGATGCTGCGGTTCTGCCTGCAACTGTTCCCCGATGCGAGTCAGTACTTCGCGCCGCTGGTCTGCGGGCTCGCGGTCGTGAGCATCGTCTACGGCGCCATCCTGGCCATCGTGCAGACCGACGTGATGCGCCTGATCGCCTACACGTCCATCTCCCACTTCGGTTTCATCATCCTCGGCATCTTCGCGTTGACCGACCAGGGGCAGACCGGGTCGACGCTGTACATGGTCAACCACGGACTCTCCACGGCCGCACTGTTCCTCATCGCCGGGTTCCTGGTGTCGCGGCGCGGCAGTCGTCTGATCGCGGACTACGGCGGTGTCCAGAAGGTCGCACCGGTACTCGCCGGCACCTTCCTCATCGCGGGTCTGGCGACCCTGTCGCTCCCCGGGCTGGCCCCGTTCATCAGCGAGTTCCTGGTCCTCATCGGCACATTCACGCGCTATCCGGCGGCCGCCGTCCTCGCTTGTTCCGCACTGGTGCTCTCCGCCGTCTACATCCTGTGGACCTATCAGCGGATGATGGGCGGGCCGACGAAACCCGACGACGAGCGATCGTCGCCGATACGCGACCTGGCCGGCCGCGAACTGGCCGTCGTCGTACCACTCCTCGCTCTGCTCATCGCCCTGGGCGTGTATCCCAAACCGATGATCGATCTGATCGATCCGGCGGTCCAGAGCACCCTCACCACCGTCGGGGTCACCGATCCCGAACCCGCGGTGGCCGACCCGCTTCCGGTTCCCCCCACGATCCTGACGGCGCCACCACCGATGCGGAGGCCCACCGATGAGCACGTCTCTCGTTGCACTGGGTTCGACGCCGCTCGCCGCGATCGAGACGCCGAGCGTCGAGTTCGCGGCCCTGTCCCCCATGCTGATCGTGTTCGGTGCCGGGGTGATCGGGGTGCTGGTCGAGGCCTTCGCTCCCCGAAGGCTCAGATACACACTGCAACTGGGTCTCTCACTGGGCGGGCTCGTCGTCGCCCTCGCCGCGCTGGCCACGGTGACGGTGGCACAGACGGAGGACGGAGCCAACGGACAGTTCGCGATGTCGGGCGCCGTCGTCCTGGACCGGCCGACGCTGTATCTGCAGGGACTTCTGCTGATCATCGCGATCATCGCGGTCGGGTTCATGGCCGAACGACGACTCGAACGGGTCGTCGCACCGGTCACCATGCGCACGCTCGCAGGAGGCGGCGCAGGTGAGGAGCATTCCGGCAGAACAGGTCTCAACGGCAGTCGAGGTGTCGATGCGGACATGTTCACCCCGTCGGGCGCGTCGGTGCCCAACACCGACGCCGAGTTCGAGGCCACACGCGCGGGCGCGGTGACGACCGAGGTGTTCCCGCTGGCATTGCTGGCGGTCGGCGGCATGATGCTGTTCCCGGCGTGCGGTGATCTGCTCACCATGTTCATCGCGCTGGAGGTCTTCTCGCTGCCGCTCTACCTGCTGTGCGGGCTGGCGCGGCGTCGTCGGCTGATCTCGCAGGAGGCGTCGCTGAAGTACTTTCTGCTCGGCGCCTTCTCGTCGGCGTTCTTCCTGTTCGGCGCGGCATTCGTCTACGGCGCGACGGGATCGCTGAACCTGTCGACGATCGGAGCGTCGCTCACCGATGTGGCCGGCGCCGGCGGCGACACGACGCTGGCGCTGATCGGGTTGGCGATGCTCGCCGTCGGCCTGTTGTTCAAGGTCGGGGCGGTGCCGTTCCATGCGTGGATACCCGACGTGTACCAGGGCGCCCCGACGCCGGTCACCGCGTTCATGGCATCGGCGACCAAGGTCGCCGCATTCGGCGCGCTACTGCGCGTCCTCTACGTGGGTTTCGGCGCGCTGCGCGATCAGTGGGAGCCGGCTCTGTGGGCGGTGGCGATTGCGTCGATGGTCATCGCGTCGGTGATGGCCGTGACCCAGAACGACATCAAACGGATGCTCGCCTACTCCTCGATCGCGCATGCCGGTTTCATCCTCCTCGGCATGATCGCCTTCGACGACGCGGGACTCGGCGCCACCCTCTTCTATCTGGCGGCCTACGCGTTCACGACTCTCGGCGCCTTCGCGACGGTGGCGGTGATCCGCGAACCCGACTGTGACACGACAACTTCGGACACGACAACTTCGGACACGACAACTTCGGACACCAGCACGTCGGCGCGAACAGCCGCGATCCACGGCACCGCCGCGACGGTCCGCAACCCACACCTGTCCGGGCGCGAGGCCACCGACCTCACCCAGTGGTCGGGCCTCGGCCGCCGATACCCGTTGGTGGGCGCCATGTTCGCGGTCTACCTGCTGTCCTTCGCCGGCATCCCGCTGACGAGCGGTTTCATCGCCAAGTTCGACGTCTTCGCCGCGGTCGCCGGAAGCGGCGGCGGCATCCTGGTGGTGATCGGCGTGACCAGCAGCGCGATCGCCGCCTACGTCTACATCCGCATCATCGTCGCCATGTTCTTCGACGACGTCCCCACCCGCGACGCACCGCACGTCGTGAAGCCCAGCATCCTGACCACCACAGGCATCGCGATCTGCACCCTGGCGACCGTCGTGCTGGGCATCTTCCCGCAACCCCTGCTCGACCTCGCCGACGCTGCCGCGACGTTCCTCCGCTGACCCGCACACCAGTCGGTGTCGCCCCGCGCCTCCGGCTGCGCAACTTATCCACAGCGAGTCGCAGTGGCTCCGACTCCACTGCGGCCGCCTACTAGACTCCGGGCTTGGATCTGTAGTGACCAGTCGACTTCGGGGAAGTGTGAGCGACAACGTATCGGTTGATCTCGTCGAGTTGAGGTATGGAGGCCACCGACTAGGTGGTTGGCACGTCGAGTCATCGGGCACATTCGACGGAGGTTTTCGGCAGTTGGCCGAGGCCGCCGAAACCGGCTGGGTGGGAGCCTCAGCCAAAGCGCTCGCCGAGAAGCTTGAGACCCTGCAAGCTTCTGCTCAGTCCGTGACGGCCCGACTCGGCCAGCATGGGGCGGGGGTTCATCTCGGCCGCCAACACCTATGAGGCACAAGACGCGGAAGCCGCCGCAGTGCTGAACCCTCGAGGAGCCGTCTCGCCTCGCATCCATGACGAAGGCGACGGGCACCGCCCATTGAACCTGTGATCTCCATATCCGATATCGACCGCTGGAACGTCGCAGACATCGAGGCTGTCTTCAGCGTCTGCGCAGACCAGGCCGATCACTGCAGCACCCAGTCTGCCAACCTCAAGAATCTCGACACATTCTCTACGTGGGACGGAGATTCTGCCGCCGCGGCCAAGCGATCAGTAGGACGCACGCGAGTCGATTTCGACGTCCATGGTAACCAGGTCTCGGCTATCGCCAATGCGGCTCGCGCAGCGGCACAGAAGATCGAGGCCATCAAAGAAGCGCTTGCAAAGATTCGTGCCGATGCATTCCTGGATCACTTTGCCATCGACGACGGCGGAACCGTCAGATCGATTCTCCAGACAGTTATCTGGCTCTTCCTGATTCAGAGTGCGTGTAGGCGTTCTGCCAGGCCGCCGGAGTGGATGAGTGACCGCAAGATGTAGTGGTTGAGGTTGCGGAAGCCGAGCGCGATCCCGCGCAGGTGTTCCAAGCGTCCGTTGATCGCTTCGACCGGGCCGTTGGAGGCACCGGTGTCGAAGTACGCCAGGATCTCTTTGCGTCGGGCCCACAACGAACGGCCGAGTTGGGCAAGTTCGGCGAGTTCTTTCGGCACGCCGGTGTGGATGCGTTTGAGCAGCTTGTACATCGCGATCTTCCCGTCACGCTTGTGCGGTTGGCCGTAGGCGTCAATCAGGTCTTGATAGACGGCGTAGGTGACCGCGACCGCCAGATGTTCCTCACGCGCTTCGAGGCCGTTGGTGATGCGGGTCTTCTGCTTGTCGGTCAACAAGCCGATTCGGGTGAGCAGAGGGCGGCGGATGCCGTAGAGCGGGTCCCCGGTGCGGCCGCGGTGTCCGCACGTATCCTGTTGCACGCGTTGACGACACACCGTGAGCTTGTCTGCGGCCAAGTGCACCACATGAAACGGATCCATCACCGCACGCGCCTTGTCCAGGGTTTCAGCGGTCGCGGTGCGATACCCGGCGAACCCGTCCATGGTGACGACCTTGATCCGGTCACGAAATGCAGGATCGCGCGCGGTCAGCCAATCCTTCAACGCGG
The DNA here is from genome assembly GCF_900105725.1 of Gordonia westfalica. Classification (NCBI taxonomy): domain Bacteria; kingdom Bacillati; phylum Actinomycetota; class Actinomycetes; order Mycobacteriales; family Gordoniaceae; genus Gordonia; species Gordonia westfalica. The sequence continues at coordinate 3,624,387 of NZ_FNLM01000034.1, forward strand.
CTTTGGAGCGGCCGGCGACCATGTCCAGCAAGCGTGCCGGGCCGGTACCATCGACGATCGGTGTCAGGTCGACGAGCACGGTCACGAAACTCGAATCCCCCTTGCCGCGAACGTGTTTCCACTTGTGCTCATCGACCCCAAGGACCCGCACACCGTCCAGGCGGGCCGGTGCGGACGCCAGCATGCGGGCCTCCTCGAGTGCGAGCGTGTTGACGGTGTTCCAACCCAACCCGACCGCCGCGGCGACCGCCTTGACCGACATCTTGTCGACGATCATCGCCCGCAGAATCCACGTGGTGGTGCGGCGGGTGACGTGGGCCCGTGGCGCCACGATGGTCGAGATGTCGGCACGAAAGATCGTGGTGGCACAGTCCGGGTTCTCGCACAGGTGGCGCGGCACCGCGATATGCAGCCGAGTCGGATGCCCCACGATCGGCAGATCAGCGACCTCACGATCGATGTGGTCACGCAGCCGACCCGGCTGTCCGCATCCGGGACATGTGTTCTTCGGTTCCAGGACCTGGCAGAACACGTGGGTGCGGTCCTCGCCGTCGAGGGCGGCACCGGTGATCGTCACCCCGAGCTCGATGGTGCGGCAGATGGTGTCGGCAATAGCGCTACGCTGCAACGTGGGTCCTGTTGGTGTCCGGGTGGGTGTGTGAGAGCTTTCATCCTCACACCACAGGACCCGCCTATATCTCCAGGCTCACCGCCCACACCCCGCGATCTTGCTCACCCCTACATCTTGTGGTCGCAAGAACCTGTTCCACGCACCGTCAATCAGGAAGAGCCGGTTTGTTCGATTGAGTAACGAGTGGTCCCTTTACGAACGCCTTCACCGGATGGCGGTCTCCCACGCCCGCGTAGTGGACCCACGCACCATCGCCGGCGACGTGCGCCTCGACGTCGACCCTGCCAGGTTCCGGCCCGACCCCTCGGGTTCCAGATTGGGGTTGTTTGCCCTGTTCTCCGCATATCAAGGAACGGAGGCCGCCTTCAGAGATAATGTGGCCGTCGTATTGACCAGGTTCATCGTCGATTCAACGGTTGATGTCAATGACTTGTTCGACCATGCTTTCGTAGAGGCGCGATCACTCCCCGATTGGACCGAACAACGTGCAGACCGGTACCCGATCACATCACGAACACAGGGCGCCACCATCCAGGCCGGGAGCTTTCGCGATCCAACCGGACAGTGGCTGTATTCAGTAAACAAATATGAACTATACCAGCGCGCGAATGTTGCATATCTTCTGCAGTGCACTGGAACCACGAGTTCCCAGGATGTTTCCACCTGGACCGCCCTCATCGACGCGGTCAGTTCAGCTCGAATTGACGACTAAGGAGTTAAATTGGTTAGCCGAGCATCCTCCGTCATCGATCTTGAGCAGGTACTGTCCACGCGAATCGATTTCGTGGCCGACCCCGAGGACCGCTCCTGGTACGTTGGCGATACCGTTGGGTTCACCATTTACATTCGAATGGGCAACTTTCCCGACGAAGAGGCCTACTCCCTGTATCTCGGTCACGGCCGTTGGATGGACTTCAGCCGAGTGCCAGACAACTGGACGATAACGACGCCCCATCAAGGCTGGCCGGTGACGGCACGCCCCCGACTCCCCAAGGGGGAGTTTCATGAGTGACGGCGTGACGCAGACTCCCTATCTGACCGAGGCCGAACGAGAGCAATTACTCTCCAGATGGCGCGAACCACATCGCAAATATCATGATCTCGACCATCTGCGCACCGTGTTGACCGCGCTGGACGAGTTCAGTTCTGCAGGTGTCAGTTTCGACCGCGAAGCCGTAACTCTTGCTGCCTGGTTCCACGATGCGATCTACGAAGTAGGCGCTCCTGACAACGAGGACCAATCTGCTGTTCTGGCTGAGACGATGTTGGCGGGTAGGTCATGCGCGACCGAAGTCGCACGTCTGGTTCGTGTGACTGCCAGTCACGACGTTGCTCTGACCGACCTGAACGCGTCAGCTCTGTGCGACGCCGACCTGTCGATACTGGCGAGCGATTCGTCGCGATACTCCAGATACTGCGCCGACGTACGAGATGAATATTCCAGATTCGAAGACAGCGTCTACCGCGCTGGACGGACTCGGGTGCTCGAGCACTTCCTGACCCTCGAACGGATCTTCAACACCGAGTTCGGATACGAAAACTGGGAGTTGCGTGCTCGTCGCAATCTCAAGGCAGAACTTCGGTCCCTCCAGCGGAACTGACGCTCGCACGTGTCGCGACCCCGCGCACCGCGGGATCAGACTCCATCACCAACCGACTCTCCCTTTCCCGGTCTGATCCACTGACCGAAGTGCGAGGCCACCGACCTCACTCAGTGTCGTCAACGGCACCGAGGCCAAGGTGGACGGATTCTATGACGTCAACGGGGTATTCAAGATCGGCACCGCATACATCCCGTAGCCCCACTCCAAGAAAGGCACCCTGGGTGAATTCAACTTGTCGTCGCAACACCTTGATCTTGGAGGTGTTGGCTTTGGCTACAGCAGACTGGAGCAAGAAGACCAGCGATGCGCCCACGGGGGTTCGTCGGCAGTGGCGAGCTGATCGTGCGTTGCGGCCGGCGATGCGTTCGCCGGGCCGGCCCGAGCCGTCGCGGGCGGTGCAACGTCAGTTTTGGGGGTTGATCGCGACGGGGATGAGCACGGCGGAGGCGTCGGTGGCGGTCGGCGTGTCGGTGCCGGTGGGGTCGCGGTGGTTCCGCCACGCTGGCGGAATGACGCCACTGAGTCTGGACGAGCCGGCGGGTCGTTACCTGTCGTTCGCTGAACGGGAAGAGATCGCGCTGCTCCGCGCCCAACAGTGTGGTGTGAGAGAGATTGCTCGGCAGATCGGACGCAGTCCGGCAACGATTTCGCGTGAGTTGCGCCGCAACTCCGCTACCAGGAGTGGGAAACGTGAGTATCGAGCCTCGGTGGCGCAGTGGAAAGCTGAGCAGGCCGCCAAGCGCCCGAAAACAGCGAAACTCGTGGCCAACGTCGAGTTGCGGGAGTACGTGCAGGAGCGGTTGGCGGGCACTGTCCGTAGCCCCGACGGCACGATCGTCGCCGGCCCCACGCCGCCGCCGTGGAAGGGGCTCAACAAGCCGCACCGGGCCGACCGGCGGTGGTCTCTGGCATGGAGTCCGGAGCAGATCTCCCAGCGCCTGCGGGTCGATTTCCCCGATGATGAATCCATGCGCATCAGTCATGAGGCAATCTATCAATCCCTGTTCATCGAGGGCCGTGGCGCGCTCAAACGCGAGTTGGTGGCGTGCCTGCGGACCGGGCGGGCATTACGGGAGCCCCGTGCTCGCTCACGCAACAAGCCGCAGGGTCACGTCACCTCCGATGTCGTCCTCAGCCAGCGCCCGCCTGAGGCCCACGACCGTGCTGTCCCCGGCCACTGGGAGGGTGATCTCATCATCGGTGTGGGTCGGTCGGCTATCGGCACTGTTGTCGAACGGCGCAGTCGCGCAACGATTCTAGTCCATCTCCCACGCTTGCAAGGGTGGGGTGAGCAACCGCCGGTGAAGAACGGGCCGGCACTCGGTGGCTACGGCGCCATCGCGATGAACGCGGCACTGACGGCGTCGATAGCGGCGCTGCCGCAGCAGTTGCGCAAGACGTTAACGTGGGATCGCGGTAAGGAACTGTCCGCTCATGCCCAGTTCGCGATGGATACCGGAACGCAGGTGTTCTTCGCCGATCCGCATTCACCGTGGCAGCGACCGTCCAACGAGAACACTAATGGGCTGCTGCGCCAATATTTTCCGAAGGGAACTGACCTGTCACGGTGGTCTGCAAACGACCTCGAAGCCATCGCATACACCCTCAACAACCGTCCCCGAAAGGCCCTCGGCTGGAAGACCCCCGCCGAAGTCTTTGAAGGACAGTTACACTCACTACAACAACCCGGTGTTGCATGGACCGATTGAACCCGCCCTGTTGTCGGATGTCACCGGCCGACCGTTGTCCACCAACGAGCACGACCTGATCCAGGCGATGATCGCGGTCCTGCCGCCCAAGATCGCAGACCAGCTCGGGCGCCAGCTGGAGACCGCGCACACGAACGATTCCCCGTCGTCGCTTCAGCTGTCGCTCGCAACCTCCGACGACGTCGAGCCCACCGACATCAAGGACGGACCCATCGATGTGGTGGCTCGCGTATTTGTGAACGGGGACTATCAGGGGGAACTACTGGTGTTCGTCACCGCCGGCAAGCTCTCTCTTCTGGAGTACGCACGGGTGACAGACACCAAGCCGACGACTCTGCCGCACCTCGAGTCGGTTCAGATCGAACCCGTGTGACTTCCGTTCACGGCGGCGAGGTCTACAGCTCGGACGTTGCCAGCGGGGCCGTTGGTCACCGCACCATCCTGGAACCCGAGGATCGTCAGTGGCGATCTTCATCGCACCAGTAGTCGCAAACCCACCCCTTTTCCGTGTTCCCACCCCCATTCGAGCGGGTGGGAATACGGATTAGGGGTGGGTTTGCGGGGCGGGTCGGCGCTCCCGTGCCATCCTGGAACCCGTGGATCTCGTCAGGCACCTGCGATTCTTCGTCGCCGTCGCCGAAGAAGGCCACTTCGGCGACGCGGCGGCCCGGCTGGAGATGACGCAGCCACCGGTCTCGCAGGGGCTGCGGCGCCTGGAGAAGGAGCTCGGGGTCCAGCTCATCCGACGCACCTCCCGCGGCGCCGAGCTCACCGACGCCGGCCGGGACCTGTTGCCCCGCGCCCGCCTTCTCATCGACGATGCGGCGCGGTTCCTGGGCGAAGCCCGGCGCCTTCACGACGGCACTGAAGTACTGCGTTGGGGTGCAGTACCTCTCGCCGGTGCCGCAGCGGTCGCCGCCGTCGCACAACGCCTCGGCGAAATAGCTTCCGGTCAGGAGATGGTGAGCGCGACCACGGTGAGTCTGGTCGAACAGGTGTCCGCGGGCACGCTCGACCTGGCCATCGTCGATGCGCCCTGTGTGACCGGCACTCTCACCACCGGTCCGGTCGTCGTGTTCCGACGCCACGTCGTCGTACCCGCAGGCCATCCCGTCACCACCGCGGCACGTCCCCGATTGCGCCAGTTGGCGGGCCTGGACTTCTGCCATCCGCCACGCGCGGCGAACCCGCCTGCACATGACCAGCTGATCGACCGCCTCCGCGAGTCCGGCCTCGATCCGCATGTCCTGCCCGTCTCGTCCACCGAGCACCTGGTGGCTGCCGTCGCCGGTGGTCGAGCCTTCGGACTGACAGCTGACCCGGATCGCTTCGCCGCACTCGACGCAGTTCGGTGTCTGCCCATCGGACGGGACGCCACCGCGCTGAGGCTCCGCGTCGTCTACCGGGAGTCCGCGCTCGGCGAGGTCGCAGACGTGGCCACGGCCGCACTGTGGAAGATCAGCAAGGCGACCGGGTGAACCCCGACTCAGGTGAGCTGCCCGCCCATGTGCGGGAACAAGTCGACAGCGACGTCACCGAGATCCTCGCCGATGCGGGCTGTTCCGGCTGGCTACACGCGACGACGATCGGCTCGCCACAGATCAGCCACTCCTACGACGCCGACGCACCGGTCGTCCTGGCGTCGGTCTACAAACTCGCCGTCCTGATCTCGTTGTGCCGCAGCGCGGATCGCCGCGACATCGACCTCGCCGCGTCTATCACCGTCGATCCGACGCAATGGGCACAGGGTCCGACGGGACTGGCCGCGTTACGCGATCCGGTCACGCTGAGCCGTCGAGACCTCGCCACCTCGATGATGACCGTCTCCGACAACGTCGCCGCCGATGTTCTCCTCGACGAGATCGGCCTCGACCGTGTGCGGGACGACCTGCTCGATCTCGGACTCAGGAACACGCGGATCGTCGGCGGCGTCGCCGAACTGCATGAACGACTCCAGCGCGAGACCGGAACGAGCACGGTGGCAGAGGCTTTCGCCGCTCTCGCAGATCCGGACGACGACACGGCGATCAGCGCTTACGATGCCGCCTACTCGAGTTCGTCGACACCCCGGGATTGCACGACGCTGCTGACCTCGGTCTGGACCGACCGCGCCGCGTCGAACGAGATGTGCGCGTTCATCAGGGACACCATGCGGCGTCAGGTCTTCACCTCACGCCTGGCGTCGGGTTTCCCGTTCCGGCGCGTCACCGTCGCCGGCAAGACCGGAACCCTGGTCGCGATCCGCAACGAGATCGGCGTCATCGAATTCCCCGGAGAACTGCCGGTCGCCGTCGCGGTCTTCACCATGAGTGCCCGATCCGATCCGGCATTGCCACACGTGGACCGGGCGATCGGCGAGGCGGCCCGGACAGTCGTGACGGAGCTCCGCGTTCCCGAAGAATGACCTTCGCCCAACCCCACGAACTGGACCGATAGCACATCGCTATCGCGTGATCGCGCGTCGTGACTTTGCGCCGAGGGACTCGGGTCGGTTGTCTGGCCACATGCGTCGGTGGATGGTCGTCCTGAGTGTTCTCGCTGTGCTGGCCGGAACGTTGTCCGGGTGTTTCCTGACCGAGGATTCACCGGAGGACACCCTGCAGTCGTTCGCGGAGGCCCTCGGGCGGGGCGACGTCGATGCCGCCGCCGGCCTCACCGACGATCCCACGGCGGCGCGCACCACCATCAAATCCGTCTTCGACGGAATGGGCCCCACCCCGAAGCTCGCGGTTGCCGCCGACCTCGTCGACGACAAGAAGGTCACCGGAACCCTCGACCACCAGTGGCGGATCCGGAACGAGAACACCGCCTATCAGACGCCCGCCGTGCTCACCGAGACGGATTCGGGCTGGCGCGTGCGGTGGCAACCCTCCGTGATGCACCGGCAGCTCCGCGACGGACAGTCCTTCTCCTACAGCGACGACCGCGCCTACCGCACACCCGTCCTCGACACCAATGGACGTCCGCTGATGACGTGGCAGGCGGTGACGTTGATCGATCTCGCACGGGCACAGCTCACTTCGGCCGGACAACTGGCCCGGGCGCTGCGGCCGGTCGAACCGTCGATGACGGCGGCCGGTATCCGCAAGCTCTTCGACGGCAACAACTCACCGCGCCAGACCGTCATCCGACTGCGAGAATCCGACCTCAAGCGTGTCCAACGGGGCATCGAGGCGATCCCCGGCGTCACCACCTCCGAGCAAGGGGCCCTCCTCAGCGCCACCAAGGCACTCCACTCCCCCGCGATGTCGGGACTCGAGGAGATCTGGCGTACCGCGATCGACACCACGGCCGGCTGGTCCATCCAGATCGTCGACAGCGACGGCACACCAACGCATCTCGTGGACTCCGCGCAGCCCGGCGCCACGGCTCCGGTCCGCACCTCGATAGACCGGGACATCCAGACACAGGCACAACAAGCCGTCGACGGTGAACGACGACCGGCGATGATCGTCGCGATCTCACCCTCGACGGGCGGAATCGTCGCCGTCGCCCAGAACGACGCCGCCGACAAGTCCGGTGCGGTCTCCCTCACCGGCTTGTACCCGCCGGGCTCGACCTTCAAGACCATCACCACCGCAGCAGCGCTGGAGTCCGGCGCGGTTCAGCCGACATCACAGGTCCCGTGCCCGGGACGGACCACGATCGAAGGCAGAACGATCCCCAACGAGGACGATTTCGACCTCGGAACCGTGGCTCTGCCAACAGCTTTCTCCCGGTCCTGCAACACGACCATGGGTGCACTCGCAAACAAACTCCCCGACGACGCACTGAGCACGATGGCCCGCCGGTTCGGCATCGGCGCCGACTACACGATTCCGGGGCTGACCACGGTCACCGGCTCCGTACCGAACGCCACCACCCCCGCACTTCGCGTCGAGAACGGCATCGGTCAGGGCACCGTGACCGTCAGCCCGTTCGGTCTGGCGCTGGCCGAAGCGAGTCTCGCGCGCGGTGAAACGGTCACCCCGACACTGGTCGAGGGACAACGCACCACCGGCGACACCGAGCCGCAACAGATTCCCGACGACGCGGTTCGGGCACTCCGAAGCATGATGCGCGACACCGTGACCCGCGGTACCGCGACCGCGCTGCAGGACATCCCGGATCTCGGCGGCAAGACCGGCACAGCAGAGTACGGCGACAACAAGAACCCGCACGGCTGGTTCGCCGGCATCGTCGGCGACCTCGCCTTCGCGACGCTCGTCGTCGGCGGCGGGTCGTCGGCGCCGGCCGTGCGGGTCAGCGGCGAGTTCCTGCGACCGCTGAGCGATTAGTCCGGCGTCGTGCTTGACCGATCAGTCACGATCCGATCAGATGAACGCATGGGTGACGAACTGTTCGAGCACGAGACCAAGACCACGCTGTCCCGCGAAGACGCGGCACAGCGGCTTCACGCGCTCGCTGACGCGATCGCACGGCACAACGAGGTGTCCTACGTCGCGAACAACAAGACCGTGCGCATCGACGTCCCGCCACAGGTGAAGCTGAAGGTCGAGTTCGAGCGCGGCGAGGAGGAATCCGAGATCGAGATCGAGATCTCCTGGTAGTTCGGCGGCAGGCCCGCCGACCTATTTCTTCCGACGCGCCCGATGCGCTTTCGTCTTCTCGATGTAGGCGATCGCATCGGGCGTTTTGCAGTTGGTCTGACCGTGGTCGACGACGACCGTACCGAGTCGTCCGGCCACGGCGACCGCCGTCTGCTCCAGCGACTCGTTGCGCAACCCGATGGCGATGAGCGCGTTGTTCATCGAGTACCGAACCCGGTTCTGACTGTCTGCGAGTTCTACTTCGATCCGCGAGAGCAATCGATCGAAGTAGGAATCCGGTAGGTCTCGATCCTTCGTCGCGATGGTGCCGAGCATGTTCCATCCCATCGCGGCGACGAGCTCGCGATCGGACTCGATCCACCGCTCAGCTGTCTCCTGCGCGAGCGGCGTCGACGTCGCGAACGTCGAGACCGCATCGCCGAGCGTGTAGTTGTCGACGTCGTTCGCCCACGCGTCGAGCAGCGCCGGGTCGGCCTGCCCGGGATCGGCGATCATCGCCGCGAGAACACGGGCATCGTGATTGCCGCTGTCCCACAGGGCCAGAGCCAGTTCGTGATCGACCTTGATCCGCTTCTCGATCTTCCCCAGTGCGGAGTACAAGACGCCGTACTGGTTGTCACCGACCCCGTGCCGCCGGTAGGTCTTACGCGTCTGTTCCGTACCCAACGACTCCAGTTCCGCCAGTACGTCGTCCACCGCTGCCATCTCGTCTCTCCGCATTTCCGTTGTCACTTCTACGTGCCCGCATCGGCGATGCCGAGTTGTCGCGCGACCTGGGGTCCCCCGACCTCTCGCACGAACTCCGGGTCACCGCAGACCACCAGTTCATCACGCGCCCGTGACAGCCCGACGTAGAGACGCTCCCGGGAGCGATCCCACGCCTTGGTCTCGTTGAGGGCCAGGACCACGACGCGTCGTTCCAGGCCCTTGAACCCGAGCACATGACCGTAGAAGACCTGTTCGCCGTCCCAGAACGACGCCCAGTACTCCTTGTTTCCCTCCGCTTGTCGAGCCTTCTGCTCGTCGTGGCGACTACCGGTCGTCAGGAGGGCGATGTCCTCGGGACGCCACCCGGCGTCGAGCAGCGGATCGATCTGGTCATCCGCGACATCAAGCGCCTCGTCGGCGTCACACTCGACGAACTTCACCCGCCGACCGTCGCCGCCGCGCAACTGCATTCGCTGCCCCACAAGCGGTTTGAACGTCTCGGCGATCTGTTTGGTGTTACGCAGATTGTGGTCGAGAACCAGCGGAACCAAGTCCACCGGTGGCGAACCCTGCCGGGCGAAGACACGTTGCGCCTCGTCGCTGAACACGTAGATGCCCCCGGACTCGGTGTCACGCAGGCACGCCAGCATCGGTTTCCACCAGTCGTCGGCGAAGTCCTGCGCCTCGTCGACGACGATCGAGTCGAAACGTTTGCCCGGTGGGAGTTGCTGTGCGAGTTCGTACATCTGCTGCGGGAGGGTGTGTTCCCAGAAGTCCTGCGCCGCCTGGGTTCGTTCCTGCTCGTCGGGGCCGGTCGGCGCACCCCACCTGATGCCCAGTTCGTGGAACTCACCGACATATGCGGGCCGCTCCTTGTGTTTCCAAGTGGCGGTGAGTCGTTCGAGGAACGATGCCAGGCCGTGCGAGTAGCACACGAGCGCGACGCGTTGACCTCCCTTCGCGAGACGCCGTGCCTGTTCGACGGCGAGGAACGTCTTCCCGCTGCCGGCGCCGCCGCGGACCTCGACGCGGTTCAGCTGATGAATCGCACGGAGGATGACCGCTTGATGCGACGTGAGCGAGTCGGCGACACTCTCGTTCTCCAGCGCACGGGCGACGACGTCTCGCTGCGGCAAGCCCCTACCGCTGAGTGCGATCCGCAGCGCGATGATGCCGTCCGCGTCGACTCCCGGCCAGTCGACGTCTCTCTGCAGCAGGACTTTCCGGATCAGCGGCATGAGCTCATGGAGTTGCGTCCGATCGACGACCTTCCACCGCGGGCAGTCGGGCAGCGCGAATCCGGGGCCGACCTCCGAATGCGGAAAGACCACCACGTGATCCCAGCGGAGACGCCCCTGGGTCCAGCGCGGATCGGACTCGACGAAGTCGCGCAGCGCGTAACAGCCGTCCCGGACCTGCGTCACCGGGTCTATGCGTTTGGCTGCCTGTCCTGCTCGTTCCTGCCACCACGACTCCCCGTCGTGCCATATCTGGCCGCCCTTGACCTCGACGCACACGATCCCTGCTCCCTCGATCGCGACGACGAAGTCGATCTCGTGGTCCTTCGAGTGATCGGTGACCCGCTGCCCGACGACCAGCAGATCCTCGTCGAGGAGTTGATCGTTCAGCGCGTTGAAGACCACTTCTTCGCTGCTCGCCGCGAACCGCGGGTTCTCCGGGATCACCGACGGCATGCCGGGCACCGCTCTCGCACGCTCGAACTGGGGGTGTCGTCAGTCGTCACTGGTCAACCTCGCGTCATCGGTAGCCGGCCTTGCCGCAGGCTATCGCGAGCCCGCGACACAGCTGCGTCGTGACCGCGCGAACGAGCCTCGATTCCTTCGTTCGAACCAACCAAACGAATACGCAGACGCGGGTGCGCCTATGCGGCCGTGAAGATCGGTGAACCGAACGACTGCTGACCGGCGAGGCGCGACCATCATGCTCCGGTCGCGGACCCCCGCCAAGACTTCGGCTCAGCATGACGCTGAACGCTGTCGCACAACGTGTTGCTCATTACGTTCGATGCCACAGCATCATTCGCGAAGGAGCACCATGACCGAGACCGCAACCCGCCTCAACGACGTCGACATCTCCGCTGTCGGTCAGCTCGTCGAAGCCATCCAGGCCGACGACGCCAAAGCCCGGACGACCTGGGCGGCACACGTCCAGTGGAACGGCGCCTTCGCTTCCGAGGCCCGCGTGCGGAACTTCTCGCCGGTGGGTTCCGACGAACCCGCCGCGCTCGGCGGTGGTGACACCGCACCGAATCCGGTCGAGCAGCTCCTCGGTGCGCTCGGCAACTGCCTCGCGGTCGGCTACGCCGCCAACGCAACCATCGCGGGCATCGAGCTCAAGGATCTCCGCATCGATCTCAAGGGCGACCTGGATCTTCATGTCTTCCTCGGGCTTGCCGAAGGACACGCGGGCTTCAGCTCGATCACCGCGAACGTCACCATCGACTCCGACGCCCCGCGCGAGAAGCTCGATGAACTGCACGCGAAGGTCCAGGCCAGTTCACCCGTCGGCCACACCCTCGGCAGCGCGGTGCCGGTGGAGATCGTGCTGAACTGACTCCCGGAATCCTCGGGCTCGGCGATAGACCGGTCGGGACCTGAAAGACGGTCGGCGGGTGCGCTTCGGCGCGTTCGCCGACCGTTTCTTGGCGTATGCCCACTCCCGGGGAGCTTCCGAAAAGATCACATTGCGTTGTGTCGCGGTTGCCGGGACACAACGCAACCTGATCACACCCGCGTCACCCCGTCGACACTCGCCGACGCCAGCACAGGCCCGCACACCACCACGACGGCGCTGACCCCTGCGGCCACTGCGAACACCGCCCACAATGCGACCTTGATCAGCAGCGCACCGACCAAGGCGCCCAGCAGGATTGCCACGATTGCCGCGAGTCTGCGGTTCAGGATCGTCGCCCGACTCGGGCGGGCGAACATGTCGATCGCCCAAGCGGTGATCGTCGAGGTGACCACGACGGTGGTCACATCCGCGACGCCGATGTTGCGCGCGGCGGCGGCCTGCATGCCCATCGCGCCTGCCGTCATCCCGACCGCGAACATCGCTGCCACGTGCGCCTTCGGTTCCGCCCAGACGAGCACCGCGGTGCCGGCGACCAGCGACGCCGACACCGCCAGTACGGCCGTCATCCGCGGACTCCACCCGCGCCGGCCAGAACGTAGGAACAGGCTGGCGATTCCGGCTCCGACGATGAACGCCACGAGCGCGAGGGCCAGCGAGAACACCGGCAGTCCGTCGGCTCCGGCCGCGCCCATCCCGAGGATCAGGACGTTCCCGGTCATATTTCCGAGGAACACGGTGTCGAAGCCGAGGAAGCCACCGGCGTCGACCACACCGGTCGCGAACGTCAGCACGAGCATCAAGCTGAGATCTCGCCTCGCCTCGCGGTCGACGCCAGTGGAGGCACTCTCACTCATCGCCACGTGCGGCTCCTTCTGCCCGGACTCCCGCCGGGGGCGCCCCGGGGGCGCGTCGTGACCAGCGTGTTGATCGCTCCGATCGTAAGGCCCGGACCGGCCGGCCGGCCTGCACAGCCTGGTTCCCGCGTGCGCGTTTCCTTCCCGACCGCGCGCGAACTCGGGCGCCGCCGCCGGGTATCGTCGTCGTGTGGTCGGAAGCGTCGACGAATCCGGGAGCGGGACAGAACGTTCCGGCCCCTCACCACTCGACAACCCGGCCCGCGCTGCCCTCACCAGCCCACACGCACGGTTCGCCGAATGCGTCGGTACCGCCCTGCGGTACCACCCCGACGTCTGCCCGATGGCGGCCCTGCCCGACGACCCGACGCTCGATGACTGGTCGGACGCCGCCCGGCTCGTCGGTCCGGGAGGCGCCCTGTTCATCCCCGTGGTCGCCGACACTCCACCCTCGGGCTGGGAGACGACGATGCATCTGCCGGGAGTGCAGATGATCGACGCCGCGGTGTCGTCGAAGCCCGACGATGCCGCTGTTCGCCTGACCGGCGCCGACGTCCCGGAGATGACCGAACTGGTCCGACGCACGCGCCCCGGGCCGTTCCGTCCGCGCACCATCGAGATGGGCACCTACCTCGGGATCCGACGCGGCGGCCGACTGATCGCGATGGGTGGCGAACGACTCTCACTTCCGCGATACACCGAGATCAGCGCGGTGTGCACCGACCCCGATCACCGCGGCGAGGGTCTGGCGTCACGACTGGTCCTCGCTCTCGTACACGGCATTCGAGAACGCGGTGCGACGCCGATCCTGCACGCGGACGCGACCAACGTGAACGCGATTCGGCTCTACGAGCAACTGGGATTCGAGGTCCGGAAGGAAGTGCTGTTCCAGGTGGTGACGGCCCCTTCGTGACGCGCCTCCGCAAGCTCCGGGCGCTCCTCAGGGAGCGAAGTCACGCGCCTCCGCAAGCTCCGGGCGCTCCTCAGGGAACGAAGCCACGCGCCCTCCGCAAGCTCCGGCGCTCCTCAGGGAACGAAACGGGGGCCTACGCAGCGTCCCTCCGCTTGAGCGACTTCGCGAGCGGCGCAATCTCATCCAGGTAGATCGAGGCGAGGACCTCGGATTCGTCGGCCAGGTTGCGCACGCGGTCGCTCTCCGCGCGGTCCCACTCCGCATCGACGACGTGCTCGAATTCGTCTATGGCGCTGACCCTGTCGAGCCAGGCCTGCTTGTCCTGACGTTGCTGGATGCGGGCGACGATCTGCGCGTAGTCGGCGAACGCCTCCAGACGCTCGACGAGGCCGTCGAGTCGCCCGGACAGCAACCGCGACTTCTCCGCGAACGTGGCGACCACCTCGTCGTCGACGCCGAGGTGCCCCGCCGGCGCGTCGCCGAGGATGGCGAGCTGATCGCGTAGGCCGACCGCCGCCGTGGCGATCGCGGTGACCTCGCCGACCAGGTCGACACGCACGGAATGCCGGTCGAAGAAGTCCAGCTTCCATGCCGGATGGCGGCTGACGCTGTCGGCGACCATCGCCGTCGTCCAGACGATCTGTCCGACACGGTCGGTCTTGAGTCGCTCGAGGTCGTGGCGGTCGCCGCCATTCCAGATGTCGAGAGCAAGGTCGAGGTGTTCGGAGGTTCCCGGGTCGTCGGGCCGGGTCGGCTCCAGGAGACGACCCTGCACCGCCTGGCACGACGCCCAGCGTCGGGCCTGCGCCAACCGCATCTCGCCGGCGAGCTGTCCGAGCGGGTCTGCCGACGGTCGCACAACGGCCTCCGACGCCCCGACCCGGGTATGGTCACGCTCGGAGCGTCGACGCGAGCGGTCGTCCCTCATCCCGGTGAACATCGCCGAGAACGCACCGACGGCCATCGACATCAACAGGACGAGCGCCACCGCGACCACCACCACGAAGACGGCCATCGCGACGAACATCATGCATCCAGTGAACCACTCGAACCCGACCGCGGCGCCCGTTCGCGGATAGGTCGGCGGCTCACGCCGGCCCGATCCTCACGGCGTGATCACCCACCGGCCCCGGCCGCCCGGCTTGGCGGCGGCCTTCTGTGCGTCGGCAACTCGGTCGAGCGGGAAGGTTCCTTCCACCCGGATCGGTAGGACACCGGCCGCTGCCAGTTCCAGCAGCGACCCGAGCCGGTCGTCGGCGTGGGAGTCGACCACGTCGACGCTGATCCCACGCTCGGCGGCCGGCGCTCCACCGGGCATCACCCCGACCCACCGTCCGCCGTCGCGCACGAGCGCAAGCGCTGCCTCGTGCATCGCGGCGGCGTCGACGACCGCAGGCCATCCGCCTTCCGGCTGATCGAGGAAGCCGGCACCGAGACCCCGGATGAACTCCTCGTCGGTCGACCGGGCCAGACCGGTGACGTCCCACCCTCGCCGTCGACCCAGAACGAGGAGGTACCCGCCGACCACACCGGCAGCCCCGGTGACGAGCAGCCGGTCGGCGCCGGGCCGCGGTTCACCGAGCAGGTCGAGGATCTGTTCGGCGGCGAGGGCGTTGATGGCCACGGTCGACGCGGCGACGAGGTCCAGCTGTTCGGGCACGACTGCGACTGCATCGACCTGCACCACGACCTCGTCGGCGTAGGCGCCGGTCGCATTGCCGAACCCGGTCAGGACCCCGGCCACGCGAGTGCCCGGTTCGAGGTCGACGCCGGCTCCGGACTCGACGACCGTGCCCGCGAAGTCCATCCCCACACCGACGGCGGCGTCGCCGCTGATCACCCCCACCTCGTGGAAGAACCCGGACGACACCGCGAGATCGACAGGATTGACGGAGGCGGCGGCAACAGCAACGCGCACCTGGCCGTACTCGGGCGCCCGTACCGGGACGTCGACGACCTCGATCGAATCGGGACCGGTCGGCGTGATCACGACAGCTGCTCGAAATGTGTTCATGGTGTGCTCCTCCTTGTGTGTGGCCCATCTATGAACCACCATGAGAGAGCAACTCTCTATTGGAAACGACTGCCCGGGCGGCCCGCGCGCGATGCGCTACTCCGAACTCGGCCACCGGCTTGCCGGGGTCAGCCAGAAGATGCTGACGCAGACGCTGCGCTCGATGGAACGCGACGGCATGCTGACCCGCACGGTCACCCCGCCGGTCCCGGTGACCGTGACCTACGAGCTCACCGGCCTCGGGCTGTCATTGCACGGGGTCATCACATCGATCAAGGACTGGGCCGAAAACCACATGGACGAGGTCCACGCCAGCAGGGAGCGTTACGACGCCGCGCACGAATGAAGGACGCCGAGACCGTCCCTGCTCCGGCCGCAACCAAACCTGATCCCGCCCCAAGCAATCGCTTGGTTTGTTACGTTCGGCAACGATGGGATTCCTGAAGCAGACCACGCCAGACATCGATTTCCCGACCTGGAGCCAGGGCACACGGGCGGAGAAGATCCGGCCGATGGCGCGGCATTGGGCCGAGGTCGGGTTCGGAACCCCGGTGGCATTGCACCTGTTCTACGTCGGCAAGATCCTCGTGTTCATCCTCGTCGGATGGGCGGTCGTCATCACGACTCCGGGTATCGACGGCTTCTTCGACGTCGCCGGTTGGTACAACGAGCCGATCGTCTTCCAGAAGATCGTGCTGTACACCATGCTCTTCGAGGTCGTGGGGTTCGGCTGCGGGTTCGGGCCGTTGAACAATCGTTTCTTCCCACCGTTCGGGTCGATCCTCTACTGGCTGCGCCCCAAGACAATCCGGCAACCACCCTGGCCGCGCATCCCACTGACCGCGGGCGACACCAGGACCCCGGTCGACGTGTTGCTCTACGCCGCGCTGATCGCCGTCGTGCTGATCGCCCTGTTCAGCCCCGGGTCCGGCGCCATCCCCGACCTCGACACGACCGTCGGTGTCCTGCCCGCGTGGCAGATCTGGACGATCCTCGCACTTCTCGCCGCGATCGGGCTACGCGACAAGACCATCTTCCTGGCCGCACGCGGCGAGGTGTACGGCGCACTCACCGTGACGTTCCTGTTCGGCGGCGTCGACATGATCATCGGCGCCAAGCTCGTGTTCCTGTGCATCTGGCTGGGTGCGGCGACGTCGAAGCTGAACAAGCACTTCCCCTTCGTCATCGCGACGATGATGTCCAACAACCCGATCTGGCGGTCACCGAAGATCAAACGGAAGTTCTTCGAGAGCTTTCCCGACGACCTGCGGCCCGGCCGCCGCTCCCGCTGGATCGCCCACTTCTCCACTGCGGTGGAGGGGCTCGTCCCGATCGTGCTGTTCTTCTCCCACGGCGGTTGGGTCGGCGGGATCGCCGCCGCGATCATGATCCTCTTCCACTTCGGCATCCTGTCGTCGATCCCGATGGGTGTGCCGCTGGAGTGGAACGTCTTCATGATGTTCGGCATCCTCGCGATCTTCGTCGGACACCCCGGCGTCGGGCTCACCGATCTCCGATCCCCCTGGCCGGTGGTCCTGTTCGCCGTCTCCGCCACGACGGTCATCGTGGGAAACCTGATGCCGCGCAAGGTGTCCTTCCTACCCGGCATGCGGTACTACGCGGGCAACTGGGACACCGGGCTGTGGTGCATCAAACCGTCGGCGTCGGCGAAGATCGAAGCGGGAGTCGTCGCCATCGCGTCGATGCCGGCCGCCCAACTCGAACGGTTCTACGGCAGTCCCGAAGCGGCGCAGATCCCGCTCTACATGGGATATGCGTTCCGCTCCTTCAACAGTCACGGTCGCGCGCTCTTCACGTTGGCTCATCGCGCCATGAACGGAATCCCCGAGGAACAGTTCATGCTCACCGATGGTGAGCGGATCTGCAGCACCGCGATGGGCTGGAACTTCGGCGACGGCCACCTCTCCAACGAGCAGCTGATCGAATCACTGCAGCGGCGTTGTCATTTCGAGCCGGGCGAAGTGCGGATCGTTCTGCTCGACGCCCAGCCCATCCATCGTCAGACCCAGGAGTACCGCCTGATCGATCCGGCGACCGGCGTCTTCGAACGCGGCTACGTCCGCGTCGCCGATCTCGTCACCCGGCAGCCCTGGGACGACGAGGTCCCGACGACGGTGACGTGGCGTGCCGACGGGACCCACGCGGACTCGCCCGGCTAGGTCGACGCCAGCCGGCTGTGGACGAAGGTGACCGCCATCGCCCCTTCGCCTACCTGCCGGCCGGTATCGGCGTTCACCCGAACGACCGGGAACGGCGTGTCCGAGATGCGCAGACCGGAGTGTTGCGCCATGATCGAAGGCACACGCCGGGATCAGCGGTCCGAGCACCCGATCGTCGTGCGCGTCGTATCGACGCCAGGTCCGGCGTGCCGCCCTCCCGCGGGATTCGATCCTGAAACCCCCTGTCGTCGAACATCTTTCCGCCGCGTCGACGTGCGGAACGAGCCTTCATCGGTCACACTGTGAGAACAGCAGCCTTCGCCGAGAGGGGTCAGAAGTGACCAGAATCTTCGATGCAGCCACCTGGGGAGCCGAGCTCTGTGTCGCCGGCGACGACGTCCTCGCCGGCGAGCTCTCACTGCGTGAGGAATCCCTGCGGCGCAAGGTCGCCTTCTACCTCGACGCCGACGGACTCCCCATGTGCCAGTCCTCGTGCGCGCCTGCGGAGTGGTATCCGACGCTGGTGACCCGGATGACTTCGGCGGTCATCTCCCATGGACGCGCGGTCGTCTCCATCGACGCCGCTCTTCCGTTGCACTCGTCGATTCTCGATGTCGCGTTCCCCGGGGCCGGTTCGGACCGGTCGATGGTCGACATCACCGTTGTCGACCTGTCCCGCCACCGCCGCACCCTGCACGCCGAGATCCCGTCGCACCTGGTCGTGACCGGCACCATCGCCTTGGCGCTGTCTCCCGTCGGATCGGCACGACGAACCGCCCCGCAGGAACACGAAACCGCAATCGGCTGACCTGGCCGACCCGGACCGCCGGTCAGGCGCCCGCGTCGGGAGTGCGCCGGACGGCAGTCTCTGTCGCAGGCAGAGCCGACGGCACGTCGGCGATCCCGGACAGAAGCTGCAACGCATGCCGCGACGCCGATCCCGGCTCGGTCCGGTAGACGAAGATCGTCTGCTCGGGATCGTCGCCCGGTGTCAGGGCCTGATAGGCGACGGTCAGATCACCCACCACCGGATGGTGGTACCGCTTGGTGCCGACGCTCCGCTCGTGCACGCGGTTACGGGCCCAGAGCTTGACGAATTCCGGACTGTGGATGGACAGTTCGCCCACCAGCGCTCCGAGGCGCGGGTCGTCGGAATGTTTGCCCGCGTCCATGCGCAACATGGCCGCGGTATCCGCGGCCACGCCGTCCCAGTCGCTGTACAGGTCACGTGCATGCGGGTCCAGGAAGACGAAACGGGCTTGATTGCGTACCGCCGCAGGCATGTTCTCGAAGTCGGCGACGAGGAGGCCGGCAAGTCGGTTGTGGCCCAGCACATCCAGCCGGCGCCCGAGCACGAAGGCCGGTTGCAGCGCCGTGTCGAAGGTGGCGAGCAACTCCCGGGTCGACTCGTGGAGGCGTTGCGGCTTGTCGGCACGGCGCCTCCTGGTCGGTTCGCGCCGGGCGATCGTGTGCAGGTGGGTGCGTTCGCTGTCGTCGAGCTGCAGGGCGTCGGCGATGGCGTCTAGAACCTCGAGGGACGCACTCTTGCTCCGCCCCTGCTCCAGGCGCGTGTAGTAGTCGACGCTCACCCCGGCGAGCATTGCCAGTTCTTCACGACGAAGACCGTCGACCCGGCGACGACCCGCGTCCGATATCCCGGCGTCGTCCGGTGACAACCGGCCACGGGCCGCGCGGAGAAAGTCGGCGAGCGACGGTTCCAGCTGATCGGGCATGTCCCCATCCTCCGGACTCTGCCGAACTGCGTCAAAGGGTCAGGGTGGCCCAATTTGTCCCAGGAAGAACTCTCTCTTCACCGATGGTGGCGGGTCGCCGACGATGGGTGTCATCGCCTCGACGGCGATTCACCACACCCCAACAGGAAGTGAGCACACGAACATGTCTGTCTGGATGATCACCGGAGCGGGCCGCGGACTGGGCCTCGAGATCGCACGGGCCGCTCTTCGGGCCGGCGACAGCGTCGCCGTCTGTGCACGCAACACCGACTCCATCCCCGACGACGTCCGCAACCATCCCGACGTCCTCCCGGTGCCCCTCGACGTCACCGACATCGACCAGGTCGACACCGCGGTCGCGTCGACCGTCGAGCGCTTCGGCGCCATCGACGTCCTGGTCAACAATGCCGGCCGCGGCCTCCTCGGCGCGGTGGAAGAGGTCACCGATGCCGAGGCCAGGTCGGTGTTCGACGTCAACGTCTTCGGGCTCCTGAACGCCACTCGTGCGGTCGTACCGCTGATGCGGGCCGCCGGTCGCGGCAAACTCGTGCACATCGGGTCGCGTGGCGGCCTCGAGGGCGAGCCGGGCGTCGCACTCTATTCGGCAACCAAGTTCGCGGTCGCGGGCATCAGCGAATCCCTCGCCGGTGAGCTGGCTGCGTTCGGAATCCAGAGCACCGTCGTCGAACCCGGTGTGTTCCGCACCGACTTCCTCGACGCCAGCTCGCTGCAGCTGCCGGCGAATCAGGTTGCGGCGTACGACGGTACACCCGCCCATGCGACGCTCGAATGGGCCGAGGAGACCAACCACTCCCAGCTCGGCGATCCGGTCAAGGGCGCCGCGTTCATCCACCGGATCGTGTCGTCGGACGATCCACTGCCCCTGCATCTTCCGATCGGCCAGGACGCACTCGACCGACGAGTGGCTATCACCGAACGCATCGAGAAGGAGATCGCGCCGCTACGGGAGGCCTCGGCAGCCACCGCGTGTGACTGACCGACGATCGGCCGGTCAGCGGTCGAGCACCGTGGGCCCGAGGAACTCGCAGACGGTGAGCGCCAGGGCGAGGTCGAGGCGATCGCGGTCGCGCGGTACCTCGGCCAGCGCCTTGCCGACCCGGTACTTCACCGTGTTGCGGTGCAGGTTCAGCCGTTCGGCGGTGTGGAGGTGGCTCTCCTTTGTAGCGAAGTACACCGACAGCGTCTCCCGCAGCATGGCCGCGTTCGGGGTGTCCTCGGCGAGCCCGCCCAACACCTCGTGGACCCAGGCCCGAGTCGAATCCAGCTCTCGTGCAAGCAGTGACACGACGGCCACGCCCCGGTCACCGAAGCCGACGACCTGGCCGGCCGAGCTACCCGGCGCCGTCGCGACCGAGTACGCGGCGCGGGCCTGTTCGTGTGTACGCCGGAATCCGCGGGCACCCGAGGCCGGGAGTCCCCACGCCACCCGGACCCCGGGCGGTACCGACGCCCGCGTGACGCTCTCGTCACCACCTCGAGCCGCCAACGGGATCCAGGCCCAGACGGTCGACCGGTCGATGGCGGTGACGATCGGATCCCCGCCCCCACCGATCTGAACGGCCAGATCCCGTGCGGTGTGGGTGAGTACACCCAACTCGAGCGGATCGTCGTCGGCCGACCACACGATCAACGCGAGATGTCGCCGGTCCAGGCGGTAGCCGGTCTCGCTCTCGAAGTCGCGGTCGTCGGCGTCGAGGCCGTCGAGGAACGCGTGGATGGCGGCCGACTGGACGTTGCCCTCGACGCCCAGCCACCGGCGGCGCTCGTCCTCGTACGCCTCGAACACGTACAGGGTGATCCAGTCGATGTAGCCGAAGAGTACGTCGGAGATGTGCCGGGTCAGGGCCATCGAGTCGTCGGCGTCGAGGTCGAGCTCCTCGACCATCCGGTAGCAGCTGCGCATCACGCTGTTCTGGCCCATGTGGTACGCGCGGACGAGGGAGTTCGACGGGACATCCCGTTGCGCCAGACGCAACGCGTATTCCACTGCCGCAGTGGTCGGTTGGAGATGCTCGACGGGGATGTCGTTGGCCAGGACATGGATGATCGTCGACACGTTGCCGTGGACACTGGCCTCGAGGAGTTCGACGAGTTTGGGGTCGATGTCGAGCTGGTCGATCTCGCGCGCCATCATCGAGCTCAGTTCCGCGACGATCTCGGATTCACTCTCCCGCAACATCTTCGCGACCAGCGCCGCATGTTCGAGAAGTTCGGACCCGGCGGCCGCCGGTACACCGGCCAACCGGTCCCGCGCGGCGTCACCGGCGGCCGTCGACATCGAGCGAAACGAACCCGAACCGGTCATCGGGTCGAACCCACCCGGACATGACGGAGCGCCGACTCCGCGGCGTTGTACCCGCACAACCCGTGCACACCGGCTCCCGGCGGACTGGCCTGCGAGCAGATGTACACACCCGGAACACCTGTCGCATACGGATCGATCGCAAGGCGGGGTCGCAGGACCATCTGCAGCCCGTCGTTGGCGCCGCCGATGATGTCCCCGGCCGCGAAGTTGGCATTGCCCTGGTGCAGGCCCTCGGTTCCCGTGCTCGACGTGGCGACGATGCGGTCTCGGAAGCCCGGCGCGAATCTCTCGATCTGCGCGACGATCCGGTCGGTGGCGTCGCCGTCGAAGCCCTTGGGGACGTGCGCGTAGGCATAGATCGGATTGATACCGCCCGCACTGCGACCGGGGTCGGCGACATACTGCTGACCGAGCAGCACGAAGGGCCGTGACGGCATGACCCCGGTGGCGCGTTGCTTCTCCGTGTACGCGACCTCGTCGAAGCCGCCTCCGAGATGGACGGTTCCGGCCCGCACACAATCCGGATTGGTCCACGGGATGTCGCCGTCGATGGCGAAGTCGACCTTGAACGCCGACGACCCGATGCGATATCGCCGGTAGGAACGGCGAACCCGCGCGGGCATGTCGTCACCGTAGATCGAAAGGACCTGAGCCGGTGACAGATCCAGCAGGACGAGATCGGCGGGCGGGATGTCGGCACGGGAGCTGACACGGACGCCCGTCTCGATCTTGCCGCCCGCGTCGAGCAGCGCGGCCGACACCGCCGCGATGATGGAGCCGGAACCGCCCTCGGCGACCGGCCATCCGTATCGGTGCCCGCTCGCGGCGATCATCAGGCCGAGCGACGCGGTCAACGGCCGGTCGAGGCGGGAGAACAGGTGCGCCGCGATCCCCCCGTAGAGAGCTCGCGCCCGCTCGGTGCGGAACCAGCGGGCCAGCACGGTGGCCGGCAGCACCGCGCGAGGGCCGAAGGCGGCCAGCCGGATCGGGTGTCCGGGAATGTTGACGATCGGCCGGAGCAGGTCCTCGCCCAGATCGTCGAAGTTCTCGGCGAGGTCGGCGAACATCGACCGCCAGCGGGCCCCGTCGTCGCCGAGACCTGCGGCGGTCTCGGCGATCGACTGGTACAGCAGTGCGGCGTCCCCGGAATCGAGCGGGTGGGCGCAGTCGATCTCCGGCCACTTCCACACCAGCCCGTACTTCTCGAGTCCTACCTCGGCCCAGAACGGCGACCCCACACCGAGAGGATGGAACGCCGAACAATGGTCGTGGATGACACCGGGGACCGTCAGTTCGCCGGACCGTGCGCCACCGCCGACCGTGTCGCCGGCTTCCAGCACCTGCACCTGCACCCCGTTGCGGGCGAGGTGAAGGGCGGCGGCGAGCCCGTTGGGCCCGCCGCCGACCACGACAGCAGTGGTCACTGCTGCACCTGATCTGTCGCCGGTAGAGGCGACGCGCCGCTGTCGTTGCGGCGCATCCGCGGTTCACGCACCACCTCAGGATCGGTGACCGCACGGCGAGCGTCAACGTCGAGAGTCCAGTCGACCTCGAACGGGATCGGCCCGTTCGGCAGCCAGGGCTGCTCGTTGATCGCATCGACGACCCGGTAGGTGCCGGTCTCGATGACACCGAGTGCGGCGTCGATCACCTTGAACCGCTGAGTTCCCCTGTGGATCGGCTGGGACTCGATCCAGGCGACGGTGAACTCGCCCGGCGCGAAGTTGCAGCGCCGCTGGAGTGCGGCGATGAGCCGCTCGTCGTGCAGGTGTCCGTCACCGAAGTTGAAGGCCACCAGCGAGTTACAGGAGAACTCCGCCTCCCGCAGAGTATAGGTGTCGATGTCGGAACCGAGATGGCGCATCATCAGCGAGTACAGCGCACGGCCCTGGCTGTGCAGCGAGCGCCAGGCCAGCAGCTGGTGCATCACCACGTCGGCGACCTCCGGCGGGTACGACGCGAGCAACTGCGTGCGGGTGTTCTTGGCAGGTCGCACGACGTGCTGGTCGAGCTTCTCCTCGGCGCCCGGCGCGAAGGCCCAGGTCGCCGACGCCCAGTTGCCGGCGTACTGACGCATCGACGGCAGGAAGGAAACCAGGTCGGGGCGCAGGTTGCCCAGGACCGGGAAGAAGCAGAGGGCTGCGGCGATCAGCACCATCGCCCATGGCATCGACGTGTCGGTGAGGGCGTAGCCGTCCCAGGCCGGGAAGCCGAGGAACAGGAACACCGACGCGTAGGCGAACAGCACGTTCCATTCGAGGGGCACCGCCAGCGGGAACGTCGACAGGATGAAGATGTGGAAGCACACCATCAGCACGACCGCGGCCACGGTGAGCGTCTTGTTGGTGGAGAAGAGCAACACCAGCGGCGTGACGATCTCGACGATGGTGCCGAGCACGTGCCCGACGCCGCCGGCCAGCTTCGACGGGCGCATGTCCTCGGGGAAGTTGCGGTAGTGCGCACGCTTGATGGCCTTGCTGGGCAGCCACGGGGTGTTCGACAGCATCGGCGGGATCACCATCGAGAAGTGGTGGCCCATCTTCGACACACCGGCACCGACCCACACCGAGACGATGAGCAGCTTCAGCGCGAGGATCATGTCCACGAACGGGAGAATCCCGAAGAAGATCAGGGCGGGGAGGTACTGCTCGGAACGACCGGCGATGAAGATGACCTTGTCGCGCAGACCGATCACGACGAGCAGCGCGATCAGCGGGTACATGAGCATGGGGTTCACCAGGCCCTGGTTGTCACCCATCGCGGCGTCGAGCGAGCTCGACGTGACACCCGGGAGCACGATCGCGACAACCAGGTTCGCGAGGATGAGCGCGTAGACGGCGATGTCGAACGGGGTCCGTGAGTCGCCCTTGGTGAACGGCACCTTGCCGGGCCACGGTGGGAGCCGGATGGTCTTGGGCCGCAGCCAATACAGGACGCCGCCGGTCATCGGCTTGAAGTGACCGGCCAGCGGACCCCACGAGCCGCCGATGCCGAGGATCTCCACCAGCACCGTCCACAGGATCGCCTTCTGGTAGACGATGGGTTGGTTCCACCACTCGGAGACGTGCAGCGGGTTGAGCCCGGATGTCACGGTCGCGAGCGTCATCCCCACGCCGACGTAGAAGACGAAGACCTTCGCCAGATAGATGATGTGGACCATCTTCGGCGTGCCGAATCCGTAGTCGGCCCAGTGAGCCCCGAGTGTTCGGATTCGGTCGAAGAAGGGTCTCTGGAGAAAGGTCTCCGGGTCCACTTGGGGGAAATCCGGTTGGGTGAGTCCCATTGCGGTGCACTCCTTTTGGTGGTAGTTGACTTGCGCTCGGGCGCCTCGGCGGCCGAGCGCACGGGGGGTCGCCTCGCCGGCCGGCACGGCTGCGAGGTGTGGATCGTCTGCGGGGTCGTCTCAGATGGGTTGGGGACTGCGCAACTCGCTGCGCAGGGTTGGCTTGTCGATCTTGCCGACGGGGTTCCGCGGCAAAGCTTCGACAACGTGAATCACACTGGGCTGCTTGATCTTCGCGAGCCGATCGGCGAGATGGCCGGCGAGCTCGCCGGCAGATGGATCCCGGTCCGGGTAGGCGACCACGAAGGCGACGGGCAGCTCACCGTAGAGCTCGTCGGGAGCGCCGACGACGGCGCATTCGAGAACGTCGGGATGGGTGGCGAGTGCGTTCTCGATCTCCTTCGGGTAGATGTTCTCGCCGCCGCGGATGATCATGTCCTTGATCCGGTCGACGAGGGTCAGGTAACCGTCGGAGTCGAGGCGGCCGACGTCACCGGTGTGCAACCGGCCGTCGACGATGGTCGAGGTGGTGGCGTCGGGTCGATTCAGGTAGCCGCGCATGACATTCGGTCCGCTGATGACGACCTCGCCGGTCTCACCGGCCGGCACCTGGGCACCTTCGGCGTCGACGATGGCGATGTGCTGGCCGGGAAGCGCGGGCCCGACCGTGCCGAGTTTCCGCACCCCTTCGATCGGATTGCAGGCCGACGCGCACGTCCCCTCGGTCAGCCCGTAACCCTCGACGATCGGGATGCCGAAGGCCTGTTCGACCCGGTCGAGCAGTTCCTTGGAGATCGGGGCCGCCCCGCAGACCGCGAATCGCAGCGAACCGACCGCGGCCGGGGTGAGACCGGGCTGCGAGACGAGGAGCGCGTAGATGGTCGGGACAGCGGAGAAGTACGTCGGCCTCAGTCGCGCGACGTCGTCGAAGAATCGGCTCGGCGAGAACTTGCCGGTGATGCTCAGCTGCCCACCGACGAGCATCGGCGCCAGGAAGCTGACGCAGATGGCGTTCACGTGGAACAGGGGCAGCACGAGGAGGGCATGATCCCGCTCGGTCAGCGAGAAGTGCTGCGCCATGGCCGATCCCATGTAGTTCAGATTTCCGTGACAGAGGCGCACACCCTTGGGCCGGCCGGTCGAGCCGGACGTGTAGATGAGCAGGGCGTCGTCGTCGAAGCTCGGCGCGACCGGCGGTCGCCAGCCCGCATCCGGCGACGTGGCGAGCTCGTCGACGGGGAGGAAGCCGCGGTCGGGATCGGTCCCGCCCGCAGTGACCCCGACCACGAGGCGCGCGCCGGAATCCGCGAGCTGATACTCGGCCTCGTCGGGCGTGAAGGCCGGATTCACCGGGGTGGCGATCGCACCGAGCCGCCAGGCGGCCATCAGGGTGATCAGCAGTTCGACCCGATTGGGCAGGAAGGTCGCCACCACATCACCCCGGCCGACGCCTCGCGCGGCGAACTGCTCGGCCGCGGCTTCGACACGCTCGGCGAAGTTGACATAGTCGAGAGCGGTCGCGTCGTCGCGAACGCACGGTGCGTCGCCACGCGTCGTCAGGTCCCAGGCGAAGTAGGAACTGGTCACGGGTAGGCCCTCCATACAGTTGCGATCCGGCCGGGCAGTTGTGCTCCGGCGTGTGATCCAGAACACTAAGCAACCGCAAGGTGATCTGGAACGGCCTCGGAGGCCAGACTTGGGAGGGGCGTTTGTGCTCGGCGCACAAACTGGTGTGACTTCAGGACAGGGCTCGCGACGCATCCGCGGAGGGCGACATCGGTACTCTGACGGTGCTCCGCCGCACGGGGGCCACCGTTCCCACCCGCGACTCCCGCCGCCGCCCGCCGAGGAAGCCACCGATGACCGCGATCGCCGATCTCGAGGCCTCGCTGTCGGAGCGGGAGCGCGCGATCCTGACCGAGCGCGCCTACTCGGCCACACCACGCACCCAGGCCGAGGTCGCAGAGCTCCTGGGGATCTCCCGCGAGCGGGTCACCCAGATGGAACGCTCCGTTCGGCAGCGGCTCGTGGAAGTCATCGAGGCGACACCGGCACTGGCAGCACTGTCGGCGACGATCGGCCGTCGGGCAGCACCGGTCGCCGACGTCGCCGCGCTCATGACCGACCACCCGGACGCCGGCGCCCCGTTCGGTGATGCGGGTGTCCCGTGCTGGCGGGTGGTCGCCGCCGCGTCCGGCCTGCGGGTCACCGAGGACTGGATCATCCGCGGACCGCTCCGGAACGTCGCCGAGACCACCAGGGCGATAGTGGCCGAGGCGACGCCCGGCGACGGGATCGCACCCGTGGCGCCGATCGCCGGGCGTCTCCGACTCTCACCCGATGCGACCGAACGCTGGTTGCGACGCACCGGCTTCGAGATCCTGCGCGGGAAGGCATCCGGCCATGCGGTCTCCGCGACGGCGTCGACCGGTGATCTCTTCACCGGTGCGCTCGCAGCCGCCGGGGAACCGCTGGGCTTCGACGAGATCGTCGACGCGACAGCGCCGTTGCCGCGCGCCGAGGCGAGCATCCGCAATGTGCTGGCGTCCGACGCCCGCATCGTCAAGACCGACCGCACCCGCTACGGACTCGAGCGATGGAACCTCCCGCGGTACGAGCCGGTGCGCGTCCAGATCGGCGCCATCGTGGCCGAACGCGGCGGATCGGCGCCGATCGAGGACATCATCGCGACCATTCGGGACCGCTACGACATCAGTCCGGCGAGCATCCGGTCCTATGCCGGCGCAGGCGAATACCAGACGCGCGAGGGCATCGTCACGCGGCGCGAGCGAGCGGTCCGCCCCCGTCGATCTCCAGGTCGGACGCGCGGGCTCTACCGCGACGGCGAGGTGGTGCATTGGGCGACGGCCGTCACCGCTGCCCAGTGCCGCGGAACCGGATTCAACATCCCCAGCGCGCTGGCCGGGCTCCTGGGCGTCGGACCCGGGTCACCGGTGACACTCGAGTCTCCCCTCGGCCCACAGACATTCACGTGGGCGTCGGTGCAGGCACGTTCGGGTTCCATCAAACGCTTCACCGACGCCCTCGGACTGGAATCCGGCACGCCGGTGTTCCTGGATTTCGGACCCGGCTCCTTCGACGTGCGCCGGGCGAGGATCGGCGACTCCCGGAGTACGGCTGCGGACGTTCTGGTCCGACTCGGTCGACGACCCACCCGGATCTCCACGAATCGCCTCCTGCAGATAGCGGTCGAATCCCTCTGGTTGCCTCCGGGTTCCAGTCGCGAGGATGTTCTGGAACTCGTACGGTTGCGGAAGGAGCCCACGCTCGCGGACCTGCTCGACGAAGCACTCGGCTGAGGCCACACGGCTTCGCGCAGATCGTCCAGAGAGCCGTGGGCCGCGCTCGGCACCGACAGCGGCTCACCCGCCTTGTCCACACATCCTCATCATGTGTCGCGACTTCCCTTGCACAACAACGCTTCTCACGGAATCCGCGGCGATCCGCAACGGCCGGCACCGAAGGTGCTCGCAACACCTTGTGGAGGTTAGGCTACCTTCACTACGCCCATATGTGTCAACCCCTTACATAGCTTTTCACTAATCAGCTTCTTAGGGTACGTTCACCACGTTCACGATCCTGCCGCAGTTTGTCGGGCCATCCCACTGCGATGAGTTCTCGATGCATGCGACAACCCCATCCGGGGAGATGAATGAGGAGAACACGCACATGACACACCCATCCCTGAGGACGATCGGGATATCCGCGGTCGTCGGCGGCTCGGTGACGACCGCCCTGCTCGCCGGCGCCGCCGCCGCAGGCGCGGACGCCTTCACCCGATTGCCGAACGGCACCGCTTCCGGCGACGGCATCCGCATCGTCCGTTCCGAGGAGACCGCGCGGGTCTCCCCGTCGATGGCCGCCAACGGCACCTCGCGG
Organism: Gordonia westfalica; assembly: GCF_900105725.1. Taxonomy (NCBI): domain Bacteria; kingdom Bacillati; phylum Actinomycetota; class Actinomycetes; order Mycobacteriales; family Gordoniaceae; genus Gordonia; species Gordonia westfalica. Next base: position 3,653,387 of record NZ_FNLM01000034.1, read on the forward strand.
ACCACTTGGGTGAGCGGCCAGATCACCTTGTACGCACCCCATCTCAAGCCCTCGAAGGCCGGCCCCAGCGCTGGTGCGGCCGGCGAGTCCGAGCTCCCGGGCAGCAACGGGACAGCGACCAACGGGGCGGCCGCCACCCTGTCGACCGGCTACATCGTCGGCTGCCAGGTGAACGTCAAGGGACTGCAGGGCGGGCTGTCCGGCTCCCTGACACCCACCGCGCCTTCCGTGTCGGGAACCCTCACCGTCCCGCTGGCGGCGGGCGAGGTCAAGTTCGTTCCGTTGGGCACCAAGAACATCGAGAAGCCGGGTACCTATCACCTGGGTTACGACAATGCGCAGATCGATGTGCAGGATTGCGCCGGTTACGCGCAAGCGCGCGCGTTCACCACCATCGAGACCACCGGCGAGGTGCATCAGAAGGTGAACCTGTATGGCAAGCCCTTCTCCATCGGATGACCGCAAAACATTTGTTCCGCAACCCGACTCGTCGAATCGAGGCCTCCATGACCGTCAGCAAGTGCCGTAGCCCGCGCGTCCGTCGCATCGTCGCATCCGCATTGGCGCTCGCCTGTGCGACGGCCGGTCCCGCGATGGTGGGTGCGCCGGCCAGCGCCGACACCACCGTCCGCCTTCCCGGACAGACCGTCACCAAGAAGCTGAAAGACGGTACGGCGGTGACCATCACCCGCAGCAACGAATCGGCCCGCATCAACCCGTCCTTGGGCGGTACTCCCCTGCACCGGAACGCCTGGGTCTCCGGCAAGTACGTCGTGAGCACCTCCGACAAGTCCGCGCAGATCGGTGTCGGCTCGGGCTACATCGTCGGCTGTCAGCTGACGCTCGGCGGCAACTCGAACAGCAGGTCGGGCGGTTCGGCACCGCAGTACGACCTCCAGAGCACCTCGATGACCGCCGAGACCGGCGCCGGAGTGACCCTGGGCCCGGGCCAGGCGGTCAACTATGTGATCACCGACCGCGAGTACAAGGACGCCTTCGGCGCGGCCGGACATTCGTCCTCGATCAACTTCGCCGGCGGCAAAGGCACATTGGCCTATACCGACGAGACCATGATGGTGAACGGCTGTGCCGGCTACGCACAGGCACGCTCCTACGCCAAGATCAGCGTCTCCACCGAACGGGCCTCACAGACGATCACCGTCTACGGCAAGCCGTTCAGCCTGGGCTGACCGGCAGTTCCACCGAACACGTGGCCTCCCGCGCATCGCCGCGGGAGGCCATTCGTACGTCTTCGCAGACGCCGACATCAACGCTCGACGCCGTCCAGGAACTCACCGATCGCCGCGGCGAGACGATCCGGGGCCTCGAGCGCGACGTGATGCCCGACCCCGTCGAACTCGATCGCGGACGGCGGTCCGTCCGAGATCTGGGCGAGCGTCTGAGCGGTGAACGCTCCGCCGGAGGTTCCGACCGCGAGCATCGGCATGGTCAGCGGCACGGCAGCCCTCCTCCGGAACTCGTCGCCCTCGGCAAGCATGGACCGGTACAGACCCGCCGCCCCGCGCCAACCACCGTGTCGGGAGTACACCCGGACGAACTCGTCGAGATCCTCCTCGCCGATCGACCCGGGGACGGTCGTCATCGTCGGAAAAGCCCACTCCCCGAGAACTTCCCGCTCCCGGCCGGCGAAGAGCAGGTCGGCTATGCCCGGCGCGGCCAACGTGCCGATGTGCCACGAACCACCGTGGGTGACGTCCCCGAATCCCTCCAGGCCGAACCCGGCCAGTCCCATCTCGACCGCGATCAGAGTACGCACGAGACCGGGATTCGCCGTGGCGAGCCGATAGACCGCGCCACCTGAAATATCCTGTCCCAGAACGTGTACCGAATCCACATCGAGATGCCGGATGAGCTGATGCAGATCTTCTGCCGCCGTCGCACTGTCGAAATCGTCATCCGCGATCGCGGAATCCCCGAAGCCACGGAGATCGACGGCGAAGACCCGATGGTTCGCCGCCAGCAACGGGATCAGTTCATGGAACGTCCACCACGATTCCGGGAAGCCATGGACCAGCAGCACGGGTGAACCACCACTTCCCGCCGAAACATAGTGCAGCACCGTTCCGTTCACGTGCGCGAGGTGATGTTCGACGCCGGGAACGGTTGCCCTGATCGGACTGCGCGTGTCGGTACTCATGACCACTCCTCATGATTGTCAACCTGGTTGTCAAATGACAGTAGGGGCATGACAACCAGGTTGTCAATAGAGGCGGTGCGCAGTAGCCTCGCGACGTGGATGTTTCCCATGGTGCGCAGTTCGCGCGGATGCTGGTCGAGACCTTCGAGGCGATGACGCGCGAGGTCGTCGAGGACTTGACGCAGGCCGGGCATGCGGGCCTCACGGTGTCGAATGAGCTCGCCATGGAGGCCATCGACAACGGGGCGGGCAACGCCGCTTCCCTGGCGCGTCGCCTCGGCGTCTCCCGTCAGGCCGCCGCCAAGACCATCACGACCCTCGAGGGCCTGGGTTACATCGAACGCGCCGCCGACGCGGACGACGCCCGCCGCAAGAGCCTGAGAATCACCGCTCGAGGACGGGAGGCGATCGCGATCGGGAGCGCAGCCTTCGAGCGGATCCGCGTGCGATGGGAGACGGCGGTCGGCGCAGACCGGGCCGCCGAGACCGAAGACGCCCTCCGGACACTGCGGGACGACATCGCCGGCAGCTGACGACACAGCATCCGAGAAGCAAGATGGCCCCCGTCTACACGACGGGGGCCATCTCTGGCGGTGGCGGAGGGATTTGAACCCTCGGTACGGGGTTACCGCACACAGCATTTCGAGTGCTGCACCTTCGGCCGCTCGGACACGCCACCGCGAAAGACTGTACCGCAGCAGGGCGGTGAGTCTTAAATCAGCTGGTCAGAGCGATAAAACGGGTGCAGCGGGCCGCCTAGTTGCCGGTCAGCTTGTCCTTGACGTCGTCGACCTTGCCCTTCACGGCGTCGGCGGCGTCGGCGATCTTCTGCTTACCCTGGGCCTGGGCCTGATCGCCCTTGCCCTCGTTCTTCAGATCCTGGTCGTCGGTGAGGCTGCCGGCGGCTTCCTTGCCGCGGCCCTTCAGCTCTTCGGCTTTGTTCTTGGCGTCGTCAGTGGTTCCCATGAAGCCTCCTCGATGAGGTTCGGCGCGGCCGGATGCCGGCCGAGGTGGAAGAACTCGGCGACCGATCACGCGCCGGTGGCTCGACGCGAGCGTCGCCATGCAGGAGCTGACTCCTGTGTTCCACCGTGCCACAGCCGCTCCCTGCCCTGCAGGACCGCAGGTCAGAGGGCGGATCAGCGGTTGTTGAACTTCTGGGCCACCTCGGTGAACTTGTCCTTGGCCGTGGTGACGACCTCCTGGACCTTCTCGTTCTCGGCGAGTTCGCTCAGCTTGTCCTTCGCGGTGCCGAGCGCATCCTGGACCTGCTTGCTCTCGACGAGCTCGTCGATCTTGTCGCGGGCGGTGCCCAGTGCCTCCTGCACCTTGCCGCTCTCGGCCAACTCGTTGATCTTGGCCTTGGCGGTGTCGAAGGCTGCGGTGACCTTGTCGGCCGGGTCGGACATGGCTACTCCTCGAGGATCGGGGTCAGGACTTCGTGTCCAATCTGCCAGAGCAGCGCCGCACCGACCATCGGTCGTGACCCTGAGATCTCACCGATCTTTTGTCCCCGCACCCCCGACGGCCCGGTTCAGCGGTCCCGTCGCGAGGCGAAGAAATCGACCATCAGCGTCCGGCACTCGGCCTCGAGGACGCCGCCCTTCACCTGGGGGCGGTGCGTGAGCCGTGGGTCGCGCACGACGTCCCACAGGGACCCCACGGCCCCGGTCTTGGGTTCCCACGCCCCGAACACCAACGCGTCGACGCGGGACAGCGTGATGGCGCCGGCACACATCGTGCACGGCTCGACGGTCACCGCGATCGTGCAGCCGGGGAGTCGCCACCCGTCGCCGAACGCCCGGGCGGCGGCGCGCAGGGCGAGCACTTCGGCGTGAGCGGTCGGGTCACCGTCGGCTTCGCGACGGTTGGCCGCGCGCGCGAGTTCGACACCCTCGGGGTCGAAGACCACGGCACCGATCGGGACGTCGTCGGTTCCCGACGACGACGCGGCTTCGAGCGCCGCGCGGACCATGTTCTCCCAGGCGGGGGCACTCATCGTGCGTCGACGCCGGTCAGTGGCCGAGCGAGTCGAGAACCTTGCCCAGTTCGTCGGCGAAGCCGAGTCGGGCGGCGATCATGCCGAGCTGTTCGTCGGCGTAGAGGTCGGTGTCGCCGACGATGACGCTCATGACCGCGTCGGGCAAGCCCAGGTCGGCGAGAACCGCGAGGTCACCTTCCTCCCACGGGTCGACGGTGTCGAGCTCATCCGGGTCGATGTCGGGTACGTCGAGGTTCAGTGCGTCGAGAACATCGGCTGCGACGTCGTAGTCGATCGCCGCGGTCGCGTCGGAGAGCAGCAGTCGCGCGCCCGCCGGCGCGGGACGGACGACGATGAAGAACTCGTCGTCGACGTCGAGCAGACCGAAGACCGCACCGGCGGAACGGAGCTCGAGCAGTTGTCGCTCGGCGTCCTCGAGATCGGAGAGCGCAGACGGCTTCAGCGCAGTGACTTTCCAGCCACTCTCGTCGCGCACCACCGCAACGGCGAAACCGTCGATGTCGTCGTCCACGTCCTGCGCGTTCGACCCCGACTTCCCAAATCCGGCACCGGCCATGCAGCAAACCGTAGCCGCTATCACCGCTCGTCCCAAGTCCCGGACTGGTGAGATCAAGGTGTGGGCGGTGATCGAGGTATGGGAACGTTGTCAGCGTGACTGCTGACTCGTCGTCCTCACCTTCCGCGCCCACGACGCCGGTGTGCGTGCTGGGGCTGGGGCTGATCGGCGGCTCGCTGTTACGGGTCCTGCACGACGCCGGGCACGACGCGTTCGGCTACAACCGGTCGTCGGCGACCGTCGACGCGGCGACCGCCGACGGGTACCGGGCGTCGACGGATCTCGTCGCCACACTGCGTCGCGCCGCCGAGACGGACGCGGTGGTCGTGCTGGCGACGCCGGTGACGACCATCGAACCCATCGTGTCGGACATCTCCGAACACGCACCGGGGGTCCTGCTGACCGACGTCATCAGCGTCAAGCAGGAAGTCGAGAAGGTGATCGCGCGGGCGCATCCCGGTGCTCGCTACGTCGGCGGGCATCCGATGGCCGGGACGAGCCGATCCGGCTGGTCGGCGACCGACCCGACCCTGTTCCGGGGTGCGATGTGGGCGGTCACGACGACCGATCACACCGACGCCGACGACTGGCTGGCGGTCGCGTCGATCGCACGGCTGGCGGGTGCGCAGGTGGTGCCCGTGGCGCCCGATGCGCACGACCGCGCCGTCGCGGCGATCTCACACATGCCGCACCTGACCGCGGCCGCGACCGCGGCGGTGGGCGCCGGCGAGAGCGACCTCGCCCTGCGTCTGGCCGCCGGCAGTTTCCGCGACGGCACCCGGGTCGCCGGAACCGCACCCGCGCTGCAGCGGGCGATGATCGAGGCCAACGGAACCGCCGTCCTGAACGTGCTCAGCGAGACCATCGACCGGCTGATCGCCGCACGCGACGAACTGCGTGATCACGGGACCGCGGAGATCCTGGTCGACGACGGCCATCGCGCACGGTCGGCGTACGAGCGACTGCACGAGGGCAGCCCGGAGCCCATCAGCGGCGTGGCGATCGGCGAGCCGGGCTGGCAGGAAGAACTCCGCCGCCAGGCCCACCAGGGCCGGGTCTGGGTGGGCTAGAGCTCCGACGAGGTCGGGTGGCTACACCCGGCGGGCGAGTCCCGGATAGTCGGTGACGAACCCGTTGTCGTCGAGCGTGATGGTCGTGGTGGCCAGCGGGGACACCAGGTCGATGCCGTCGGCGGTGGCGGTGTAGGACATCGTGGCCGGCTTCATCTCACCGCTGGGCAGGTAGACGTACATCACCGGCACATCGACGGTGCCGTCCGCCGGGGCGAGCCGGCGGCGGCGCAACGGCAGGGCGTTGAACATGGGCGAGAGAGCGAGATCGACGTCCTCGGCTCCCTCGAAGTCCGACTGGATGACCTCGCCGTCGGGCCGGCGGACCAGCCAGGTTCCCTCGTTGTCGCGGGTGATGCCGAACTGGGTCTCGCCGTCCTCGCGGATCAGATGCACGGTGAGGCGCTTGGTCACACCCGTATCCGTGGTCTGCAACTCGTACGACGCGGAGAACGCCTCGTGGTCGTCGGTCGCGGCGGCGATGATCCGGCCGTAGGCCTTCAGGCGTGCGCCGGAGACGACCAGGCGCACCTGTTCGAGTCGATCGGTGTCCTCGCCACGCCACGTCAGCACTGTCTTGAACTCGTCCGTGGCGGCGGAGGACCGCCCGCTCTCGGGGGCTGTCTGCGGGGAACTCACACGACTACGGTAGCGAGCCGACCGCCCGATCACACATCGGACGGGCTGGTCACCTCACCCGGTGGACCACCATCGAGACGCCGGTCACCGCCGGGTCAGGCGATACAGGAGGCGGTGCGTCGGGGAGACGACGCCGTCACCGTGTCCTCCACGACCACCTTGCCGTCGACGGTGATCGAACACTTGGCGCCGCTCCCGGTCCCCGCGATCACCAGGAGGCGCAGGGGGTTGTCCCCACCGGTGAACTCGACGCTCCACGGATTGGACGGCGCGAACTCGGAGCGCAGACCCATCGAATCGACATAGAGGATGGTGGCCTGGCCGTCGATGGCGACGTCGTAGGTCACCGGCTTGTCCTGCGGGTTGACGCGCTCGTCGGGGCCGCCGGGCGCGGTCTGGCCGGGACCGTCCGGGGTCAGCCGCGGCGGTTCGAAGGTGCGCGGGAGCGGGACGGTGTCGATGGTGGTCGGCGGGTCGGCGAGCGGCGGCTCGGTGGGCTCGTTACGGAACATCCCGCTGAACCCGACGATCGCGACGGCCACCAGCACGACGAGGCCGAGACACACGATCAGCGACGACGTCGAGACCTTCGTGATGCGCGACTCGTCGCCCGGCCCGTCCGACGATGCGGCCTCGGCACGGGCCTCCTCGCGCGCGGCATGCTCGGCGATCCGGAGTTCGGTGTTCGTGGGCTGCCCGGGGGTGAAGAGGGCCGTACCGTCCGGGGCATAGCCGAGCGGCGGGTACAGCCGCGGAGACACCGGCGTCTGCCCATACGGGTCGTCGCCACGGTCCCGCGGATCGCGGGCGTCGCGGTTCGGCCCGCCGTACGGCTGTCCCATCGTCGGCCTCCGGTCGAAGTGTCGTCTGTCTTCGACCTTACGGCGGGTGTCCATGCACCTGACCGCGCCAGGTCCCCAATCGCAGGTCGGGCGGCCGGCGAGGCGTTCCGGAACCGGTTGAACGAATGAGATCTACAGACGACTCTCGAGGCGGGCGGAGAGGGCGGCCGGCACGAGGATGAGCAATTCCATGCGGAGGATCGTCGCAGGCAGATGCCGGACTCGCCTGGTCTGAGTCCACAGATCGACCGACGCCGTGCTGCCGCCCCTACCCCCAGTACATGGGGGCGGCAGCCCCCTGACAGACCCCACCGAAGTCGTTCACCAGGTGAACTGAAAACACTTTCACATATCTGGAAACGCTGTGCAACAGATGGGGCGTCCGCGGGTTGTTCTTCCCTCTTCACCATAAGCGGTGGACGGGGCCTTGCCGCAAGACCCCCCTCAGGGTGCAGAATCGCCTTCCCACCTGCCCGAAGACCCCACGCGCACCGCACCATCGGAACCACCGGAGGCCACTTGCCGCTGTCGTCCGCCCCTGCTGCCCACACACCGAACAGCCTCTTCAACCTGCCGTCCCGACTGTCCGCCAAAGCCGACCCGGATCTCACCCACGAGGACGACCGTCACTTCGCGGCGATCGCCATGAGCCTCACCCGCTCCGTCGCCGAGGCCGACACCCGGATCGAGACGCTCCGCCGGTCCGACGGCGGAGGAGGACGACGAGCGCTCGACCGTGATCTGGAGATCCACCAGACCCTGTCCCGCGTGCGCGCTCTGCAGCGCTTCAGCCTCGAGGCGTGCCTCGGTCGTATCGTCGGCGCCGACGGTGACGTGCTCTACATCGGCCGTCTCGGCCTGACTGGTTCCGACGGCGCGACCCTTCTCGTCGACTGGCGTACGCCCCTCGCTGCGCCGTTCTTCGCCGCCACGCTGCGTGACCCCGCGGGCCTGGTGAGTCGACGCCGCTACCGATGGACGCGAGGACGCGTCACCGATTACTGGGACGAGGTGTTCGTCGACGACCCGGCGGTCCTCGGGCGGCATGCCACGCTCGACGACCAGTCGGCGTTCATCGCCGACCTCGGTGCCGTCCGTTCCCCGAGGATGCGGGACGTGCTGGGCACGATCGCCGCCGACCAGGACGCGATCATCCGCGCCGGTTCCCGTGGCGCGCTGGTCGTGGACGGCGGCCCCGGGACGGGCAAGACGGTGGTGGCCCTGCATCGGGCGGCCTATCTGGTGTACGCCGACCCCCGGCTCGCCGGCAATCGCGGAGGGCTCCTCGTCGTCGGCCCGCACCGCCCGTATCTCGCCTATGTCGCCGATGTGCTGCCGAGCCTCGGCGAGGACAGTATGCAGACCTGCACGCTCTCCGACCTTGTCGCCGAAGGCGTCTCGGCGAGAACGGAACCCGATGACGACGTCGCACGACTGAAGTCGTCGGCGCTGATGGTCGAGGCCGTCGAGCCGGCGGTGGCGTTCTACGAGCAACCACCGACGACGCCGTTCGTCGTCGAAACCCCTTGGGCAGAGATCACTCTCACCGCAGCAGAGTGGGCGGAGGCGTTCGATGTCCCCGAGCCGGGTACGCCGCACAACGACGGCCGTGACGAGGTGTGGGAGGAACTCGTCTCGATCATCGCCGCAAAGCATGACGACGACGTCCCGTTCGGGGCACTGCGTCGTGCTCTGGCCGCCGACCGGGAACTCACGTCGGCGTTCAACCGCGCATGGCCGGTTCTGCAACCTGCAGAGGTCGTCGGCGACCTGTGGTCGGTGCCCGCATACCTGCGCCGGTGCGCCCCGTGGCTGACCCCGGCCCAGGTGCGGACGCTGCAGCGCGATGTTCCCGAGGCCTGGACCGATGCCGACCTCCCGCTCCTCGACGCCGCGCGACGCCGGATCGGGGATCCCGAAGCCGCCCTTCGCAGACGCCGGCGACGAGCGACCCTCGACGCCGAACACGAGCGGATGAGTCAGGTGGTCGACGATCTCATCGCCGCCGAGGTGCACGACGACGGCGAGGGCCTGATGACCATGCTCCGCGGCGAGGATCTGCGCAACACGCTCGACGACGGCGTTGTCGCCGATGACGGCACCCCGGACCGTCTGGCGGGCCCGTTCGCGCACATCGTCGTCGACGAGGCGCAGGAGCTGACCGACGCGCAGTGGCAGATGCTCCTGCACCGCTGCCCGTCGAAGAGCTTCACAGTGGTCGGCGACCGCGCGCAGGCCCGCCACGGGTTCGGCGAGTCGTGGTCGGAGAGGTTGCTACGGGTCGGGTTCGGCGACGTCACCATGGCCGGATTGACGATCAACTACCGCACACCCGAGGAGATCATGAGCGAGGCGGAACCCGTCATCCGCGCCGCGCTACCCGACACGAACGTCCCGACCTCTGTGCGACGCACGGGAATTCCCGTCCGGCACGGACACCGATCCGATCTCGCCGACGTGGTGGACCGCTGGTTGGCCGAGCACGCCGAGGGCACGGTCTGTGTGATCGGAGAACCGCACTTCGAGGGGCGGGCGCGGGTCCGGTCACTGACCCCGACTCTCGCCAAGGGGCTCGAGTTCGACCTCGTGGTGCTCGTCGATCCGGAGTCCTTCGGGAACGGTATCGAAGGCGCGGTCGACCGGTATGTGGCGATGACGCGCGCGACACGGGAGCTGATCCTGCTCGGGTGAGGCGCAGACGAAGAAACCCGCCACTGTGAACCGGTGGCGGGTTTCTGTCTGTGCGCCCGTAGGGATTCGAACCCCAAACCTTCTGCTAGAGAGCGGGGCTATCGCGGGCTATCCCAATAGCGCTCGGGAGACCCGCTCAGCTGCAGCGACGGCTGACTCGACAATCACGCCGATAGACTGAGATACCCGGTGATATCCACCGAAAACGGTGACTATTCGGTGACCGGGGTCGGAACCGTCCGATCGCCCGTCAACTCCCGAGACTGACCGTCGCTGTCGTAATCTGTCTGTCAGTGGCGGGTGAGAACATTCCGGAACAGCAGGAAACAGACAGGAGGCGACCCGTTGACTGCAGATCACGCCGACGACCAGCGGGTCGCACTCGTTGCTCTCGTTCAGTCGCGGCCGGCCGGGCTCTCGTATCCCGAGCTTACGGCCGAGATCATCGAGGCAGGCGATGCGCTGACAGTGTGGGAGCGTCACTACCCGACGGGCCTGTTCGACAACGCCGATGCCGAGAGGCTGCTCGCGGAGGCTCGCGTCACCCTGCGCGAGTGGGAGGCGGGGCCGTTCACTCTGCACACGTTGTTCGATGCGAGCTATCCCGAGCAAGTGCGATCGGTTCGCCAGATGCCTCCGCTGCTGTTCACGCAAGGCGAGGTCGCGGCCGATGATCGCGCAGTGTCCGTAGTGGGTTCGCGCCGGGCGAGTGCTCGCGGCCTGCAGTTCGCCGAGCGGGTCGCGCAATTGCTAACCGATTACGAACTGACCGTCGTCGCTGGACTCGCCGAGGGCATCGACACGGCAGCCCACACAGCCGCACTGCGCGCAGGCGGACGGACGGTCGCCGTTCTCGGGAACGGCCTCGACTACTTCTACCCGCGATCGAACCGCGACCTGCAGTCCGAGATCGGACAGCGCGGAATGTTGCTGTCGCAGTTCGTTCCCGGCTTCGCGCCGACCAAGTGGTCATTTCCTGCTCGCAACGCGGTGATGAGCGCCTACGGTATCGCGACCGTGATCGTGGAGGCTGGCGAGCACAGCGGCACGCGGATTCAGGCTCGCGAGGCCGTCGCACATGGCCGCGCGGTGGTGCTGAGCGAGTCCGTCGCACTCGCAACGTCGTGGGGAGCCGCGCTGGTGGGCCAGCCAGGCGTGCATGTTGCTCGCACACCTGACGAAGCACTGCGTCATGTGGAGCAGGTCGTCGAACTCGACGAACAGGTCACGGAACTCTTGGCGTCCGTTGGTTGATGCGGATACTGCGGCCAAGCTATCCGCGGTCGTCACGGGCAGGGTCGGCGGGTTCCTGCGAAACGTATACGCGATTGGTCATGCGGGAACGTGCGACGTCTGCCGGGCACCTGCAGCTGGCTCAGTTTGCGGTCAGTGCCGCACAATGCGGGCGACGCTCGACGGCGCGACGTGTGACCACACGCTCACGTTCACCTATGCGCAGGGAGAGCACGCGTCCGGCATCCACCAGAGCGTTCACCTCATGCAGTCGTACAAGGCCACGCCTCCCGATCCCCGCTCGATGGACAACCTGCGTCTAATCATCAACGTCGGCACGCTGCTGCATGGTGACTGTATTCGGCTGGAACTTGGGCACCTGTGGGACTCGGTGACCTACGTCCCGTCCTCACGCGGACGGTCGGGCGATCATCCCGTTCGGAACCTGGCCCGAGCCGTAAGCCAGGTTGCTAATCCTGAGGCGGGTGTGGAGCGATTTCTGTTGAGCCTCGGCCCTGGATATTCGCCCGGCTGCTCGCATGTACCTCGCCGTGACCGGTTCGCAGTCCCGTCGGAGTGGCAGAGTGCGGTCCGCGGCAGGCACGTCCTTGTTGTCGATGACACGTGGACCACCGGCGCGAGCATTCAGTCGGCAGCGGCTGCACTGAAACTCGCGGGCGCACAGAGCGTTACCGGACTATGCGCAGCCCGGTGGTTGAAGTGGAGTTGGTCCGATCACGCCGAGCTGTTGGGTACGTGCACGTCGGACTACAACGCGTTGCGGTGCATGGTTCGGAAGGGTCGCTGTCTGGTGGGCCACAAGCCATGACGTGTCCGGCGATGAGCGTCCACGCGTACGTCGACGGTGACGTGCCGGCGCCATCTGGTGCATCGCTGTTCGAGCAGGCGGCGAGCGAATGACGCTGCACGTCGTCCTCGATGGCGGTGCGCCGTGGTGGCAGAACTGGCTGCCGGTCCTTGGCTCATGCGTGGTCGCCGGCGCGACGCTCGTCGGCGTGCTGATCAGCGCTGGCCGTACCCGCGAGGTATTCGTGGGGCAGCGGGCCGAGGCGCGTCGGGATCGGCAGCGGACGATCGTTGCTGACCTGATCGTCGCGGCGCGGGCGCACTCGGCTCTCGCACAGGTGTCGATCATGGCGATGGCGGTCACACGGTCAGAGACAACGCGAATTGATCGCCGATCGAGACCGGGCGCTGCTACACGCCCAAATCGAAATCCTCGACCCTGCCCTACGATCCCACATCGGCAAGGTAGCGGCCGCGGTCGAGGCGTCACGCGGCAAGCACACGGCGACCGTCGTCGATCGGAAAGCCTCGGAGGACGAACGGATACGCGCAGCGGCGCGGCAGTCAGTATGTCTGGAAGCCATCACGACCGCGTGCGACGCGCTGTTCGCCGAGTCCGTCGGGGTGTTGCCGGTTCACCTGAGCGACGAGCAGACCGGACGCAAATCCAAGACGACGCGATGACCGGGCCGGATTCGGCGACATCTACCGCGCGTCGGGACATTCTCAGGACACTGCGAGGGTGTCGCGCGTCGGGCGTGCAGATGCCGTTACCGTTCCGGCATGGATTGGGGCACGTTGTCGTCGTGGATCGCTGCCGGCATCTCGTTCGCGTCGCTCGCCGGGGTCGTCGGGCGTGCGTGGTGGAACCGTTCGACGGTCGACTGGGAGTTCGCCGGCGAGGTCACGCCAGCGCAGGGCGGTTTGCGGTTCTCGGGCACCGTGAGCAACTTCGGTGACGGTCCGGCGCACCGGGTGGTCGTCTACGTCCACCGACCGGGCAGTGACGCAGAGCGGATCGGGTTCGTGGCGTTCATCGAGCCGGGTAGTGCTGTGGAGTGGTCGACGGTTCTCACGGTCGACGATCTCGACGGCGATGCCACGCTCTCGGTCGGGTGGACACCGCCGCCGATTCGCCGACGGTCTGAGGTCGAGTCGGCGCGGTGGGCGATGGTCACCGCGGCATGTTGGTCGACTGACGCCGAGATCCTGCGGGCCGCGATGGGAAACCGACGGCGCCATGTCGCCGAGCACGGTGCCGGGCATCGCGAGGCGTGGATGCCCGACACGGAGTGGGACAAGGACTGACGACGGGTGACCAACGCAGAGCGTGACCGCTGGTTGCAGCCGCTGCCGACGCCAGCTGAGGCGCTAGAGGTCTACCGGGAGGGTCAGCGGTCGCGGCCTGGTGCCGGTAACCCGTACGCCGGACGGCGAGTACTAGGCGGGATCTGGGCGACCGGGAATCGTGAGGCGTTCCGGCGTGAGTACGACGCATGGCAGCTACGGGAGGCCGAGCGGCGTCGACAAGCGCACGTCGAGGCCGAGGCCGGCGACGACTGACAGCGCCACTCGCAGCCGGCCGAGCCCTACGCGGTCTGCAAAATTGCGTGAGAACGGCGACCGTCGTCGGACACAGAGGCACGTCGAAGCGGCCGCGCGCCGGCCGCCGGCGCTCACCCTGCGCTGGGCTGGGTGTGGTGGCTATGACGCTGGTGGATATTCCGGTTCATTTGGTGATCAAATTCTGATCCGGCTATCTGACTCGCGGCAGAGTCGAGGGGCACCCAGACCCGGCGCGGAGGGGCGTGAGGCGTCGGTGGTGGCCAGGAACCGGCCTGCGTCGAGTGCCTCGCCGAGCGTGTCTGCACGCGTGGGTTGTCCGTTTTTGTGGGGTTGTGCCGCTCTGTTGGGAAAGGGGCTGTCGCGGCCTGTGTGGCCCACCGATCGGGTTCGTCTCGCTATGCGGCCGGGCCTGCCGTCGTGCGTCTACAACGTTCTGCGAGCCGCGCTCGGGTCGCGGCGGCTGATGTGGGCGACAAGTCCGTGATCCGTGGCGAGGGCGTGCAGTTGTTGGGCCGCTTCGTAGTCGACGGTGAGACCGATCGCATAGGCGGGGATGCGGACCCGATAGCTGTGCCGGTGGCCGGACGGCTCCCGATCGGGTGTGGGGTTCGTTGTGTGACGGGCGAGCGCTGCGCGGACTGCGGGGCGGCCGATTCGGTAGTAAGCGGCGAGATCAGTGTCGGCCCAACCGAGCGAGGCGAGTCGGTGCATTTGGGCGTCGCGTTCGGTGCGCCACGGAATCGACCCGTATTCGCCGGCGTTGTCGAGGCGGGCGCGGAGGTCGTCGAGGAACTGTTGCCCAATTTGGTCGTCATCCTCGTCGTCGGGTGGCGGGTAGCCGCCGGGGTTCGTGGTCATCGTCGGGGTGTTTCCTCTCTGGTGGGGGTTGCCCATCTGTGGGTGTTCCCTGGTCCGTCCGGCCCGTCTCGTTGCTCGGGTGGTCGGGTTCTCTTCTCCGCTCGTTCCTCGCTTCGCTGCCGCGAGAACCGCTCCGGTCGTTCCTCCCTCCGCGAACCTCTTGGCTCATGGTGAGAGTGCTGGCGCGTGCGAGAGGGCTACCGTCACCGATTTCGTCCGGCGTGAATCGCGGAGCGTTAGCGGAGTGATTCGTGGCGGCACGGAGCGAGGTACGAGCGGAGCAGAAACGTAACCAACCATGTCCGTCTCACTTCCCGAGTCTCAGTCCCACCCCCTAAGGGTGTGTGGTGGGTGAGACTGGTGACCGTGGGGTGAGACTTGGGTGAGACCGAAGTGAGACTCATGAGACTTTCCACTGAGCTACTGCGGTCGACGTAAGCGAGTGGCGGTTTCCCGACTTGACCACTGTTCCGGCCTCTACCAGCGCCTTTAGGCGACGATGAACGGTCGCCTTCGGGACCTTGGCTGCCTCGATAAGCTGGGTCGCGGTAAGACCTGGACGCTGACGCAGTGCGTCACAGATGAGAATGTCGGACTGATTCACCGAGGCGGAAGTCTCACCCATTCGTGAGACACAAACGAGGGTGCTTCGCGCGTTCTCGGATTGGCGCGGCATAGCGGTCTCGGATACCTGATGCTCGATGAGTTGGTAGCGGTGTGAGCAGCCGGACGGGGCGTCTTTGTGCTTTTCGCAGCAGACCGTGACCGCGAGGTCTTTGCCTCGCACAATGCGCAGATCGGACCACACACCGCCGTCCCATGCGGTCGCTCCGCGCGGGGTGCTGCCGGTTCTACCGGTGTGGTGAATTGCGAGAACTGTTGCTCCGCTGCCGGCGCATATCTGTTCGGCGGCGTCTACTGCTTTGGCCTGCTCGGTGTTGCTGTTCTCTTCCATGCCTAGGGTGCATTTCGATCGGGTGTCGAGGATGACGAGCGCGGCGCGCAGGTGTTCTGCGAGTGCAGCCGCCTCAGCTACGTCGGTGGTCCTGTGGCCGAGTTGTACCGGTACGGGCAGAACATGGAGTGTCGGATCGAGTACGCCAGGGTCGACGCCGTGGTGTTCACACCACGCAAGGATGCGGGCACGCAGTCCTGCAGCGCCCTCGGCTGCGACGTAGATGACGTGCTCCGGTTGGCCTGCCGGTTGTCCGTCGAGGTCTGTGCCGGCGGCGACAGAGCAGGCGACAGCAATCGCGAGGAACGATTTGTAGCTGCCCGCTGGACCCGATAGCTGGGCGAGCGTTCCGCGGTAGAGCAATCGATCGACGAGCGGAGTCGGTGCGCGGAGTCGCGCGAGCGATGAGAGCGTGAGCAGCCTATCGGCGAAAGACGTGCGCGTGGAGAGACGCGGGCCATGCGCAGAGAGGCCGCCTTCGTCGGCAGGTTCGTCGGGCAGCGGTATGCCCTCGGGGTCGGGATCGGGGTCGATCTTGAGTGCTTCGAGCGTGGTGGTTGCGGCCTCGGTACCGATGGTGGTCGCTCTTTCGGCTGGGCGGCGTTCGCGGGCTTGCTGGGCCCCGTCGGTCTGCTGGTCTTGGTGTGCGCGGACTCGTCGCATGTCGTCGGCGATCTCGGCGCGTGGCCGATTGCGGCGCTCTGCGCGTGGGCTCATGACTGGGGTCTCCTGTCGCGGATGGTTCGGCAGGCACGACAGACGCGGGCAGTGCGACCGTTGGAGCGCTGGACGATTCGGGTGTTGTCGGGGCTGTAGCGGTGGCCGTGGGCGCAGTGCGCGCGACTGGCCAGCGGGTGCCGTCCGTTCTCGACCGTGAGCCTCCCGAGATCGACGCGTGTGCCCCACGTGAGGTTGACGAGCCGGTTGTCGTCGGCTCGGGAGTTGCGGTGCAGTGCTTCGTGACCGGCCGGGCACGGCCCAATGAACGCAGCCAGGACAAGCCTGTGGACGCGGGCACTGCGCTTGCTGTGGTCGCGTCCATAGAGGCTGACGACGAGGTGGCCGGCGCTGTCTCGGGCGGGTGAGATCAGTTGCCCGGTCCGGTGTGTCGTGCGTCCATTGGTGCTGACCATCGTGCGGTCGAGGGATCGGATACGGCCGAGGTTGGACGCTTCGTAGACGCCGGCGTAGCCGGGGATCGCTCGCCATTCCTCGCAGGCTGTCGGGCGGATAGACTCGGCG
This sequence comes from Gordonia westfalica, assembly GCF_900105725.1. NCBI lineage: Bacteria > Bacillati > Actinomycetota > Actinomycetes > Mycobacteriales > Gordoniaceae > Gordonia > Gordonia westfalica. The sequence continues at coordinate 3,670,006 of NZ_FNLM01000034.1, forward strand.
ACGCCTTTGTTGGAGAGGCGTTCGAGGGCCGGCACACGTCGCCGGCCTTCGTCGTTCGCGGGCATCGGAGTGTGGCTTGACTGTCAGGCGGTTTCGGTGATGCTGCGTTCGATGAACTCGTCGATATCGCTGGTGCGATACCGGATCGAGCGGCCGAGAAGGACGTAGCGCGGCCCCTTTTTCTCGCTACGCCACTTTGCGAGTGTCTGGACTCCAACGCTGAGTCGCTGAGCGGCAGTCTTCGCGGTGAGTAGCACGTCGGTGGTACTGGCTTGTGCGGTCATTGAAGTATTCCATTCTTCGATGGGTTGACAGTATTGCCAACCATACACATATTGGCATTACTCTAGTGACAACCCTTTGCATATTGCGATACTGTGACGCTCGTGATTGATGCTGATATCGGGAGATGGATACAGCGACGCCGAGCGCAACTCGGTGTGTCGCAAGGCGATCTGTCGCAACGCATGCGCGAAGCCGGCGTGAACTGGTCACAGGGCACGCTGTCGCGGGTCGAGAACGGCGATCGGCCGCTACGATTCTCCGAGGCTGACGCACTCGCTGCAGCGCTGGACACCACGCCCGATCTCGTCGGCATCCACACCGAGGGCATTGCCTCGACTCTGCTCGAACGGCTCGGCGACGAGGCGAACGGCCTCGACGAGTTGATCAGCGAGTACGAGGCCGAACGGCAGCAGTGGGTCGATGCCCACGAAGTAGTCGCATCAATTCAAGCACTCGCTGAGGGCGCCGACCTTCCCAACGTCAGCATCGCCGGCCTCGGGCTCTCCGACGGCGACGCGAGTGACCCATTCCGCCCGAACGCAGTGGCTTTGCTGACCAAGGTGCGAATGTTCGAGGTAGTCGAGCTACTGCGGTACGCGGGCGCAACCGACGACGACCTTGCCGGGATCACACCGCCAGCATTCGCGAACAGCCCGAAGGCTCGCGGACAGAACGCCGACGAAGAATGGCTACGCGAGTCCGTGTCGCCACTCCTGCAGCGGCTACGGGCGGATCGGCTGCCGCCCGATCGCAAACGCAGACGGAAGGGTTCGAACCGTGGGTAGGCGTCGACTCGAGATCGGGGTGCCGGGCAAGGTCACGCGCGTGCAGATCGGCAAGGACCAGTGGCGTGCACGGTGCCGGGTCCGCTGCCGTGATGGGCAGGTGCGCGTAGTGCAGTCAATCGGGCCGTCGGGCGCGAAAGCCGAAGCGGCAGTGCTCGAACGGGCGACGCGGGTCGCCGACGACTGTGGTGTCGGGCTCAAACCGTCGTCGTCGGTGCGGACGTTGGCCGACCAGTGGATTCGGGCTGTCGAGACCAGGGGCAAGGTGTCGCCGCAGTCGATCGCCGAGTACCGGCGGTACGTCGCGATCATAACCGCTGGCATCGGCGACCTCGAATTGCGCGAGGCGTCGCCGTCGAGGCTCGACCGGTTCGTCGCCGACGTCGCCGCGGATAGGCCCGCCAAGGCGAAGATGCTGCGGACGTTGCTGCGGCAGATGTTCGCGCACGCAATCCGACACGATGCGGTGACCGGCATGAATCCGGCGCGCGAGATGGAAGTACCCGAGTCGCAGCGCGAAGCCGTGCGGGCGCTCACCCTAGACGAACTGCGCGCGTACCGGGAGCACGTGCGGCTGTGGGAGCAGCAGCCGTCGACCTCGACGGGTAGGGGCGGCCGACCGCGGGTGCGTGGTCTGCTCGATCTGATCGACCTACAGTTGGCGACCGGTGCGCGGATCGGTGAGCTGCTTGCGTTGCGTTGGTGTGACGTCGACTTCGAGGCGTCACCGGCGACGGCGACGATCTCGGGCACGCTGGTGCGGCTGCCGGGCCGGCAGGCCGACGGTGGCGGTCTCGTGCGGCAGCCTCATCCGAAGACTGCGGCCGGTTGGCGAGTGGTGACGCTGCCGGGGTTCGCGGTGGCGACGCTTATGCGGTTGAAGGTTGCGGCCGAGCCGAACGCGCACGACGTGGTGTTCGCGTCGTCGGCGGGCACACTGCGCGATCCGCACAATGTGCGTCGGCAGCTGCGGGATGCGCGCGGTGAGACATTCGCCTGGGTGAAGCCGCACACGTTCCGTAAGACGGTCGCGACGCTGGTCGAGCGTGAGGCGTCGCTGACTGACGCGGCTGCGCAACTTGGGCACTCGGGGACCGAGGTCACGACTCGGCACTATGTGCAGCGGGCGCAGGTCGCACCGGATCTGTCGGGCATCCTCGACCTCCTCGCGCCGGCCACCGGCGAGGGTGGGATGACTTCGACGAAAACGGTGACTATTCGGTGACTTCGACCGGTCAGATTCGGTGAAGTAGAAACACCCCGCACCTGTTTACGCAGGTAGCGGGGTGTTTCTGGAGTGCGCCCGTAGGGATTCGAACCCCAAACCTTCTGATCCGTAGTCAGATGCTCTATCCGTTGAGCTACGGGCGCGTGTTATTCAGTTGTACCGCCGTCGGCCGACTGCGGTGGCGGAGGCGAGAGGATTTGAACCTCCGGTCCCGTTTTAGCGAGACAACTCATTAGCAGTGAGTCCCATTCGGCCGCTCTGGCACGCCTCCTTGGCGGAGTCCTTTCGAACTGCCGGACGAAAGATTACACACCCGTCGCGTCCACAAGCAAACCGTTTGGTCAGAGCCGGTTTTTGCCCCTTCGGCGGGGCGGCCTACATTGGTCTGGTGAGCTTGCGAATCCGCCCCGATCTCGACGACCTTCCCGTCTACGTACCGGGCAAGACGTTTCCCGGGGCCGTGAAGCTCGCGAGCAACGAGGTCACCGAGGGTCCGCTGCCCAGCGTCGTCGACGCCATCGCCGCAGCCGCGGCGGGAGTCAACCGCTATCCCGACAACGGGATCGTCGAACTCACCGCAGCGCTCGCCAAGAAGCTCGGCGTCACCGAGGACGAGGTCCAGGTCGGCTGTGGATCGGTGATCCTCTGCCAGAACCTGATCACCATCACCAGCGGCCCCGGCGACGAGGTCGTGTTCGGCTGGCGATCCTTCGAGACGTACCCCCTCGCCACGCGGGTCGCGGGCGCGACGCCGGTCCAGGTGCCACTCACCGGCGACCTCACCTACGACCTCGAGGCGATGGCCGCCGCCGTCACCGAGCGGACCCGACTGATGTTCGTGTGCAACCCGAACAACCCGACGGGCACCGTCGTCGAGGCGGCCGACCTCCGCACGTTCCTGCAGAAGGTGCCGTCGGACATCCTGGTCGTGCTCGACGAGGCGTACTTCGAGTACCTGCGACTGCCGGAGAGCCAGGCCTACGACGCGGTCGAACTCCGCCGAGAGTTCCCTAATCTGGTGATCCTGCGCACCTTCTCCAAGGCGTATGGCCTCGCCGGCCTCCGCGTCGGTTACGCGATCGCCGACCCCGAGGTCATCACCGCGCTGGGCAAGGTCCACGTGCCGTTCTCGGTGAGCAGCGTGGCCCAGGCCGCCGCGACCGCGAGCCTCGAGGCCGGAGACGAACTCCTCACCCGGACCGACGCCGTGGTCGCCGAACGTGCGCGCATCACCGAGCGTCTGCGCGCCGCCGGCTACCGGGTGCCCGACTCACAGGCCAACTTCGTCTGGCTCGATCTGGGCGACGCCGCGATGGACTTCGCCCGGGCCGGTGTCGACGCCGGAGTCGTGATTCGTCCGTTCGACGGTGACGGCGTCCGCGTGACTGTCACCAATGCGCTCGAAGGCGACGTCTTCCTGGCCTTCGCCGAGAACTGGGACGGTCCGCGCGCCTAGAGACCGCGGGCGATCGTCGGCCACGCCACCGCGAGGTCGCGTTCCCAGTAACCCCAGGTGTGTGTGCCGATGAGGCGGAAACCGTCGGTGTACGGGATCCCCGCGGCGCGCAGGGTGACCGCGAACTCCAGCGAGCAGCGGTAGGCACCGAGCTCGAGAGCCGACGACGACGCCGTCACGACGTCGCGGGTCCCCTCTTCGGGTTCGATCCGGCGCTGCAGGTCGAGCGGGCCGATGGCGCCGGAACCGGCGGAGATGAAGATGTTCTTTCCGCGGAGTTTGTCCAGATGGTGGTTCGGGTCGTGCGCACGCCATCCGGCGGAACCGAACGGCCCCCACATGTTGGTCGCGTCGCCGCCGTCACGGCCGACCGTCGAACGCACGTACGCCTCGTTGAACGGACCCGAGACGGGCGGACAACCACTGAGTGATGCGACACCGGTGTACATGGACGGGTTCCGGACGGTGAGCGCGAACGCCGCCTGCCCACCCATGGACAGACCGACGATCGCATTGCGCCCGTTCCCGTTGAACTTCGCGTCGATGAGTGGGGGCAGCTCCTTCGTCAGGAACGTCTCCCACATCGGTTTGCCGAGCTTGGCGTCACGCTGCTTCCAGTCGGTGTAGAAGGTGCCCGAGGCTCCCGCGGGCAGCACCACGTTGACGTTCTTGTCCGCGAAGAATCGGCCGGCCCGCCCCTTGGTGATCCAGTCGCTTATGTCCTTGTAGTTGCCGGCGCCGTCGAGCATGTACACCGTCGACCGTGGGTACGTCGCGCCTGCGGGAGTCAGGACGGACACGCGTATGCGGTCGTTCATGGCCGGGGAGTACACCCAGATGTCGGTGCGCAGGGCACTCATCTTCACGGTCTTCGCGATGCGGGCGACAGGTTTCGGTTCGGTTGTCCGCGGTGCCGCGTGGGCCACCACGGGAGTCAGCGCAGCCGCCATCACCACACTGGCAAGCCCCGCGATCAAACGCCTCGAAATCACGTCAAACTCCCTCACCCGGCACATCCCCCGACCGCACCGGAAGTCCTCAGTCGCCATGCATGTGACCGCGCCTACCGACTCGGACGCATGCCGGACATCTAGACTGTCAGACTACCTGCCGCTCGGCAGGGCGAGAGGCCGCGAAAGTGGCCGTTCCGAGACCAAACACCACACAGTCGGTGTCCCCGAGTGAAAGTCGACGATGCACAAGCCACCGAACGGGCAGAACTCACCGAAGGGAACTCTCGACGGCAGGCCCGAGGACGGGGGTCTCGATGACGCCGGGTACGCATTCGTCGCCGAGGTCGGGGTCCGGTGGTCGGACATGGACGCCTTCGGGCACATCAACCACGCTCGCATGGTCACCCTCATGGAGGAGGCGCGCATCGAGTGGCTCCTCAGCGCCGGCGAGGAGTACGCCCCGCTGATCACCAGCGCGATGATCGTCCACGTCGACATCCGATATCAGGCGCAGCTCCGGCACGACGATTCCCCGCTGCGAATCGGCATGTGGATCAAGCACTTTCGTTCGGTCGACTTCACCATCGGCTACGAGATCCGAGGCGCACACGCCGATCCCACCGGCCGACCGGCCTGCGTGGCGAGCACCCAGATGGCGGTCGTCGACGTCGAGAAGCACACACTCCGGCGCCTGAGCGTCTCGGAGAAGGACTACCTCAAGACCTGGTCACGACGGCTCGTAACGAGCCGGTAGCTCCCGGGGAACCGCGGGCGAGATGCGGGCAATGTTGCCCTGCAACACATCTCGATAGATCCGAAGCTGCTCCTCACCGCTGCGCACCTGCTCGGTGAGACGCATGGTGTTGTCGACGGAGATCTCCCGATCGCCCGACCGAGCGATCAGCTCGTCGATCCGGTCGTCGAGGGTGAACGCCTTGTTGTATTCGGCGAGGACCTGGAGTTCGACGGCCGCCGATTCGACGACGTGCGCGACCTCGCCGAGCGCCTGTACCCGGTCGATGAGTTCGCTCCACACCGGGCGGAGCGTCGTCTCACGCTGGTCGATCTGCGCCGCGAAGGTGCGGTCGAATCCGCCGTTGCGTTTCGCGCGGTCCAGGTCGATGCGGACCGCGCGGAGCGCGATCACGTCCGCGGCGATCTCGGCGAGCTCCGCATGCAGGTTGACCTGGGTGCGCTGCACCTCGAAGTGGTCGGAGCGCCACGCCGGATTTCCGACGATGCGGTCGTAGTAGTGGCCCGCGATGAACAGCAGCGTCTCGTAGCCGTCGACGAAGTGCGCTGCACGCGGGGCGCCGGCCTGCGCGTCCCGCCCGGTGGCGAAGAGCTGATCCGCCCACTGCCCGGCCTGCGGGTTCCCGGACTTCGCGGCGACCTGTCCGACGACCCCGGCGATGCGGTCGATGGCCGCCGTACCCGCGCGTCGGACGTAGCCCGAGGAGTTGACGTTGGGGGTGGGCGTGCAGAGCAGCCCGGAGAACAGCCGCTCACGCTCCTCGATCTCGAGGTAGACGTTCTCGCGGCGCTCGCGGCGGATCGCCCGGGTCCCCGAGGCGAGGACGCCCTTGGCGGTCACGATGTGCTTGCGCGCGTCGTCGCGGCGTCGTTGGAGGCCGTTCAGCCGGTTCCGCATGACGGCGCCGACGACGCTCGGCACGACCGGGTTGGACAGCTGGTGCTCGAGTTGGACGATCGCCCTCTGCAGGCGGCGCAGGTCGCCGAACCCGGCGGGCACCGTCGGCATCGGCCGGCCGGTGGAGATCCTCCGCACCACGATCGCGCGGCCCCCTGGCGTCAGGTAGCCGGCAGCGATGAGCAGTGCGGCGGTGTCGGTCAGCTCGCGGCGCTCGCCCGGCAGCGCCGACCGATCACACCACTCACGGATCTGCTCGCTGCTGCGCGCAGGCATCCGCTGCCCTCGCGAGCTGTTGTCGACCATGCCACTGCCGCCTTACCTGGGAGAATCGGTGCGCCCCCGTTTCCGCGAACACCGTCTCCGATGCTACCCGCGGTTTCCGACACGCCTGGGTGGACGTGATCTCGCCTCCTCGCGCAACCTCCTGTCCGGGGTGTCACGATGTGCACATGACCGATTCCGTCGCAGCCGGCACCGGACAGAGCGGCAGCGAGCGGGTACGCGGCCAGATCTGGCGGGACGGCGAGGCCCTTCACGAGTTCGCCCCCGATGGCTTCGACCTGGATGTGATCTCGGACTGCCTCGATGGCGCCGACCACGACACCCTCATCTGGGCCGACCTGGAATGCCCCACGCACGAGACCCTGTCGCGGGTCGCCGCGGAGCTCGACCTCGACCCGTTCGCGGTGGAGGACACCGTCGCGGCGGCCGAACGCGTCAAGACGGTGGTGTACTCGGGCCACACGTTCGTCATGGTCTATGCGATCGCCCTGCACGACGGCGTCTCCTCGTCCGACGGGACCGAGGCGGCCGATGAGGTGACGGAGAGGGTGGCGGGGACCGACTTCCGGGCGTCGTCGAACAGTCGCGCGCGGATGTTCGACCTGCACCGCATCTCCATCTTCGTCAAACAGAACGCCCTGATCACCGTGCGTCCGACCCCGGGTTTCGACATGGACGAGGTCGTCCGGCGCTGGCGCGAGAGCGGCGCGATGCAACACGGCATGGGCGCGCTCGTCCACGGACTGCTCGACGTCGTCGTCGACGGCCACTTCGACGCGGTCCAGCGTCTCGACGACGAGATCGAGGACCTCGAGGCGCTGCTCTTCGACGAGCGCGTTCCGGGCCGGGAACTCCAGCGCCGTACCTACGATCTACGCAAGGACCTCGTCGTCCTCCGTCGGGTGGTGTTACCCATGAGGGAGGTGATCGCCGGCATCCAGCGGCGTCGATTCGAGAACCACGCCCCGCCCGAACTCGACCCCCACTTCTCCGACCTGTACGACCACGCCCTCCGCGCGTCGGAGTGGACGGAATCGTTGCGGGACATGATCACCACCGTCTTCGAGACGAATCTGACGCTCGCCGACGCGCGGTTGAACACGGTCATGAAGAAGCTCACGGCGTGGGCCGCGATCATCGCGGTGCCGACAGCCATCACCGGCTTCTACGGACAGAACGTGCCGTTCCCGGGATATCTCAACACGTTCGGTTTCATCATGAGCATCTGTCTGATAGTTGTTGTCGTGCTGGGTCTCTACATCTCCTTCCGACGCCGCGATTGGTTGTGACACGACGTTGAACTCCCCTGCCATCTCGATCGAGGGACTGACCAAGCGCTTCGGCGCGGTCACCGCGGTCGACGACCTCTCCTTCACCATCGCGCCGGGCCGGGTGACGGGCTTCCTCGGACCGAACGGATCGGGCAAGACCACCACCCTGCGGATGCTGCTCGGTCTCGTCGAGCCAACGGCCGGGCGTGCGCTCATCGGCGACCGCCCGTACCGGCAGATCCGCCGGCCCGCACAGGAGGTCGGCGCCGCGCTCGAGGCGTCGAGCTTCCACCCGGGCCGCACGGGTCTCGGACATCTGAAGACGCTGGCACCACAGGTCGGGGTGTCCACGGCACGCTGCCAGGAGGTGCTGGACTTCGTCGGACTGACCGAGGCCGCGGGCCGTCGTGTCGGCGGCTACTCGATGGGTATGCGCCAGCGCCTGGGCCTGGCCACGGCGTTGCTCGGCGATCCCCGCGTCATCATCCTCGACGAACCGGCGAACGGTCTCGATCCCCAGGGCATCGTCTGGCTACGCGGCCTCCTGCGATCGCTGGCCCACGAAGGCCGGACCGTGCTCCTGTCGAGTCACGTTCTGGCAGAGGTTCGTAGCACCGTCGACGATGTGGTGGTCATCAGCAACGGTCGACTCGTGCGCGCGTCCACCCTCACCGAGTTCGAGGACCTCGCCGTCCACGCCGTCGGGGTCCGCACCCCGAGCCCCGCGTCGTTCGTCGCCCTGGCCCGCGACCGCAACTGGAGCATCGAGGACGCCCCCGGCGGCTTCCGCGTACACGGTGTCGATACCGCGACGGTCGGTTCCGCCGCGTTCGGCGCCGGCATCGAGTTGCACGAACTCGCCGACGCCGGTGCCGATCTCGAAACCGTCTTCCTGCAACTGACCGGATCACCGACGCCGTCGATGGGAGCTGTGCGATGAAGGCGGCACTGGTCGCGGAGTACCGCAAGTTCGTCTCCACCCGGATGTGGTGGGTGCTGCTCATCGCGATGGTCGGGTATCTGGCGTTCATCGGTGCGGTCCTTGCCTTTTCGATGACCGCCGACAATGCGATGAACCAGCCGGTGCTGCTCTCGGGAGGCGATCTCGCACGATCGATCTACGCGTTGACCTCACCGATCGGATACGTCTTCGCACTGGTGATCGGCAGTCTGGCGGTGACCGGCGAGTTCCGGCACAAGACCATCACGTCGAGCCTCCTGGTGGAGCCACGACGCGGGGTCCTGTTGGTGGCCAAGCTGATCGCGGGAGTCCCGATCGGCGCGCTGTACGGCATCCTCGGCACGCTCGCGGTGGTGGCGACCGCAGCCCCGGTCCTCGCACTTCTCGGGGACGGCGCCTTCCTCGGCGACGGTTCGACCATCGAGGTCATCGCCCTGTCGATGCTCGTGATGGTGTTGTGGACGGCGCTGGGCGTCGCCTTCGGCGCGGTGGTCTCCAACCAGGTCGCCGCGATCGTCATCCTGCTGGCCTTCACCCAGCTCGTCGAGCCGATCGCCCGGATCGCCCTGGCCGCCTTCGACGCCACGGCGTCGGTGGCGAAGTTCCTTCCCGGTTCGGCGGCCGACGCGCTGGTGGGAACCAGCTTCTTCGCCAGCATGGGTGAGGGTGCCGCGGACCTGCTGCCGCAGTGGGCGGGCGCGATGGTGATGCTGGCCTACATCGCGGCGTTCGCGGTCGTCGGCCGGTGCACGACGCTGCGACGCGACATCTCGTAGCGGTTCCCGACACCGTTGCGATCAGATCACAACATCTGTCCCATCTGTCACTCCTGACCCATACTCGACGGGTTGGCGACCGACGACGAGGGGATGCCGCATGCGACGACGTCGAACACTGACCGGGGCCTTGGCCGCGGTCGGAGCGTCACTGGTAGCGCTTGCACTCATCCCGGGTGTCCCGTCCGCCATCGCCGACGAGGACACCGCTCGTATCGTGTCGAAGACCGCCTTCGACGGCCGCGAGCGCCTGAAGGTCTGGTCGCCGTCGATGGGACGCGAGATCACCGTCGACGTCCAGCATCCGGCGGGTGACACCAAGCGACCCACGCTGTACATGCTCGACGGAGCCGAGGCGCACGACGAGGAATCGGGCTGGTACGCGATGACAGATCTGCAGAAGCTCGCGGCCGGCGAGAAGCTCAATGTCGTCACCCCGGTCGGTGATCCGCACAGCTATTACACCGATTGGCGCACAGTCGATCCCGGCGTCGGCAAGAAGTACATGTACGAGACGTTCCTGACCGGGGAACTGCCCCCGCTGATAGACGAGGAGTTCGACGGCAACGGGCGCAACGCCATCGCCGGGGCGTCGATGGGCGGGGTCGCGGCCCTGACCCTCGCCACCCGCCGGCCCGAGCTGTACAGCGGCGTGGCCGGTTACAGCGACTGCGCCAATGTCTCCAGCCCCCGGAACCAGCTGCTCACCCGGTGGGACGTCAGCCGCGGCGGCGGCAACGCGACCAACATGTGGGGCCCGCCCGGCGACCCGGAGTGGAGAGCCCACGATCCGTACGTGAACGCGGAGAAGCTACGCGGCAAGACCATCTACATGTCGTCGGGCAACGGCATCCCGGGCCGATACAACAACCTGCTGTCCGACCCGATCGACGAGACCGTCCAGGGCATGATCGGCGAGTTCGGCAGCTGGACCTGCACCGGACAGATGAGCAACCGCCTCGCCCAGCTGGAAATCCCGTACACCACCAATCTGCGGTCCTCCGGAACCCACAAGTGGGGTTACTGGAAGGACGAGCTGCAGGTGTCCTGGCCGATCCTGATGCGGTCGGTGGGCCTGCGCTGAATCGGCTCGCGCCGCCCGCTCAGGCCGGCCGCGGGATCGCCGCCGACACGCTCTGACCTATCCACAGCGGCACCTCACGGGCGACGTCGGCCGTGGCGTGGACCTCGGCTCGGTCGGCGCTGAGCGCGTACAGCCAGTCGATGTCGCCTCGCCAGATCTCGGTGAGGGTTCTCAAATCGGTCACGACCGTGGCATCCACCTCGTAGCCGGGATCGAAGTCGCACACCTGCGCATCGTCCCCCGACACCACCAGATACCAGGTGCGCGCCTTGCCGATCACATCGCGAAACATGAACTGCACCATGGTTCGCCGGCGCGGCCAGCGATCGACCGGAATGGTCCGTCGCATGTCCCACATCAGCAGGTGAGGATCGAGATCGGCGTCGCCGAGCTCCCCGACCCAACGAATCCCCCACGCGCTCAACGCCTCAACCACCGTGGTCAGCTCCTGACCCATGTCCGTTAGTGAGTACACCGAACGACCACCGACCTCCGACCGGTGGATGACACCCGCCCGTTCCAGACTGCGCAGGCGCTTGGTGAGCAACGCCGGTGACATCTTCGGAACGCCGCGTCGTAGTTCATTGAAATGACGGCTCCCCAACAGCATTTCGCGGACTATCAGGATCGTCCACCGCTCGTCGAGGAGCTCCATGGCCTTGGCCACCGGGCAGAACTGTCCATACGACGTCATCGCGTCCTCCCTTACGTCGTCGGTTCCAAGTACACACCCGCCACCCCGCGATGACCAGTACAGAATGTGAACCGGAATCGGTACAGATGTTGGTCTAGAGGGATGGGGTCGACGAGGCGGACGCTCGTTGTGTCCGGATACGAACATCGACACGACCAACACGAGGATTCATCATGACCACGACTCCCACCCCGTTCGACGCCGAGATCAAGGCGCGCCACCGCAAGCTCTGGGCGGCGGGCGACTACCCGCCGTCGCCGACCTCATCGCCCCGCTGGGCAGGCGACTCGTCGACGCGCTGCACATCCGGTCCGGCGAAAAGGTCCTCGACGTCGCGGCCGGCGCGGGCAACGTCGCTGTTCCCGCGGCCCGGGCAGGCGGGCACGTCGTCGCCACCGACCTGACACCCGAGTTGCTGGAGACCGGCGAAGCGCGGCACAAAGACCTGGGCATCACCTGGCGCACCGCCGATGCCGAGGACCTCCCGTTCGACGATGACGACTTCGACATCGCGACGTCCTGCGTCGGCGTGATGTTCGCGCCGAATCACCAGAAGTGCGCCGACGAACTCATCCGCGTCGTACGGACCGGTGGAAAGATCGGCCTGATCAATTGGACGCCAACGGGTTTCATCGGTGAGCTGTTCGGCGTGATGAAGCCGTACGCACCGCCGCCGCCTCCCGGTGCACAGCCGGGCCCACTCTGGGGCAACGTCGACCACGTGCGGTCCCTGTTCGACGGCCGCGTGACCGATCACCAGTTCACCACCACCGCCGTGAAGATCAACGAGTTCCCCGACGGCGCCGCGTTCCGAGACTTCTTCAAGGCCCACTACGGCCCGACGATCGTGACCTTCCGCAACATCGCCGACGACCCGGCCCGCGTCGCCGAACTCGACACCGCCATCGCCGCGCTCGCTGACCGGTACATCACCGACGGTCACATGGAGTGGGAGTATCTGCAGGCCGTGCTCACCGTCGTCTGAGCCCGCGATGGGTCACGCGGTCGCGAACGCCGCCTCGGACTCCGGATCGCGCGCGACGTGTAGCCGGCCGATTGCGAAGCAACCGGCCGTGAGGATCGATGAGCCGATCATGATGCAGGCCATCGGGACCGCAGTGTCGTCACCTGCGAGACCGCCCAGCGGGGACAGCGCACCGCCGACGAGGAACATGATGCCGCCGAGTACCGCACTGCCGGCACCGGCAGCATCGCGAGTGTGTTCCATCGCGAGGGCGGCCGCGTTTCCGAAGACGAAGCCGATCGCCGTCGCAACGACGAACAGCGGGACGACCAGCAGCACCGGCACCGGCGACACCGCCGCGCCGAGCACCCCGAACGACGCCAGGATCAGAACCGGCAGGCTGAACTTGATGGTCGTCGCCGGGTGGACCCGGCGGCGCGACAGCCGGGAGGAGACCAGTCCGCCACCCATCATCCCGAGTGCATTCACCGCGAAAGCGCAGCCGTACACCAACTCCGACGTCCCGATGACGTTCTGGTACACGAACGAGGAGCTCGAGATGTAGGCCATCAGTGCGCCGAACGCGAACGCCTGCGTCAGTACATAGGCCATGAAAGCAGGGCGCTTGAGCCGGCCGAGCAAGTCCCCGAACCGAAGCCGCGGCGCGCGTCTCGTCGCGGGCAGCGTTTCCGGTACCGACGTGACCGCACCGATCAGTTGCAGGCACGCGGTCGCCAGGATCACCGCCAGGACGCCGCGCCACGGAACATGGCCTGCCAGAACGCCTCCGACGAGGGGCGCAACGACCGGCGCGAGGCTCTGGATGCTCATCATCAGGGTCATCGACCGGGCACCGGCGAAGCCGCGCTGGAGGTCGGCGATGACCGCTCGCGCGATGACCATGCCCGACGCAGCGGCCAACGCCTGCACGAACCGCGCCCCGATGAGCACTTCGATGTTCGGCGCCGCGACCACCACGATGCCGGCGACGACGGCACCTGCGGAACCGATGACCAGCGGGAGACGTCGGCCGACCCGGTCCGAGATCGGCCCCCAGATGATCTGACCGACGCCCACACCGATCAGGAATGCGGTCAGAGTCAGCTGGACGCGGGTCGCGTCGGTGTGCAGCGCGTCCTGGACCTCGATGAACGAGGGCAGGTAGAGATCGGTCGCGATGGGCGCGGTCGCCGACAGGAGCGCGAGGGTGAACAGGAGGCGCGCGCCCAGGCCGTCGCCGGTGGTCGGTGCAGAGCTCGTCACCGGCGGGAGATTATCAGCCGAGCGAAGGACCTGCGGGTTCCGGATCGGTCGGTGCCGCAGTTCCGGCGTCTTCGAGTTCGGCGTATTCGACGACCAGCGGCGCGTGATCCGAGAGCCGCAGGTCGGGCGCGGGTTCCTTGTCGACCTCGACCCACCGCGCCCGACGCGCGAGTCCGGGAGTCGCCAGGTGGTGGTCGATACGCCATCCGACGTCCTTGACGAATGACTCCCCCGCCCAGCTCCACCAGGTCAGCGGGCCCGGTCTGTCGCCGTGCAACGCACGCACCACGTCGACGAGCCGACGAGGTCCGGCGATCTCACCGAACCACTCCCGCTCTTCGGGCAGGAACCCCTCCATCTTGCGGGCCGCGCGCCAGTTGGTCACGTCGTGTTCGAGATGGGCGACGTTGAGGTCGCCGAGCAGCAGGAACTCTCGGCCGGCTCGTCGTGCCGCGAGCCGGTTGCGTTGCAGTTCGCGGGCGAAAGCGGCCAGAAACCGTTGCTTGCGTGCGTGTTTGGCACCACCGTCGGGCTTCTCCCGCATCGAACCCGGCCGCTGCAACTCAGCGGGCAAACCACCCTTGGGTAGATAGATGTCGGCGACGGTCAGCGGCCGGTCGGCCAGATCGACCTCGACGTAGCGCCCTTCGTGTGCGAAGGCGTTCAGCCCGCGCGCCTTCGGCGGGTGAGTCAGCCAGGTGCGGACGGCGGCAGGTGCGCGACGCGTCAGGATCGCCACACCGTTTCGGCCCGGGATCGTGCCGACGTCGATCGCCGCCGTGTAACCGGCGAACTCACCGACATCGCCTATCCCGCAACGTAACTCCTGCAGACCCACGACGTCTGGATGGCGCTGCGCAAGCCAGCCGTCAAAGCCGCGACGTCGCGCGGCCCGAATCCCGTTGACGTTGAACGACGCAACCGTGAAGCCTGCTCCCACAGCCTCAGACATCGCGAACGATCGGGGTCAGCGTCGGCCGCTTGGGCTCACGGCCGTCACCGAGGGACACCCCGCGGAACTTGCGGATCAACCACGGCGTGAAGAACTCCACCGCCCAGCGAGTGTCGCGGACCAGGGCGGCCACCGGATGCGGCGTCGGAGCGGGTGGCAGCGGGCTGCCCCAGTCCGGCGTGCTGTCGGGCAGTCCGAGGGCGTGCGCGGCGGCGTCGGCGAAACGCTCATGCCCGAACGGCGACGCGTGCAGACGGTCCGTCGACCACGACCGCGGGTCCGTCAGCACCGGCCCGGAGTGGAGGTCGACGAGGAGGAAGTCGTAGGTCGCGGCGAACTCGCGATTCATCTCGTTCAGCTCCAGCAACCGGGCTTCCTTGCGGGCTGCGAACGGAATGGTGCGAACGATGTTCGGGAAGGTCGACACGATGACCGTGGCGCCCGAACCCGCCAGCCGCCGATAGATCGTGTCGAGGTCGGTGCGCACCTGGTCGAGGTCGGAGCGGCCGATCACGTCGTTCATACCGAGCGGAGCGGCGATGAGGTCCGGTTCGAGAGCGAGTGCCGGTTCGAGTTGATCCTCGAGAACCTGCCGTGTCCGCTTCCCACGGATGGCGAGGTTCGCGTACTGCAGATCCGGGTTGAGCACCGCCATCCGCTCGGCGAGGCGATCGGCCCAGCCGCGGAATTCGTACTCCGGGTGCGGGTCTCCCAGACCCTCTGTCTGACTGTCACCGATGGCCACGAATCGCGAGTACTGCACGGCGAAGATCTTAGGACTCCCCGGTGCGTGTCGCGCCTCACAACCGGATCGGCGGGAACAAGGTCCTGAGTTCTCGTTGCGGTTTGTGTCGGCTTGCGGGACAAAACGCAACGGCTACTCGGGGGCCGCCTATTCTCAACAGCCCCCGAGATGCAGCGGAAGCGGAGGGATTTGAACCCCCGGTGGTTTCACCCACGCTCGCTTTCAAGGCGAGTGCATTCGGCCGCTCTGCCACGCTTCCCTGACCAGCAAGAGTACGTCAGACACGGACATCGGCTGGCACCACCCCGTTGCGCCCGTACTCATCTGTTCGTGGGCAGCTCTTGACCAGTCAGTCGTCCTCACCCTCGCGTTCACGCCGCGCCGCTTCGATCACCTCGGGTGGGGCCGGCTTCCGCAGCCAGGCCTGCATCCGTAACAACCCGCCGGCGATCGTGCCGACGGCGATCACGGTGATGACGATCCAGAACAGAGTGGACATGAGGCCATTGTCCGCCCATCGAGGTCGGGCGGACACCGGTTCGGCCCGCGCCCCGGTGTGGAACCATCGACAGAGTGAAAGCCATCGTCGTCGAATCCGAGAACCTGTCCGTGCACGACGTGCCCGACCCGTCGCCGGCTGCCGGTGAGGTGGTGATCGACGTGGTCGCGGCGGGGGTCAACCGCGCCGATATCCTCCAGCGGGCAGGCAAGTATCCCCCGCCGCCCGGTGCGTCGGAGACGCTCGGTCTCGAGGTGTCCGGACGGATCTCCGCACTCGGCGACCAGGTGTCCGGCTGGGCGGTGGGCGACGAGGTGTGCGCGCTGCTGGCCGGCGGCGGCTATGCGGAGAAGGTCGCCGTCCCGGCCGAGCAGGTGATGCAGGTCCCGCGCGGCGTCGACCTCGTTTCGGCGGCGGCACTTCCCGAGGTGGCGTGCACCGTGTCGTCGAATGTCTTCGACACCGCACACCTGAGCACGGGCGAACTGTTGCTCATCCACGGCGGGTCCAGCGGCATCGGCACCCACGCGACGCAGATCGCCCACGCGATGGGTGCCCGGGTCGCGGTCACCGCCCGCAACCAGACCAAGCTCGAGCGCTGCCGCGAGTACGGCGCCGAGATCCTCATCGACTACACCCGCGACGATTTCGCCGCGGTCCTGAAGGAGAACGGCGGCGCCGACGTCATCCTCGACATCATCGGCGCCAAGTATCTGTCGTCGAACATCAAGGCGCTGAACACAGACGGACGCCTGGTGATCATCGGGATGCAGGGCGGCACGAAGGCCGAACTCCCCATCGGCCTACTGCTCGCCAAGCGACTCTCGGTGATGGGTACGACACTGCGCGCCCGGCCCGTCCACGGTCCGGGCGGCAAGGCCGAGGTGGTCGCGGCGACGGTCGGTCGCACCTGGCCGCTGATCGAGTCCGGGAAGGTGAAGCCGGTGGTCGACCGCACTTTCCCGCTCGCCGACGCCGCCGCCGCCCACGACCACCTCAACAGCGGGGACGCCATCGGGAAGGTCCTGCTGACGGTCGAGTAGTCGCGAGCCCTTCGTGGAGGGTCGAAGGGTCCGCTCCCTTCAGGAGCGTCCGGAGCTCCAACTGCCGAACCTCAACTCGACCCGCAGACGTCGGTCGACGTCTGCCGGTCGGGTTGACGTCGACCGGTGGTTGGGTGGGCGACGGTGTCTCACCAGGCCTTCGAGGCTCGTCGACTTCGATGCGCTCCTTCGTCGCTTACTCAGCCCGGCGGCTTGCGCTCCTCGCACCTCAGGCAGCAGACCTGGGTGCGTTGCGCTCTTTCGGATCAGGAAGCGGGGGCGGATTCCCCGTCCGGGGCGTCGACCGCCGCCCGGATCTTGCGGAAGGCGGTGCCCAGCGCGGCGAACTCGTCGGGGCTCATCGCGTCGACGACGAACTTCCGGATGACCCGGTCACGGAGGGTGACGTGCGCGATCAGGGTCTTGCGCCCCTGGTCGGTCAGATGGACGAGGCGGTGCCGGCCGTCGGCCTTGGATTCGAGGCGTTCGACGTCGCCGACCTCGCTGAGCCGCGCGATGATGCGCGACACGGTGCTCACCCGCATGTGCACCGTGTCGGCGACCTCACTGACCCCCAGCTTCGGCGACTGCGAGATCGCCTCGAGGATGCGCAGGTCGGACAACGACAGTCCCCGCTTCACGAACTCGTCATTGATGCGCGCGAACAGGGCCCACCCGCCGTCGACGAGGTTGAGCCAGCTCTCGGCCTCGGCCG
Source organism: Gordonia westfalica (assembly GCF_900105725.1). Classification (NCBI taxonomy): domain Bacteria; kingdom Bacillati; phylum Actinomycetota; class Actinomycetes; order Mycobacteriales; family Gordoniaceae; genus Gordonia; species Gordonia westfalica. The sequence continues at coordinate 3,687,616 of NZ_FNLM01000034.1, forward strand.
AGGTGAGCGATCGTGGAGGACCTGCTGCTGGATCGTCCGTTTTCTCCGACACAACACGACAACATACATTGTCGTTAATTAGGTGCGCGCAATAGTGAATACCGTGCGGGGCTGCGCTGACCTTTATTCAGGCGAGTGAACCAAGGGTCCGGACCAGATGGTCGACTTCGTACGGTGTCGAATACGGGGCGAGCCCCACCGTGACGGCACCCCCGAACTCCGGAGCACCCATCCGCACCAGGGCCCGGTTGGGAACATCGGCAAGTGCGCAGACACCGTTGTCGGCGAGGCGGAGAACCACCTTGTCCGCGCTCACCCCGTCGACCGTGAAGCTCACCAGCGGCACCCGGTTCTCCTCGGTGCCGACCACGTTGATGTGGTTGAGCTGGGTCAGCGTCGTGACCAGGTAATAGGTCAAGCGCTGCAGGTATTCGTAGACGCCGTCGAGCGAGGCGACCAGCCGACGGCGCCGCTTCCCGATGACGTCCTCGTCCAGTCCGGCGAGATGTTCAATCGAGGCCACCAGACCGGCCAGCATCGACCCCTGATGCGGTTCGGGTTCGAGCCGGGCCGGCCCCTTGGCCGCGGGGTCCATCGACATCAGTCGCAGACGGTCGATGACGCGGGGTTCGCGGAACACCATCGCCGACATCCGCGGGCCGCCCCAGCGCTCGGCGGACACCACCAGCACGTCGGCACCCAACTCGTGAATGTCCATGGACAGGTACGGCGCGGCGTTCGTGGCGTCGACGACGAACAGCGCGCCCGCGTCGCGGACCAGCGGCGTGATCTCCCCGAGGTCGGTGATCGCCCCGGTCGTCGACGACGCGAGGGTCACCGCCACGACCTCGGTGTCGGGAGTGACGAGGTCACCGAACTGCCACGCGGGCAGTTCACCGGTCTCCACGTCCACCTCGGCCCATCGGATACGGCCGGCATACCGTTCGGCCGCGCGTACCCACGGCACGATGTTCGGTTCGTCGTCCTGCCGGGTCACCACCACGTCGCCGCGGACGAACGCGTGCGGTGCGAGCGCATCGGCCAGTCCGGCCAGCAACGAGTACCGCGACGGTCCGAGGACCACGCCCGCGGCGTCGCCACCGACCAGATCGGCGATCGCGCGGCGGGCACTGTCGGTGACCTCCGCGGAGGCGCGTGCCGACGGGTACACGCCACCGGGTGCCGCCGCCAGGTGACGGAAGCTGGTGGTCACCGCTGTGGCGACCGAATCCGGGACCTGCATACCCGCCTGGGGGTCGAGGTGAATCCAGCCGTCGCCGAGCGATGGAATCAATCCACGCACATAGGCGACGTCGAATGCCATGGGCACGAGGATAGACGCCCCTCCCCACGGCGATCACCGCGTCGGTCAAGTGCAGATCGGGAACACGATCCGGACGCCGGGGAGGTTTTCGCCCGTGACAATGGGCACAATGGAGTCCATGGCAATCGATGGCACACCAGGACCCGGTTCGATGCCCGGCCGCCCCTTCGGCGCCGGCGACTCCGACAACGTGATCGTCGTGGGCGCGGGCGTCGATGATTCGAAACCCGATGACGAGACGTCGGATTCGACGAGCGTCGCCGACATGGTCGAGCAGCCCGCCAAGGTCATGCGCATCGGCACGATGATCAAGCAGCTGCTCGAGGAAGTCCGTGCCGCTCCGCTCGACGACGCGTCCCGAAACCGGCTCCGCGAGATCCACCAGTCGTCGATCCGCGAGCTCGAGGACGGTCTGGCCCCCGAGCTGCGCGAAGAGCTCGAGCGGCTCGCGCTGCCGTTCTCCGACGATCAGACGCCGTCGGACGCCGAGCTCCGGATCGCGCAGGCCCAGCTCGTCGGCTGGCTCGAAGGCCTGTTCCACGGCATCCAGACGGCGTTGTTCGCCCAGCAGATGGCCGCCCGCGCACAGCTCGAGCAGATGCGTCAGGGTGCCCTGCCCCCGGGCATGCCGGCACCCGGCGGAGCGCACAGCAACAGCCCCGGGCAATATCTCTGAGGCCAGTACCTCTCAACCGGTCGACTCCTGTCGCGGGTACGCTGACTCCTCGTGTCAGCGGTAGTAGACGACGACGCGATTCCCGCGCGTCCCGACAGTTCCGGGTCCCGCACCTTCGCGCGCGGTGTCAGGGACCTCCGCGACGGTCTCGCCAGCCGGGAACTGTGGTTCCATCTGGGTTGGCAGGACATCAAGCAGCGCTATCGTCGCTCGGTGCTCGGTCCGCTCTGGATCGTAATCGCGACCGGCGTCACCGCGATCGCGATGGGTCTGCTCTACGGCGAGCTGTTCGGCATGGACATCAAGGTGTTCCTGCCGTACGTCGCACTCGGGTTCATCTTCTGGAATTTCATCCAGAGCTCGATCCTCGACGGCGCGGAGGTCTTCTCCAAGAACGAGGGACTGATCAAGCAGCTGCCCGCACCGGTCAGCGTGCACGTCTACCGGGTCGTGTGGCGGGCGTTGATCATCTTCGCGCACAACGTGGTGATCATCGTCGTGATCTTCCTGATCTTCCCGCCGCCACTGAACTGGACCGTACTACTCGTGGTTCCCGCGATCGCCCTGTACGTACTCAATGCGATCTGGGTGACCATCGTCTTCGGCATCCTGTCGACCCGCTTCCGCGACATCGGCCAGCTGCTGACCACCGTGGTCCAGTTGGTGTTCTTCATGACGCCGATCATCTGGACAACGTCGAGCCTCGGAAACGCCTCGGGTGAGACCTCGTCGCGATTGAAGCTCGTCGAGCTGAACCCGATGTTCCATTACCTCGAGATCGCCCGGGGCCCGCTTCTCGGCGAGCCGGTGGAGTTCTACCACTGGGCCGTGGTCCTCGGCTGCACCGCGGTCGGCTGGGTTCTGGGCATGCTGGTGATGCGCAACTACCGCGCCCGCGTGGCGTACTGGGTGTAGGGACGAAACTGATGGCCAAGAACAACAACGGCGACAACCGGGTCCGGGTCGACACGTGGGACGCGTGCGTCGACTTCCCGATCTTCGACGCCAAGACGCGTTCGCTGAAGAAGTCGGTGCTCGGCGCAGCCGGCGGTGTGATCGGCTCCAACGCGTCGAATGTGGTCGTCGTCGAAGCGCTCAAAGACATCAACCTCCACCTCAAGCACGGCGACCGTGTGGGGCTCGTCGGCCACAACGGCGCCGGCAAGTCGACGCTGCTGCGTCTGCTGTCGGGTATCTACGAGCCCACCCGCGGCTCGTGCCGAGTACACGGCCGGGTGGCCCCGGTCTTCGACCTCGGCGTCGGCATGGACCCTGAGATCTCGGGCTACGAGAACATCATCATCCGCGGCATGTTCCTGGGAATGACCCGCAAGGAGATGCTGAAGAAGATCGACGACATCGCGGAGTTCACCGAACTCGGCGACTATCTCCAGATGCCGCTGCGGACCTACTCCACCGGTATGCGCGTGCGCATCGCACTGGGCGTCGTGACATCGATCGACCCGGAGATCCTGATCCTCGACGAGGGCATCGGCGCCGTCGACGCTGACTTCATGCGCAAGGCCCGCGGCCGTCTGCAGGCGCTCGTCGAACGCTCCGGAATCCTGGTCTTCGCCAGCCACTCCAACGAGTTCCTCGCCCAGCTCTGCGATCGCGCGCTGTGGATCGATCATGGCCAGATCCGCATGGAAGGCGGCATCGAAGAGGTCGTCGGAGCCTATGAGGGCCCGGGCGCCGCAGCCCATGTCCGCAAGGTGATCGCGCAGGTCAAGGCCGACGCGGAGGGCACGGCCCAGTGACGGGCGCCCAGCCGGAGAAGGTGATCGCGGTGGTGGTGACCCACCTCCGCGTCGAACTGCTCGCCGAATCCCTCGCCGTGGTGTCCGGTCAGGACCGGCCCGTCGACCACCTCATCGTCGTCGACAACGCCGACGAACCCGAGGTCGCGGAACTCGTTGCGGCTCAGCCTGTTCCCACCACATACCTGGGGTCGCAGCGCAACCTCGGCGGCGCCGGCGGTTTCGCACTCGGCATGCTCCATGCGCTGGCGCTCGGCGCCGACTGGGTCTGGTGCGCCGACGACGACGGCCGGCCCGACGGGTCGTCGGTGCTGTCGACGCTGCTCGACTGCGCCAGGCGGCACGACCTCGACGAGGTGTCCCCGGTGGTCGCCAACCTCGACGACCCCGACACCCTCGCCTTCCCGCTGCGTCGCGGACTCGTGTGGCGCCGGAAGCGTTCTGAACTCTTCGCCGACGGTGAGACGCAGGAGGATGACCTGCTGCCCGGCATCGCATCGCTCTTCAACGGTGCGCTTTTCTCCGCGGAATGCCTCGAGCAGGTCGGTGTCCCCGACCTCCGGCTGTTCTTCCGCGGCGACGAGGTCGAGGTGCACCGACGCTTGGTGCGGTCCGGCGTGAAGTTCGGAACCTGCCTGCGCGCCGGCTACCTGCATCCGGACGGCTCGGCCGAGTTCCGCCCGATCCTGGGCGGCCGCATGCACACCCAGTACCCGGACAACGACACCAAGCGCTACTTCACCTACCGCAACCGCGGCTACCTGATGAGCCAGCCCGGCATGCGCAAGCTACTCCCCCAGGAGTACGCCCGCTTCGGCTGGTTCTTCCTTGTACAACAACGCGATCCGAAGGCGTTCGCCGAGTGGGTGCGGCTGCGCCGACTGGGCCGCCGGGAGCGGTTCACGCGGCCCTGAGCCTGGCCTCCAAGATTGTTGCGGCAGTTGGTTCCGCATACCGGAACCAACTGCCGCAACTTCGAATTCAGCGACTGGCGCGCGGGGTCATGCCGAGCGCGGCGACGCCACCGACCACTCCGATCGCGGCCAGCACCCACCACGCCGAGACGAAGGCGGCGTGGACGTCGTCGTAGAGTACCGCGGTACCGACGATCGCGACGAACAGGCTGACTCCCAACGACATTCCGATCTGGCGGCTCATGCTGACCACGGCGCTGCCGGTCGCGGCCTGGTGGGCGGGCAGGTCGGCCGTCGCGGAGGACAGGATCGACGGCAGCGCGAACCCGACCCCGACACCACCGAGGAGCCAGCCGGGCAGCATCTCGGTCGCGAAGTCCGGGGTGGCGTCGACCGACAGCGCGACCATCGCGATCCCGACGGCGAACAGCACGCACCCGACGGCCGCGATGACGCCCACCGGCACTCGAGAACTGAGACGGTCGGCGACCGCGGCGAAGATCGGGACCATCAGCGGACCGGTGGAGACGGCGAATCCGGTGGTGATCGCCGAGAATCCCCAGACCTGCTGTAACCAAAGGATATTGGCGAGGAGCGCGCCGGCGAACGGGATCGAGAAGAGCAGCATCGCGATGTTGGCGGAGGAGAACGTCCGGACCCGCAGCAAGGCTGGATCGATGACCGGTTCGGCGTGGCGTCGGGAACTGAGAACAAACCCGGCGAACGCCACCAGCGTCACGACCCACGCACCGATGATGCGGGAGTCCGACCATCCCCATTCGCTGCCCTGCACCAGACCCAGGGTCAACGCACCCACCGACACCACGAGCAGAGCTGCTCCGAGAGCATCGGGAAACACGGTCACGGTGTCGTTTCGCGAGCGGACGAGGATGAACGCACCTGCCACGAGAGCCGCGATCCCCACCGGGATGTTCACCAGGAACACCCACCGCCAGGACGCCTCCACGAGGACACCACCGACCGCGGGACCGAAGGCGGCGGCGAGCGCCCCGGTGGCCGCCCAGATCTTCACCCCGCGCGCACGACGCTCCGGCGGCAGCGTCGACACCACCAGCCCGAGACTTGCGGGCGTCAGGATCGCCGCACCGGCAGCCTGGAGCGCGCGGAACGCGACGAGCCACCAGACGCCTTGTGCCGCAGCGCAGGCCGCACTGGCGATGGTGAAGAGTGCGAGACCCAACAGGAATCCGCCCTTGCGCCCGTAGCGATCGACGATCCGACCCGCCGGCACGAGCAGCGCCGCATAGAGGATCGCGTACGCGGTGAGAATCCACGACATCGCGGACAGGCTCGCGCCGTCGAAGTCCGCACTGATGTCGTCGAACGCGACGTTGACGATGAACACGTCCAGGCTGGCCATGAACGCCGCGCCGGACAGGATGAGCAGCGTGAGCCCGGGTCGGGCGAGAGCCGGTGACGCTGTGGGCGAATCGATTTCGGTGCGTGTGGAGGTCATCGGGCCGACCACCCGACGACGCGGCGACTCTGGCGGGCCGACGCGAGAAGTCGGCCGTTGCGGTCACGGAGGGTGGTGTCGTCGACGGACCAACCGCCGGACGTGGAGATGTTGCGGGTGTGCACGAGAACCGGCGCGGGTTCGGGATCGTCGAGCGGTGCAGTGATGTGCATCGAGAAGGCGACGGTCGGAATGGCGAGTGGTGCGGCCAATGTGGGGAAGACCGCGGGCGGGAGACAGTCGGCGAGCAGGCCGAGGTAGGTGGCGTCGAGTGCCATGGGGGTGCGCGTGGCGATCCAGGCGCGCATCCACGACGCGTTCGCGCCGGTCAGCGGTAGCGGTCCGTCGACCGGGCGGAGGTCGAGGTGTCCGCCCATGGGGACGATCTCCGGCGGGATGCTGAACTGCGCGAGCCCCTCCGGCCCCGGAACCGTCTCCGCGACATCGACGATGTCGGCCGTGTCGGCGTCACCGACTCGGCCGGCCGTCACCGATGCGAGCGCGATCTCGGTGGCGCCCTGGGTCACCGATACGTCGACGATCCGCGTGTGCCTGCCGACCTCGCGCACCGACGGCGTGAGGAGGAGTTCTCCGCCGGCGGGCTTGCCGACGAATCGCAGGTCCACCGCGCGGACAGTGGCCTCGGGCACCGCGTCGGCCGCGACGTGCACGGCCAGCGCGACGATCGCCCCGCCGAACGGGCCCGACCATCCCCACCAGCTCTCGTCGATGGTTCCCGCCCACCTCCCCGCGCCGACCGGCAACGCGCCTAATTCTTCTGCCAATCCCTGGACAGCACCCTGCTGCCTGCTGAGTTGTTTCATGCAACTCATGCAAGCAGGTTGAGTTGTTTCACGCAACCCACTATGGTCGGAGTCATGCGTCGCGCCTCTTTCACCGACATGAACTGCTCGGTCGCCCAGAGCCTCGAGATCGTCGGGGAATGGTGGACGCTGTTGATCATTCGGGACGCACTGTTCGGGGTGACGCGATTCGACGAGTTCTCGACGCGACTGGGGATCGCGCGCAATGTCCTGACCCAGCGCCTGGACACCCTCGTCGAGCACGGGGTGATGACCAAGGAGCCCTACCAGGACAACCCGGTCCGCTACGACTATCGCCTCACCGACAAGGGCCGCGACCTCTGGACCGTCATCACCGCGCTACGACAGTGGGGCGACAAATGGACCACCGACGGCGGCGCACCCGTCGAGTCGACTCACGCGTGCGGCAACACGATGACTGTCGAACCGCACTGCTCCGCCTGCGGCGAACGCGTCGAGACGGCCGACCTCCGCGTACGCCCGGGGCCGGGCGCACGCGAGAACAACCCGCTCAACGGCCTCCGTTCCAGGAACGCGCAACCCTCCTGAACTGCGGGAATCGTAAAGGTTCTACCCCCGGAATTAGAACGTGTTCTACTGTGGGGGAGTTCCGTCTGCACGTCCTTGAGGAGCAAGATGCGGTTCACTTTCGCCGAGGCCATGACCGACCCGTCGTACTACGCGCCGCTCGCGCAGGCCGCGGAGAAAGCGGGATACGCCGGCTTCACCATCCCCGACTCGCTCGCCTACCCCGAGGAGTCGGACGCCAAGTATCCGTACACCCCCGACGGCAACCGCGAGTTCCTCGACGGCAAGGCGTTCATCGAGACGTTCATCCAGGCCGCGGCGCTGGGCGCGGTCACCTCGACCATCCGGTTCACCCCCTTCGTGCTGAAACTCCCCGTCCGGCCGCCGGCCCTGGTCGCCAAGCAGGCGAGTTCGGTCGCCTACCTCACCGGCAACCGCCTCGCCCTCGGCGTCGGCACGAGCCCGTGGCCCGAGGACTACGACTTCATGGGCGTCGACTTCAAGCGTCGCGGTAAGCGGATGGACGAGTGCATGGACATCATCCGCGGGCTCACCACGGGCGAGTACTTCGAATTCCACGGCGAGTTCTACGACATCCCCAAGATCAAGATGACGCCCGCACCCACCGAGCCGATCCCGCTGCTGGTGGGCGGTCACGCCGACGCCGCGCTACGCCGCGCGGTCATCCGCGGCGATGGCTGGATGCACGGCGGCGGTCCGCCGGAGGAACTAGACACCTTGCTCGATCGCATCAACGAGATCCGCAAGGCGGAGGGCAAGAGCAATGACCCGTTCGAGATCCACGTGATCTCGATGGACGCCTACACGGTCGACGGATGTAAACGTCTGGAGGACAAGGGGATCACCGATGTCATCGTCGGCTTCCGCCTGCCGTACGTGATGGGCGAGGACACCGAACCCCTCCAGACCAAGATCGATCACCTGAACTGGTACGCGGACAACGTGATCGCCAAGGTCAACGGCTGATCGGTAGCCCGAGACACGCCGGTTTGGAGGCCGCCGGTTTCGGGTACGCGCGCGAAATGCCGCTCAGCAGGCGCAGGTTCTTCACCGTCGCGGGAGTCACCGGGGCGTCGGTTCTCGGCGCCTCGGCACTCGCTTCGTGCGGCGGGTCGTCGGTCTCGCCGAACACGTTGCGGGTCGCCATCGCAGGCGAACCCGATCAGCTCGATCCGCAGAAATCCAGCTCGTACTTCACCTTCGAGGTACTCGAGAACGTCTTCGACACCCTCGTCGAACCCGACGAGAACCTGCAGATGCAACCATCTCTCGCCGAGAGCTGGGAGGTGAGCCCCGACGCCCGGCAGTGGACTTTCCTCCTGCGCCCGGGGGTCACGTTCCACAACGGCGATCCGCTGACCGCCGCCGACGTCGAGTACTCCTTCCGCCGCATCCTCGACGAAGAACTCTCGAACGCCTGGAAACTCGAGGCCATCGAGACGATCACCGCACTCGACGACCGACTCGTGCAGTTCACGGTCCGGGAACCCACCCCGAACCTGCTGACCAACATCGGCGGCTTCAAAGGACTCGCGATCGTCAACCGGCGCAACGTCGAATCAGGCGCGATCGCGACGAAACCCGTGGGTACGGGCCCGTTCTCGTTCGTGTCCCGCTCCCCCGGCGCCTCGATCGTGCTGAAATCCAACCCCGACTACTGGGGTGGCCCACCCGCGATCGACGGCGTGAACTACAGCTTCATCTCGCAGGGTACAACGGCCGTCTCGGCACTCCGATCCGGCGAGATCGACTGGACGGACGCGATTCCCGCACAGCAGCTGAGCATCCTGTCGCGCGACGACACGCTCGAGGTCGGCACCGTGGTGGCGAACGACTACTGGTACATCACGATGAACTTCGACGCCAAACCCTTCGAGGACACCCGCGTCCGCCAGGCCGTCGCCTATGCCATCGACCGGCAGTCGATCGCGCAGGTCGTCGGGTACGGCACCGCCACGCCCAACGAACTCGCCATCCCGTCGACCAGTCCCTGGTTCGCACCGTACGACCGCTTCACCGCGGGCCTCGACCGTGCCCAAGCCGTCGACAAGGCGAAAAGCCTGTTACGCCAATCGGGTATCCGGTCGACGGACATGCGGCTCATGGTCACCACCGAGTATCCCGAGACCGTGACCGCCGCACAGGTCATCGCGTCTAACCTCTCCGACATCGGCATCACCGTCAAGATCGAGCAACTCGACTTCGGCGCGTGGCTCGACCGTCAGGCTGCCGGTGATTTCGACGCCCTGCTGCTCGGTTGGCTCGGCAACATCGATCCCGACGATTTCTACTATGCCCAGCATCATTCGGACGGGACGTCGAACGCGCAGAAGTATTCGAACCCGCAGGTGGACGCACTGCTCGACCGGGGACGCACCGAACTCGACGTCGACGCCCGCAAGGGCATCTACGCCGACGCGGCCGGCCGGATCGCCGACGACGTGAGCTACCTGTATCTGTACAACCCCTCTGCCACGCAGGCGTTTTCGAAAGAGCTCCACGGATATCCGGTCCGGTCCGACAAAGCCGTCCGGTTCCGGTCCGCCCGGCTGGAGAGGAGTTGATGTGACCGCGCTGCATTCCCCGCTGGTGCGATTCATCCTCATCCGGCTCGCGTACACGGTCGCCGTGCTGCTCGGGGTGATCGTCGCGGTCTTCTTCCTGATCCAGATCGTGCCAGGCGACCCGGTGCGCATCGCGCTCGGTACGCGCTACACCCCGGAATCGTATGAGGCACTGCGCAGTGCGTCCGGTCTGGACCAGCCGCTGGCCAACCAGCTGTTCGCCTACGTCGGCAACGCCTTCACCGGCGACCTCGGTGTCAGTTTCCGCAACAGCGAACCCGTGACGACCATGCTGTTCGACCGGCTGCCGGCAACCATCACCCTCGCTCTCGCCGCCATCGTGGTGGCGTTGCTCATCGCGATCCCGTTGGGTGCGTGGGCGGCTCTCCGCGAAGGCCGTCTGGCCGACAACGTCATTCGGGTCATCAGCCAGTTCGGCATCTCGGTTCCGGATTTCTGGATGGGCATACTGCTGATCGGCCTGTTCTCGACCGCACTCGGATGGCTGCCCTCGGCGGGATACCAGCCGTTCGCCGACGGGCCGCTCGGCTGGTTCGAGCATCTCGTCCTGCCCGCCGTCACGGTCGGGGTCGTGACCGGTGCGATCATGACCCGCTACGTCCGATCGTCGGTGCTCGAGGTCGTGAACACGCCGTTCGTCACCACCGCGGAGTCAAAAGGCCTGAGCAAGAAGAAGATCATGCTCGACCACGTGGGACGCAACGCCCTGGTGCCCGTCCTCACCATCTCCGGCATCCAGTTCGCCGGACTCCTCGGTGGCGTCATTGTCGTCGAGGTCGTGTTCGCCTGGCCCGGCCTGGGACTGCTGGTCTACGACTCGGTCGCGGCTCGCGACTACCCGGTGCTGCAGGGCGCCATCCTGCTGATCGCGGTGATCTTCCTGCTCGTGAACCTCGTCGTGGACATCCTCTACGCCGTCATCGATCCGAGGATCCGGTTGTCATGACCCTCACCGCACCCGAACCTCCCGAGCCCTCCGCCGCCGTCGAACCGGCGGAACCGGACACCGGAACTGATTCGGCCTGGCGGTTGCTGCTCCGCAACCGGGCGTCGGTCGCGGGGTTGGTCATCATCGCGGTCGTCGTCATCTGCGCCGTCTTCGGCCCGCTGATCGCGCCATACGGCGCCAACGAGATCGACGTGCCGAATGCACTCCAGGCACCGAGTTGGTCGCACCTGTTCGGCACCGACGACCTCGGTCGCGACGTCTTCTCACGCGTGGTGCTCGCCGCGTCGGTGAGCTTGCGGGTCGCCGTCATCGCCGTCGCGATCTCCCTTACCGTCGGCGTCGTCCTCGGGATGGTCGCGGGTTTCGCCGGCGGCGTGCTCGACACCGCACTCATGCGCATCGTCGACGTGGTGTTCTCGTTCCCCGTTCTTCTCCTGGCACTCGCGATCGTTGCGGTCCTGGGTCCCGGTGTCACGTCGGCGATGATCGCGATCGGCGTCGTGTACATCCCGATCTTCGCCCGCGTCGCACGCGCGGATACGTTGCGGGTCCGGCAGACCCAGTACGTGCAGTCGGCACGGACGATGGGGGTCCGCACCTCCCGCATCCTGTTCGACCATGTGCTGCCGAACATCTCGGGCCCGGTGATCGTGCAGACCTCGATCTCACTGGCGTTCGCCATCCTCTCGGAGGCGGCGCTGTCCTTCCTGGGACTCGGTGTGCAGCCGCCCGATCCGTCGTGGGGCCGGATGCTCTTCGACGCGCAGGGTTTCATCACGACCGCATGGTGGATGGGTGTGTTCCCCGGACTCGCGATCCTGTTCACCGTGTTCGCCTTCAACCTCATCGGCGACGGGGTGCGCGACGTTCTCGATCCCCGACAGCGCACGCTGCTGCGCAACCGGGGATACGAACGCAAGTCGGTCACCGTCGCGACGGCGACACCGAAACCCGCGCGCGCCGTCGCCGACGATTCGGTGCTCGATGCGGAAGGCCTCGTCGTCGGGGTCGGACCCCGGGAGATCGTGCACGGCATCAGCTTCACGGTCGCCCGCGGTGAGACGCTCGGCATCGTCGGCGAGAGCGGTTCGGGAAAGTCGTTGAGCGTGCTGTCGGCAACGGGCCTGTTCGACGCCCCGAGCGCCTACGTGCGCGGTTCGTCACTCCTCGGTGACACCGAGATCGTCGGCGCCACACCGTCGAAACTGCGCGCGCTACACGGGACGCGGGTGGGCTTCGTCTTCCAGGACCCGTCGTCGAGTCTCAATCCGCTTCTCACCGTCGAGCAGCAACTCACCGAGGGGCCGCGCCGACACCTCGGGCTCAACCGCGTCGAAGCTCGCGACCGTGCGTTGCAACTGCTCCGCGACGTGAACCTTCCCGACCCCGAAGCCCGTTTGCGCGCGTATCCCCATCAGCTGTCGGGTGGCCAACGTCAGCGTGTGATGATCGCGATCGCTCTGGCGTGTGACCCCGATCTGCTCATCGCCGACGAGGCCACCACTGCGCTCGACGTGACCACGCAGGCGCAGATCATCGACCTCGTCGCCGACCTGCAGCGCAAACGCGGCATGGCCGTGGTGTGGATCAGCCACGACCTCGGCGTGATCGGCCGCATAGCCGACCGGGTCATGGTCATGCGAGAGGGGCGGATCGTCGAAAGCCGTGATGTGACAGCACTGTTCGACGAACCGCAGGACGCATACACCAAGAAGCTGCTCGACTCACGACCGTTGCTGAGCAGGGTCACCGACCGCGACACCGCCGCGAGTCTGACCAAGACCGTGGAGACGCCCGTGCTGCAGGCCAACGGACTGGGCGTCGAGTACGTGGTGCGCGGTCAGACGGGTCGCAGCGTGGTGCGTGCGATCGACGGCGTCGACCTGCAGGTGGCCCGGGGTCGGACACTCGGCATCGTCGGCGAGTCCGGGTCGGGAAAGTCGACGGTCGCCGGCGTTGCCACCGGACTGATCACCTCCGGCCAGGGCGCGAAGGTGACCGGCAGCGTGACGGTGACGATCGACGGACGCGAGGTCGAGGCGGTGGGTGTCCGCGGCACCGATGAAGCACTACTCCGACGCCGGATCGCGATGGTCTTCCAGGACCCGACCGCGTCACTCGATCCGCGGATGACCGTCGCCTCGTCGATCGCCGAACCGCTCCGCGCCCACAGCCTGATCTCCGGCCGAGGCGAGATACACAGCCGCGCAGAGCAGTTGCTGGCCGACGTCAGCCTCGATTCGTCGTTCCTCGGTCGCTACCCGCACGAGATGTCCGGCGGACAGCGGCAACGCGTGTGCATCGCGCGAGCACTGGCCTCCGAACCCGAGATCCTCATCCTCGACGAGTCGACCGCGTCGCTCGACGTCTCTGTGCAGGCGGGGGTTCTCGAGTTGCTGCGCGGCCTGCAGCGCGAGAAAGGCCTGACGTTCCTGTTCATCGCGCACGATCTGGCCGTCGTCGAGCAGATCAGCGACACCGTCGCGGTGATGCAGAACGGCAGGGTCGTCGAGACCGGCCCGGCGGCGCAGATTCTGCACGATCCCGAAACCGATTACACACGAATCCTTCTCGCCGCGATTCCGCCGGAGGTTCCGCAGCGGGCATGACCTCGATACGCGGCGTCCTCGCTACGCTCGGCCGGCGCTACTCGGCCGGCGGGGAGAACCCGCGCAGCGCCGCCTCCGCGGCGCGGTACCCGCACATGCCGTGCACTCCCCCGCCCGGCGGTGTGGACGAGGAGCACAGGTACACGCCGTCGACGCCGGTGGCGTACGGATTCGGCGACAACCGGGGACGGGCGACGAGATGCCACAGATCATTTCGGCCGCCGCCGATGTCGCCGCCGACGTAGTTCGGGTTCTCGACCTCGAGTTCGGCAGGACCGATGCTCCGCGACGCGCGGATGCGGGACCGGAATCCCGGGGCGAAGCGTTCGATCTGCGCGGTGACCGCCTCGGTCGCGTCACCGGTGTAGCCATGCGGCACATGGGCGTACGCCCAGAGTGGTTTGAGATCGCCGTTGGCCCGCGACGGGTCGGCCAACCACTGCTGGCCGATGAGGACGAACGGGTCGTCGGGCATCCGGCCGTCGAGGACGGTGTTCTCCGACCGCACCACCTGGTCCATGGTTCCGCCGAGATGGACGACGCCGGCGCGGTCGCATCCCGGTGCGGTCCACCCGACCTCGCCGTCGATGACGTAATCCACCTTGAACGCGGCCGGTCCGGCCTGGTGCCGGCGGTAGGTGCGTGCGGTCCGCGACGGCTGTTCGGCGCCGAGGATGCGTTGCGCCGCGGTGGGGTCGGTGTCGAGCAGGACGATGTCGGCGTCGAGGTCGGCGCGGCTGGTCACCGTGGTGCCGGTCTCGATTCGTCCGCCGAGGTCGACCAGCTTGGCGGCCAGTGCCTTGGTGATCGCGGCGGATCCGCCCTCGGCCACCGGCCAGCCCTCGACGTGGCCGGCGGCGGTGAGCATCACGCCGCCCGCGGCGGTGCCGATGCGGTTCAACCGCACGAACGGATGCGCGGCGATGCCGATGAACAGTGCGCGTGCCTGCGGGGTGGAGAAGGCGCGGGCCAGCAGCGTCGCCGGTAGTCCCGATCGGGCTGCGAATCCGGCGAAACCCAGTGGATGCCGCGGGATTCGGACCATCGGGCCGAGCGCGTCGTCGGCGATGGTGGTGAAGCGTTCCGCCACGGGCCCGAAGATCGCACGCCACCGTCGACCGTCGGCGCCGAGCCCGGCCGCGGTCTCCTCGACCGACTGATAGAAGAGTCCGGCGGTGCCGTCGTCGAGCGGATGCGCTGCGTCGATCTCCGGCCGCACGAATCGCAGGCCGTAGCGGTCGAGTCCCAGGGTTCGCAGATAGGGAGACGCCGCGCCGAGCGGGTGGAAGGCCGAACAGATGTCGTGCACGACGCCGGATTCGAGCAGTTCCGCGCTGCGTGTGCCGCCGCCGATCTCGTCGGCGGCCTCCAGCACGGTCACGTCCAGACCCGCCTGCGCGAGACGCACCGCCCCGGCGAGTCCGTTGGGTCCTGCACCGACTACGACGGCTTTTCGCATGCCGCCACGGTAGCCGCGATCAGCGGATCTTGAAGATGACCGCCCGCTGGACCACGAAATTGATGACCGTGGCCGTGCCCTGTGCGATGACGAAGGCGATCGCCGAGTAGACGGCGGTCTCCTCCCACAGCGACGACAACCAGCTGTACAGACCGACGTTGACCACGAAGGTGACCAGGTAGAGGAGCACGACCGCGATGAAGCGGGCGGTGCTCGGCTCCGCACGGAAGGTCCATCGCCGGTTGATCAGGTACGCGACGGTGGTGCCGAGGATGAACCCGCCCGCCTTGGCGACGGCCTCCGGGGTGTCGACGACGTACTGCAGGAACAGGGTGAGCGCGAAGTCCAGAACCGCCGAGCCCGCACCGGTGACCACGAACCGGATCAGCTGCGTCTTCAGATCGACATCGGTCGATGCCTCTTCGTCGTCGAGGGGCAGCTCGATCGGCATCGGCGCATGTCGGGTCGTGAAGTCCTCGTGGTGATCGTGAGGGACGTCACCTGCGGTTTCGTCGTTGCCAGGGTCGGGTCGAGACACGCTGACACCCTAGCGGACGAGGTGACGGGTGGGTTTCGACGCGACGCCTCGCTCCGCTCGGTGTCGGCTCAACCGGCATGTCGGCACGAGCAGGGTCTAGAACTCCTCGTCGACGTCCGAGTCCCGTGCTGCACGCTCGCCACGGTCGAGAGTCGCGAGGTCGGCGAGGTCGGCGTCGTCGAGGGCGAAGTCGAAGAGGTCGGCGTTCTCCAGCTGACGTCCGGCGTGCGAGGACTTGGGCACGACGCTGATGCCGTGCTGCACCGCCCACCGCAGCGCGATCTGGGTCGGCGACTTGCCGTACCTGCGGGCGATCCGCAGGATCACCGGATCGCCCAGGACGCCTTCCTTGCGGCCGGTCGGATGCCACGCCTGCGCATGAATCCCCTTGTCGGCCATGAATTCCCGGAGCTCGGTCCGCGGCAGTGCCGGCGAGCACTGGATCTGGTTGAGCACCGGCCAGCGGCCGGTCTCGTCGAAGAGCATCTGGAGCTGGTGCGGTTTGAAGTTGGAGACACCCGGGGTGCGGACGTAACCCTCGTCGGCGAGGGTGAGCAGCGCTTTCCACGAGTCGACGGTGCGTCCGAGACTCGGGCACGGCCAATGGATGAGGTAGATGTCGATGTAGCCGACGCCGAGGCGTCGGGCGCTCTCCTTGGCTGCGGTGATCGCCTCGTCGAAGCCGTGGTCGCCGCCGCTGAGCTTGGTCTGGACGATCACCTCGTCGCGACGGATACCCGAACTGTGCACGCCCATGCCGACGCTGAGCTCGTTGCTGTAGCGCGGAGCGGTGTCGAGAAGCCGGTATCCCGCCTTCAGCGCCGCGCCGACCGCGCCGACACACGGGCGGCCGAGCATGTTGTAGGTGCCGAGTCCCACGAGGGGAATCGACTGACGGTTGTTGAGCTCGACGGAGGGGATGTCCACTCGACAAGGATAGGTCGGGCGAACCCTTCGAGCACTCCGCCGAGACCAAGTGGAAACCGTGGGCGGCACGAAAAGCGCTCGGGAACGGCACGAATAGTCGCCGACCCCGACTGCGCGACACGCACGCGCCCCTTTACTGTTCTGAACATGTCTGCGCTCAAGTCCCGATCGCCCGTGTCGCGCACCACGCGAACACTCGTCTCCGTTCTCGCCGGGCTCGGCATGGTCCTGCTCGGGACCACCGCCCCGGCGCACGCGGATGACGCGGTTTCCGTGGGCATCCCGAACTGGTCGGGTCTGGACGTCACCGAGTACTCCGGCCCCATCCCGGCCAAGGCGGGCACCCTCATCTCCCAGGTTCCGCTGGCGGAGGAGCTCAACCTCCCCGCGGCCGGTGACGCCTACCGCATCCAGTACTCGTCGCTGAACCAGCACGGCAAGATGGCGACGGGCACCGGTGCGGTGTTCCTGCCCAAGGGCAAAGCACCCGCCGGCGGCTGGCCGGTCATCTCCTGGGCCCACGGCACCGTCGGCATGAACGACGACTGCACGCCGTCGGCCTTCCCGCGCAGCGAACGCGACCAGAAGTACCTGGGCCACTGGCTCCAGCAGGGTTACGCCGTCGTCGCCGCCGACTACGTCGGTCTGGGCACCCCCGGCCTGATGGCCTACCTGAACGGCGTCACCGCCGCGCACGCGATCGTCGACATCGTCGTCGCCTCGCATCAGATGGATCTGCCGCTGGCCAAGCGCTGGGCAATCATCGGACAGTCGCAGGGTGCGGCCGCCGCGTTGAACGGGGCTCGCTACGCCACCGAGTTCAGCCGTGGATCGGGTCTGGACTACCGCGGCGTCGTCGCCACCGGCATCCCGGCCAACCTCGAGTACCTGTACCAGAACCTGGGACCGGTCGTCCCGCCGGTGAACCTGCCCGGCGGCCTGAACGCCTACACCGCCTACATCCTGGCCGGCTTCAACGACACCCGTCCGGACATGAACATCACCAAGGCCATGACGCCGAAGGGCATCAAGCGTCTGGCCGAGGGTCGCACCACCTGCTACCCGATCCTCAAGAAGTCGCTCGCCGGTGACGACGTGCGCACCTGGTTCCGCGCACCGCTGATGTCGATCCCGGGTCTGAGCCCGGCGCTGCACGAGTACATGGCCACGCCGTACAAGGGTTACGACCGCCCGATCTTCCTGGGCCAGGGCCTGCGTGACGTCGACGTGCCGGCACCGTCGGCGCTGTCGCTGTACGCGCAGATGAAGGCCAACAACCAGCCGGTCGAGCTGTTCGTCTACCCCGAGGACGACCACTCGAGCGCGGTACTGGCGTCGATGAAGGACTCGACCCCGTTCGTGGCCCGCATCCTGCGCTGACCCGGAATCACCGCTGCGGTGTCCGTCGATCTGAGACCCTTTAGTCGATGGGCACAGGATCGATGGGCACCGCAGTTGCTTCTTATGACGACGTCGTCATCGGCGCGGGACACAACGGACTGACCGCCGCCGCCTACCTGGCGCGCGCCGGACGCCGGGTCCTCATCCTGGAGAAGGCCGATCACGTCGGCGGCGCGACTGTCTCGGCCATGCCCTTCTCCGGTCTCTCCGCACACCTGTCGCGGTTCTCGTACCTGGTGTCGCTGATGCCGCGCGAGATCATCGCCGATCTCGATCTCGACATCTCGCTGATCCGGCGCCGCTACTCGTCGTACACACCGTTGCCGTCGGATCCGACGCGCGGCATCCTCATCGACACCCAGGACGACGACGCCACTGCGCAATCCTTCCGGAGGGTGTTGCGCGCCGATCACGTCGGCGCCGACCCCGTGGGCTACTCCCCTGCGGGTTTCGTGGCGTGGCAGTCCTTCTACCGTCGTGTCGGCACCCTCGCGCGACGCGTCTTCCCCACGCTCATCGAGCCGCTGCGCACCGCCGCCGACATGCACGAACTCGCCGTCGGCACCGACACCTCCGACGCCGAGCTGTGGGAGGCCCTGACGACGTTGCCGCTCGGGACACTGCTCGGCCAGTACTTCGACGACGACCTGCTGCGCGGCATCGCCGCCACGGACGGCCTGATCGGCACCTTCGCCGACCTCGACGATCCGTCGCTGCGACAGAACATCTGCTTCCTCTATCACGTGATCGGCGGCGGGACCGGGGACTGGGACGTCCCGGTCGGGGGTATGGGCGCCGTCTCGGGTGCGCTCTACCAGGCGGCCACGTCGGCGGGCGCCGAGATCTGCACCGGCGTCACCGTGACCGGCGTCGACCCCGCCGACGGGACCGTCGAACTCTCCGACCGGGCCCACGGCGCACGAACAGTGCGCGGTTCGATGATCTACGCGGCCTGCGCACCGAAGGTCCTCAACACGATGATCGACGACCCGATCGCCTGCGAGGCGCAACCCCGGGGCTCCCAGCTGAAGATCAATCTCCTGCTCGACCGCCTCCCACGGCTGCGCGACGAATCGGTGTCGCCGGAGGCGGCGTTCGCCGGGACCTTCCACATCAACGAGACCGCGAGCCAGCTCCACGAGGCCTGGCGACAGGCCGCACGCGGCGAGGTCCCCGACCTCCCCCCGTGCGAGATCTACTGCCACACCCTCTCCGACCGGTCCATCCTCGGACCCGAACTCGACGGCAAACACACGCTTACACTGTTCGGCCTGCACATGCCGCCCGACGTGTTCGACGAGCCGGGTGCCATCCAGCACGCGGTGGGCGCGACCTTCGCCTCGCTGAACGCAGTCCTGGCCGAGCCGATCCAGAACGTCATCGCCCACGACCTCGACGGCCGCCCGTGCATCGAGACCAAGACGCCGCAGGACCTCGAGGAGATGCTCGGGCTGCCCGGCGGCAATATCTTCCACCAGTCGCTGAGGTGGCCGTGGGCCGAGACGGCGTCGGAGGTGGGCACATGGGGCGTCGAGACGCGCCATCCGCGACTCTTGTTGTGCGGTGCGGGCGCACGACGAGGCGGCGGGGTGAGCGGAATCCCGGGCCGGAACGCGGCGGCCGCGGTGCTGGGAGCCGGCGGCCGCGGTCAGCGGGTGGTGTAGCCGCCGTTGGCGAAAAGCGTCTGTCCGGTGATCCACGACCCGTCGGTGCACAGGAACGTCACGATCGGCGCGATGTCCTCGATGCGGGTCAGGCGACCGCCCATCGCTTGGGACTTGTGGAACTCGACTCGCTCGGGCGTTTCCTGCGGGTAGAAGAAGGGGGTGTCCATCGGTCCCGGACCGATGGCGTTGACCGAGATGCCGCGGTCGGCGAACTCCTTCGATGCAGCTCGGTTGAAGTGCTCGACCGGACTCTTCCCGCCGGCATAGGTCGAGTAGCCGTCGGTATATGCGGCGAGCAGACTCGTGACGACGGTGATCACCTTGCCACCTCGTTCGAGATGCGCACCCGCCTCCTTGAGGAAGAAGTACGCGGCCTTCGAGTTGACGGCGAACATCCCGTCGTAGTCGTTTTCCGTGGTCTCGAGGATCGGCTTGCGAAGGACCTTGCCCACGGTGTTGACCGCGATGTCGAGTCGACCGAAGTCCCTGGACGCGGTGTCGAACAGGTCGGTGACCGCCGCTGCAGTCGTGAGATCGGCCTGGTGGGCGACGGCTTCCACGCCGAGGGAACGGATCTCGGCGACGGTGTCGTCGGCGGCGGCCTTGGTCGCGTCGCTGTTGTAGTGGACGAACACGTTCGCGCCCCGACGCGCGAGGTCAATCGCGACAAGCTTTCCGAGGTTCTTTCGCGCCGCCCGCAACGAGAGCGCCCTGTCCGTCGAGTCGGGTGAGTTCGGTTGTCTTCTGCGGTGTGGTCATATGTTCAGTCTCAGATACAGAAAAACAATCTTCAATCGATGATGTATGGTGCTTTCACAAACAGAGATTGTGTAAGGGGATCGTTCATGACGTCACCTGACGTCGACCTGCTCGACACACGGCGCCTGCATCAGTTCGTGGTGGCGGTCGAATCGGAGACTCTGTCGGCGGCGGCGCAACAACTGTTCCTGACCCAGCAAGCCCTGTCCGCGTCGATCCGACAGCTCGAACGCGAGGTCGACGTCACGCTCTTCGATCGCAGCCGCCGGAAACTGCACCTCACCGACGCCGGGAACACGCTCTACGCGGGGGCCAGGGCCCTGCTGGCGGGCAACACCTCACTACTCACCGAAGTACGCGAGTCCGCCCGAGGAATCGTCAGACCCTTCGTCGTCGGACACTCGCCGGCGATCTCCGGCGAAGAGGTCTACCACCTCATCGCGCCTGCGATCGCATCGATGCCGCATCAGCCAATCACCGCACGGCAGGTCTTTCCCGGACAACTCCAAGAACTGTTGTTCGCCAACGAGATCGACGTCGCACTTCGGCGGGGTGTCGATTCTCCGGCGAATCTGACCTCCGCCGTCTTCGCGTATCACGAACTCCGGATCGCCGTCGTCGCCGACCATCTCCTGGCCCACCGGCGCTCGATCACCGCCCGCGATCTGGCGGACACACCCATCGTGGTCTGGGCTCCCGAGCGAAAGTCCTTCTACACCGACTTCCTCATCTCCTATTGCCGCCGTGCGGGTTTCGAACCCACCCTCGTCGTGAACCAGATCCAGGGCACCCCACCGTTCACCGCGGTGCGGCGGTATCCGGAGGCCTGTGCGTTCGTCACCGATGTGCCCGGCGACCTACAGGGCGGTACGGTCCGCGTCCTCGCGTTCGACGAACCACCCCTGGCACCGGTACAGGCGATGTGGTTGCCGCACACCCACTCCGCGGTCCGCGATGCGATGGTGAGCGGAGGCGGCGGCTGAGGCGGTCCCCGGGATCGCGGCAGGAGCCCTACGCGCGTTGCGTCGCACTCCGCGCAGATCACCTCGCGTGAGTCGCCTCCTCGCTCAGCGGGGGCCGGAGCACCAGCACGACGACGATCGCGATGAGGAACACGGCAGTCAGCGCGAACGGGACCGGGATGAGCGGGTCGAACAAGACCAGCACGGCCCCGACCGGGACCACTGTGTTGACCACGCGATCGGCGTTGGCGCGCAGCGCGATCCACCAGATCCCGAGGATGAACACAGCGATCGGGATCGTGACCGTGAACGATGACTGGGTTTCGGTCAGCACGCTGTGATCGGTCAGGGCGTCGATCTCGACCTCGATCCCTGCCGAGAATGCGCCCGCGGCGGCGAAGACGAAGTAGTGGACGTATCCGTAGCGCAGCGAATCGGTCAGCGACCCGATCGCCCGATGGTGGGGTGGCCAGAAGTAGATCCACCACAGCGCCGCCGTCGCGATGAAGGTCAGGATCGCGATCGAGATCAGCGGAGCGAGCGCCTGGTCGTTGTCCAACGCCTCGATGATCGCATTCGACGACGCCAGCAGACTCTCGCCGAGCAGGATCAGGGTGAACAGGCCGTACCGTTCGGTGATGTGGTGCGGATTCCACGGGGTAGTTCCCTGTCGTTCGGCGATCACCGGAACGGCGAGCTCGGCTCCGGCGAGCACCACGAACGCGACGGTCGAGGCCGCACCCGACGGGACGAGCAGCCACAGCAGCCACAGGATCTGGAGGACGGCGATCCCGGCGGCGTAGAGCTGGGTTGTCCGGCGGCGATCCCCGGCCGAGACGGAAGCGCGCAACCACTGGGCCACCATCGCCACACGCATGATCACGTAACCGACGACCACCAGTCCGAACTCGTGGTCCACGAACGCGGACCCGATCCCGGACGCCAACACCAGCACGCCGGCCATCTGCAAGAACGTCAGTACCCGGTACAGCCAGTCGTCGGTTTCGAAGGAGGTTGCGAACCACGTGAAGTTCATCCACGCCCACCAGATGGCGAAGAACACGAACGCATACGAGATCAAGCCGTCGACGATGTGGTTCTCGGTCAGCGCGTGGTGAAACTGGACAGCCGCGATACTCACCGCGACCACGAACACCAGATCGAAGAAGAGCTCGAGCGTGCTGGCGGTCCGTCCCGCTTCATCGGGATCGCGTGGTCGCATGGCGTTCAGGTGTAGACGTGTGGACATCGTTACCAATCCCCCGGACTCGGACACTGCGTGTACGACATCAGATCGGTGTCATCGACAGGTCGGCGCGCCGCGGTGAACGGGCACCGGCCTGGCCGTCCCTCAGTTCCCGCCGTCCTCGTCATCGGGGTCGCCGGCCGGGGTGGGGTCCGAGGCATCACCGGTTTCCGGATCATCACCGGCGCCCCGATCGGGGTTGGTGCAGATCGTTCCCTCGCACGGGACGTACCGGTTGGCGCCGTCGGGACTCTGGATGGCATCGGGGCCGACATAGGTGCCCTGCGGGCACGATGGATCCTGATTCTGCGCACAGTACTGCTGGTCCACGTTGTTCCCGGTCGACCCATCAGCCCCACCCGGTCCCCCGTTCACCGGCTGACCGTCCGCATCCCACGCGCCGGTACCGTCGCCGCCGCCGTGATTGGGATTGGTGCACACGGTGCCCTCACAGGTCACATACGAATGGCTGCCATCAGGGTTTCGGACGGCGTTGGCCCCCACATAGCTGTTCCGGGGACAGGCCGGATCCTGGTTGCGCGCGCAGTACTCCTGGGTCAGACCACTCCCCGTGGATCCGTCCGCACCGGTCGGACCGCCGTTGACCGGCTTGCCATCGGCATCCCACGAACCGCTCTTTGCGTGCGCGGCGACATGCACGCCCAGGTAGCTTCCGACCGGACACTTCTCGTCGGTGTTGTGCGCACAATAGTCCTTGGTCAGGTTGCTGCCGGTGGAGCCGTTCTGTCCGACCGGCCCGCCATTGACCGGCTTGCCATCGGCATCCCACGAGCCTGACGGACTCGCACCGCTGCTCGCCGCGGACCCCGATCCGGCGGAGTCGTTCGACCCAGAACAACCCGCAACGACCAGAGACAGTGCGAATGCAGCGGCAAATATCGCCAACGCTCTCCGTACGACGCCACCTCCACGTAGAAGGACCACGGTAACAACACCTTTCGTCTCACCAACTCCGCTGACCACGACATACAACCATCTCGTGGACCGTGTGGTCTCCACACACAACAAAGCGTTGTCCCGACCCAACCCGCCCTTGTGCGACGACTGTCGCAGCTCGTCTCTTGTCGTCGGCCTACGGTGGCCGAGTAGTCTCTTCTGCGATGTCTACTGAAGAGTTGCTGCCGATCACGACCCGCAAGCTGGTGGGTTGGTCTCGCACCACCCCGATCGAGGGCCACGTCCTGTCCACGCCGTATCCCGAGGTCATCGCCGAGGCGGTGGCCCGCGTCGCCGACGACAACGCGGACAAGCCGGACTACCTCAAGCGCGGTGTCATCGCCCGCGGACTGGGCCGCTCCTACAACGAGTCGGGCCAGAACAGCGGCGGTCTCACGATCGACATGACCCCGCTGACCAGGATCTACGCCATCGACTCCGAGACCGCGACGGTCGACCTCGACGCCGGCGTCTCCCTCGACACCCTCATGCAGGCCGCGCTCCCGTACGGCCTCTGGGTGCCGGTGCTCCCGGGTACCCGCCAGGTCACGGTGGGCGGTGCGATCGCGCACGACATCCACGGCAAGAACCACCACAGCCAGGGCAGCTTCGGCAACCACGTCGTGGAGATGCAGCTGCTCGTGGCCGACGGTCGCATCCTGACGCTCACCCCGGACGGCTCCGGCGACGACCCGGACGGCGAACTGTTCTGGGCGACGGTCGGCGGCATCGGCCTGACCGGCATCGTGCTGCGCGCGAAGATCCAGATGAAGCGCACCCAGAGTGCCTACTTCATCGCCGACACCGCGCGCACCGGATCGCTGCAGGAGACGCTCGACCTGCACCTGCAGGACGGTTTCGAGGACGGCTACGAGTACGCCTCGGGCTGGTTCGACACCATCAGCGGGCCGCCGAAGCTCGGGCGCGGCACCTTCTCGCGCGGCAACCTCGCGCGCGTCGACGAACTGCCGGAGAAGTACCGCGACAACCCGCTGTCGTTCAACAACAAGCCGCTCGTCCGGTTCCCCGACGTCTTCCCGCGCGGGCTGGCCAACAAGCTCAGCTTCTCTGCGGTCGGCGAGGCGTACTACCGGATCGGCCCGCCCAGCGAGGGCAAGGTCAAGAATTTGGCGCAGTTCTACCACATGCTCGACGTGTTCGGTGACTGGAACAACGCCTACGGCCGCGGCGGCGGCTTCTGCCAGTACCAGTTCATCGTGCCCACCGGTAACGAGGCCGAGTTCACCAACCTCATCGAGCACATCCAGGCGTCGGGCCACGTCAGCTTCCTCAATGTGATCAAGCTGTTCGGCGAGGGCAACAAGGCGCCGCTCAGCTTCCCGTTCAAGGGCTGGAACGTCTGCCTCGACTTCCCGGTCAAGGCCGGTCTCGCCGAGTTCCTCAACGATCTCGACCGTCGTGTCATGGGCATGGGCGGACGCCTCTACACCGCAAAGGACTCGCGGACGTCGGCGGCGAGCTTCCACTCGATGTACCCGCGCATCGACGAGTGGATCGCCACGCGTCGTCGGATCGACCCCAACCGGGTGTTCATGTCCGACATGGGCCGACGGCTCGAACTCGCCTGACCCACAACCGGTTCCGCTCCACACCACCTGCGGTCCGCCGCAGACCACCGAAAGCGAGAAGACCCAAGATGATGAACGCCGTCGGCGTCCCACAGTCCATCCTGGTCCTGGGCGGGAGCTCGGAGATCGGGCTCGCCATCACCGCCGAGTACCTGAGCAAGGGCCCGGCCCGGGTCATCCTCGCCGCCCTGCCGGGTGACCCGACCGTCGAGGCCGCCGTGGAGAAGGCCAAGAAGGCCGGCGCGACCGAGGTCAGCGTCATCGACTTCGACGCCCGTGCCACCGACACCCACCGCGATGTGATCGAGAAGGCGTTCGCCAATGGTGACGTCGACGTGGCGATCGTCGCCTTCGGTATCCAGGGTGACGACGAGCAGGCCTGGCAGGACCACGGCCTGGCGGTCGCCGAGGCCCAGATCAACTACACCGCAGCGGTTTCCGTCGGCGTCCTGCTCGGCGAGAAGATGCGCGCCCAGGGCCACGGCCAGATCATCGCGATGAGCTCGGTCGCCGGTGAGCGCGTCCGCCGTAGCAACTTCGTCTACGGCTCCACCAAGGCCGGACTCGACGGCTTCTACCTCGGACTCGGCGAGGCGTTGCGTCCCTTCGGCCCTCGCGTCCTCGTGATCCGTCCCGGACAGGTTCGCACGCGGCTTTCGGCGCATGTCAAGGAAGCGCCGCTGACCGTCGAGAAGGAAGACGTGGGCCGCCTCGCGGTGGCCGCGGCCGCCAAGGGCAAGGAAGTCATCTGGGTGCCCGGGCCGTTCCGCTACATCATGATGGTCCTGCGCCACATCCCGCGCCCGATCTTCCGCAAGCTGCCCATCTGACGCCGCGGTGAACGTTACGAGGGACGGCTACGGCCGCACAGCCCTGGCTCTGCTGACGGCGGTGGTGGTCGGTGCGGTGGTGTCGATCGTCGGTCTCAAGGCGATCGAGACCGTCAACTGGCCGGCGTTCAACTCGTCGAACGTGACCCGGTCGCTGACGACCGCCGGTCAGGTCCTGGCGATCGCGGTACTGGTGGTCGTCGCGCTGCTGTACCGCTACGGCAAGGCGCGGGTGTTCATCCCGTTCCTGTCGGCGGCGGCGATGTCTGCGTTCGTGACGGTCACGATCGGAATGCCGTTGGGGGCAACGCGTCTCTATCTGTTCGGCCTGTCGGTCGACCAGGAGTTCCGCACCGAGTACCTGACGCGGATGACGTCGAGCCCTCGGCTCGCGGACATGACCTACCCCGACCTGCCGCCGTACTACCCGGCCGGTTGGTTCTGGTGGGGCGGGCGGTTCGCGAATCTGCTCGGCCAGCCCGGGTGGGAGGCCTACAAGCCCTGGGCGATCGTGTCGATGGCGGTGGCCGCGGCACTCGGCGTCATCCTGTTCAACCGGATGTTCGGCGCGGATCGTGGTGTGGCGCTGGGACTCGCGGTGACCACGATGGCGCTGCTGTACGCCTCGCCGGAGCCGTACGCCGCGATCCTGGTGATCGTCGGAGTGCCGATGATGATCGTCCTCACCTACGCACTGCGAGGACGTACGCGTGCCGCCGACGGCCCGGCCGGACCGCTTCGGGGCGCCACCAGTTGGCCGGCGGTGATCGCCGCCGGTGTCTTCCTGGGCATCTCGGCCGCCACGTACACGCTCTACACCGGGCTCTTCGCACTCACGGCGATCGTGCTGGCGTGCTACTTCATCCTCCTGGGCTGGCTGGCCGCGGGGAACAAGTCGATGCCGCACGAGACCGTCCGTGCGCACCGTCGCGAGATCGTGGTCGCCGTCGTCGGCCGTCTCGTCTCGGTGGGTGTGATCGCCGGAGCGATCGCCCTGCTGGTCTGGGCGCCGTACCTGCTGAAGCGCCTGTCCAGCGCTCCGGCGAGCGGCGGGACCGCCGAACACTATCTCCCCGAACGTGCAGCGGTGTTCCCGCTGCCCATGTTCGGCGTCAACCTTGTCGGCGCGATCACGCTGATCGGCCTGCTGTGGATCCTGCTGCGCTTCCGGACGCGCACCGCCGCGGTGGCCATGGGCGCCACCGTGATCACGGTGTACCTCTTCTGCCTGCTGTCGATGCTGATGACCGCGATGGGCACCACCCTGCTGTCCTTCCGGCTCGAACCGATCCTCGTCTGCGCACTCGCCGCGGCCGGTGTCTTCGGCGTCGTCGACATCGCCCACTGGGCCGTGCGCAGGTTCGGTGACGTGCGGGTCGTCGTGGGCGCGGTGGCCGTGCTCGCCGCGATCGCCGCGGCACAGAGCATCCCCGGCCATCTCGGCACGGAGATCACCACCGCGTACACCGACACCGACGGCTACGGCGAACGTGCCGACGCTCGTCCCGCCGGCGCCGAATCGTACTTCCGGGAGATCGACAAGCTCATCGGCGAGCAGACCGGCCGACCGCAGACCGAGAATGTCGTCCTCACCGCCGATTTCGGATTCCTGTCGATCTACCCGTACTGGGGTTTCCAGGGACTGACCTCGCACTACGCGAACCCGCTGGCCGAATTCGACAAGCGCGCCGCCGCCATCGCACGGTGGGCGAAGTCCGACGACACCGACCAGTTGGTCCGGCACCTCGACGAGTCACCGTGGAAGGCGCCCAACGTCTTCCTGTTCCGGTACAGCGCCGACGGGTACACGCTGCGCCTGGCCGAGGACGTCTACCCCAACGACCCGAATGTGAAGCGCTTCACCGTCACCTTCGATCCCACGGTCTTCGACGACCCGCGGTTCGAGGTCACCGAGGTGGGGCCGTTCGTCCTCGTCGTCCGAAGGTGACGAGATGCGATCACCCCTCCGCACCCGGCCGATGGAGATCACGCGCATCGACGGCGACTCGTCGACAACGCATTTCGTCCACACCGACGTCGTGAACTGGGTGCTGTTGGAGGAGGACGGTGAGCTCACGCTCATCGACGGCGGCTATCCCGGGCAGGCCGGGCAGGTCGTCGAGTCGATCAACCGGATCGGCCGACGCCCCGAGGACATCCGCGGGGCGCTGCTCACCCACGCGCACGTCGATCATCTCGGTGGGCTCGCGAAGTTGCAGTCGCGGTACGGATTCCCGGTCTACATGGATCCCGTCGAGGTCGATCACGCCCTGCGCCATCATCTTCAGCAGGCCAACGCGCTGGACCTCGCCCCGCTGGCCGGCACCCGACGCCTGTGGTTCTGGCTCGCGAAGACGATGCCCCTGGGCGTGCTGAGTCGCGCCGGACTGTCGGCGGCAACGGCGTTCCCGGAGACCCTCGACCTGCCGGGTTCGCCGGTGCCGATGGCCAGCCACGGGCACACCGACGGGCACAGCGCCTTTCTGGTGGCCGACGGCGAGGCGCTGGTCTCCGGCGATGCATTGGTCAGTGGTCACGAGGTGTCGGCGATCACCGGACCACAGTGCATCCCGTCGCCGTTCCAGCACGATCAGGCCACCGCACGTCGAAGCGTCGAACGCTTCACCGAACTCGACGCCGACCTGCTGCTGGCCGGACACGGTCCGCTGTATCGCGGCGGTGTCGCCGACGCGGCGCGCCGAGCGCTCGGCTACTGATCGAAACCCACGAAGGTGGCGGCTTCCTCCACCGACTTGCGCTCGGAGACCACGGCATTGGCGGGGAATGTCTCATCCGGCCAGCCCAGCGCGATGCTCTTCATGATCACCTGATCGTCCGGGATTCCGGCATGTTCTCTGACGACGGGCGACTGCATGATGCCTTGACTGTTGATCACCGCGCCGAGACCGCGGGACCAGGCGGCGTTCACCAGCGCAGTGGAGACCGCACCGCAGTCGAAGGGTGTGTCGTCGCTGCCGTCCAGGATGCGGTCGTAGGTCACGATCACGCAGACCGGGGCATCGAACTGACGAAATCCCCGGAGGACCCAGTCCTGCCGCATCTCCACGTCGTCGCGAGCGATACCCATCGCGGCGAACAACTGCTTCGCGACGCCGACCTGGCGATCACGATGTTCGCCCGTGAATCGCTCCGCTCCGGTGCGGAACTCGCGGGAGTGCGGCACCCCGGCCAGGTTGCGTTCGGTGTTGCCCGCACGGATGCGATCGAGCGGTTCACCCGTGATCACATGAAAGTTCCAGGGCTGGGTGTTCATCGAGGACGGAGCCCGCATGGCGAGCGCGAGAATCTCCTCGATCAGTTCCCGGGGCACGGGATCCGGTGTGAAGCCGCGAATGCTGCGACGTCCCAGAATCACTTCGTCGTACTGCATCGCCAACCTCTCGTCGAACGGTCCGGGCCCGCCGGGCCGACTCCACCCTACTGTTACCCGCGCCACGTTCTCGCCATCCGACCGTGCCGGCGCAACCGACAAAGGGTAGCTTTACCTCAGTAACCGACGGGGCCGAAGGAGGGGCCGAGTCCCGCACGGAGTGGACCGTCGCCGGGTGGAGCACCGCGGCCCGCCCGCGACCGTAAGCCGCCCCCGCCACTTGGGGAGTTCGAGGACATGACCGGCGACAATCACCTGGATTCCAGTCCGTCTCCCACATTCGGATCATCCGAGGTCGGTGACACGAACACTGTCGCCGACCGGTGGCGCGCCATCGCCGTCGACCGTGGTGATGCGGTCGCGATCCGCACTCCGGAGCAGTCGATCACCTTCGAGCAGGCGACTGCGCGGGTGGATGATCTCGCCCGAGCGATCGTCGACATCACTGCCGCGGACACCCCGGTGGCCGTCGAGATCGAGTCCGACGTCGACTCGGTGATCGCGATGCTCGCGGTCTGGTGCGCCGGGCGTCCGCTCGTCATGGTCGATCCGTGCCTGCCCGAGGATCGACGCGCGACCATCCTGCGACAGTCCGGAGCGCACCTCCTCACCCCTTCGACCGGACATGATCACGAGTTGCGGGACCAGACCACCGCGCAGCCCGCAGTCGAACCCGGACCCGACGATCCGGCAGTTCTCCTGTTCACCTCTGGCTCGACCGGCACCCCCAAAGGCGTGGTGCTCGCGCAGCGGACACCGGTCAACCATGCGCGCGACGGTCGCCGGTTCATGGAGCTCGGTCCCGACGATCGTGCGGCGGTACTGCTCCCGCTGAGCTTCGGCGGCGGACTGGACGCGCTCGCGATGAGCCTGCTCAACGGCGCGTCGATGCTGCTCTGGGATGTCCGGCGCCGCACGACCACCGGCCTCCGGGAATGGCTGGCCGCCGAAGGCGCCACCACGGCTCACTGCACGCCGTCGCTGCTCCGGTCGTGGCTCGGTGAGCTCGGCGCCGAGGACGCCGTCGACTCCCTGCGTCTGCTGTCCACCTGCGGCGAACCCGCGCACCGCTCCGACGTCCTGCTCGCGCGGGAGACGATCCTTCCGCACGGCGTGTTCTGTTGCTGGGCAGGCGCATCCGAGGTCGGCAATCTCGCCTTCAATCTGTTTCCCCCGGATCGGGAGGTCGAAGCCGGTCCGCTGCCCGTCGGCATCCCGGCGTCGGACAAGGTCGTCCGCATCGTCGACGAGGACGGCAGCGACCTGCCGACGGGCTCCACCGGCGAGGTCGTCGTCGAATCCGCTCATGTCGCATCCGGTTACCACGCGAATCCGGAGCTGACCGCGGCCCGGTTCAGCACGCTGCCCGATGGCCGCAGGCGTTATCGCACCGGCGATCTCGGCCGTTTCGACGAGAACGGCGAACTCGCACTCCTCGGCCGCGGCGATGACGCGATCAAGATCCGTGGCTACCTGGTCGAACCCCTGGAAGTGGAGGCCGCGCTGCGGTCGCTGCCCTGGACGATCGACGCCGTGGTCACCGCCGATCGCGAGGAAGCCCGGCTCACCGCGCACGTCGCCGTCGACCCGGAGAAGTGGTCGCCGTCCCCGGCGGAGATCCGCCACGAGCTCGGAAAGACGCTCACGCCGTGGATGATCCCGCGGGACATCGTCGTGGTCGCCGAGATCCCCCGCAACGAGCGCGGCAAGGTCGACCGTGGCGCCCTACCGCCTCCCCCGCCGCGGCCGACACCCGAACGGCCGCGCGGCCTGACCGAGATGGCGCTGCACCGGTTCTGGAGCGAGATCCTGGGTCTGGAACCCGAATCCTTCGGGCGTCACGACGACTTCGTCGAACTGGGCGGCGACTCACTCGCCGCGGCCAAGATGCTCTCCGAGGTGCAGCATCATCTCCAGCTGGAGGTGAACACGGCGATGCTCTCCGAGGCACCGACGATCGCGCAGTTCGCCCAGCGGATCGAGGCCGCCGCGAAGGAGCGGTCGAAGAACGCCTCCGGTGCCACGCTGATCCCGTTGCGGAAGGGCACCGGCGACCCGATCTTCCTCGTGGCCGGGGCCGGCAGTCTCGCGACGAGTCTGACGCCGATCGTCCGCGCACTCTCCGGAGACCGACCGGTCTACGCGATCCAGTCGCGCGGCGTCGAAAAGCGTGGACGCGCGGATCATTCCGTCCGCGCCGCGGCGCGTCGTGCGATCGCCGACATCCGATCGGTCCAGCCCCACGGCCCGTACCAGATCGGCGGATACTCGCTGGGCGGGTTCATCGCCGTCGAGGTCGCGGCGCGGCTCACCAAGGCCGGCGAGACCTGCCACACGGTCGCCGTACTCGATTCGGTCGTCGACCCGGTTCTGGCGCAGCGCCTTTCCGGGGACGGACCGAAAGTTCTACAGCGCATCCGCGATTCGTTGCGCTCCCTCACCGCCACGAAGGAGACGCTGCCCGACCGGACCGGGGCCGACGAGGAGAACAAGCCCGGCGGTTCCCCGCTGCAGCGTGCCGTGCAAGAGATCGCCCTCAAGGCCCTGGTTCTCACCGCGGGCCTCGTCCCGTTGTCCACCCCGGTGCAGTGGGTCGTTTTCTTCCGGCTCGGCACCAAGATGATCCGACGGCATCGGCCGAGCCCCTACTCGGGTCCGATCACGGTCATCAGGGCGCGCACCAACACCGACGACCCCGCACTGTGGCGTCACTTCACCTCGGGCAAGGTCGAGTTCCTCGACATCGACGGCGACCACATCTCGATGATCCGCGCACCCCACGCCACGGAGACCGCACGGGCGATCGACCAGATCATCGGCGACGAGACAGACTGAGGAACGAAGTCACATACCCGTCAGAACGCAGATGCCGCGCATCGTGGTGTAGCCCGCAACGATTCGCGACACCTAGGTGAAGGGCGGACCCTCGACGGCCTTCTTGATACCGGCCAGTCGGCGATCCCATCCGCGCGCGATCGTGTCCAGGTGCCGCGCGATGCGCGATAGCTCCGAACCGACCGCCTCGTAACGGATCTCACGGCCAACGCGGGTCGCGGTGACAAGACCCGCGTCGGTCAGGACCTTGAGGTGCTTGGCGATCGCCTGACGGCTGATCGGCAGTTCGGTCGCCAGGGTCGACGCCGACGCCGGTTCGGTTCCCAATCTGACGAGGATCTGCCAGCGACTCTCGTCGGCGAGAGCGCCGAAGACCTCGACCGGGGCGACGTCAGGCACGAGAACCGTTGCCGGCCAGGTGGGTACGTGCGAGTTCGAGCTCGATCTTCCACCCTTCGACGTTTCCGTCGAACTTGGCCCGCCGATCCGCCTCCGAACCCGACAGCGAGGCGAATCCCGACTCGACGACCTTGAGGATCACCCCGGACCCGGAGTCGGTGATCCAGAACTCGACGAGCGTCGACTCCGACTGCGGGTCGGATGCGTCGGCGAGCCACCGGAAGGCCGCGTAGCGCGGTTCGTCGAGTTTCACGGTGCGGAAGACGAAGGCGCCGTGAACCGGGTCGTGCACCGTCGACAGGTCGCCGTCCCGGTCGATGCGATGTTCGGTGATCGCGTTGTCGTTGATGTACCAGCCGGGTTCGCTGACGAACTGCCACACGCGCTCGACGGTCGCCTCGATGGTGATCTCCCGCTCGATCCGATCGAGTTCGTCATCGATTGCGGTTGTCGTCGTTTCGTTTGCAGGTCGGGGATCGGTCCCACTCATGACGCCTCCTGTGTCATATCGAATGATGCAACCCCATGGTTGCACCATGACCCGCAACTTGCAACCCCGGGGTTGCAGTAAGGGGTCAGCCGACGATCTCCGCAAGCCGACGGATGGCGAACTCGTAGCCGCGGATGCCGTAGCCCGCGATGACGCCCGCCGCGATGGGAGAGACATAGGAGTGGTGCCGGAACGCCTCGCGCTTGTGCACATTGCTGATGTGCACCTCGAGGATCGGCACGCCGGGCACCACCAGGGCGTCGGCGAGGGCCACCGAGGTGTGGGTCCAGCCGCCGGGGTTGATCACGATGCCGCTGATCCTTCCGGCCGACTCGTGAATCCAGTCGATCATCTGCCCCTCGTGGTTGGTCTGCGCGGCGCGCAGGCCGAAGCCCAGTTCCGACGCCGTCCGCTCGGCGAGGTCGACGACGTCGTCGAGGGTCTCGGAGCCGTAGATCGCGGGCTCCCGGGTGCCGAGCGTGTTCAGGTTCGGCCCGTTGAGCAGCAGGATCGGCAGCGGTTCGGTACCGGCCGAATCGGACGTGGAGTCGGACATGGGTTCACCTTAGTCGCCGTACCCGGCGCCCCTGCGGCGTCGCGCAGGGTGTCGCCTCGCCGACCGGGGCGAGACACCTCAGCGGCTACCATCTCTCTTTGTGCCAGCGCAGACCGTTCGACGAGCGAGGATCGTCGCCATAGTCACCGGCCTGCTCGGGTTCCTGCTCGCGCTCGCCACGCCGCTGATGCCGGTCGAGCAGAAGACCGCCGAGATCAGCTGGCCCCAGAACGGACAGATCGGTTCCGTCGCCTCCCCGCTCATCGGCTACACCCCCGTCGACCTCGACGTCACGATCCCGTGCGCGGCGGTCGACGACCTGCCTCCCGGTGGGTCGGTCCTGCTGTCGACCACACCCAAGCAGGCGGAGAAGTCGGCCGAACGCGGCCTGTTCATCCGCAAGACCGGGGCCGCCGACGCCCCCGCCGACCGCCAGGGCGTCGAGGTGGTCATCCGCAACGTTCCGCTGGTCTCGGCGAGCCTCTCCGACATCCGCTCCCAGGACTGCCGCGAGATCGTCGTGCACGCCGATTCCGATGCGGTGACAGCCGAATTCGTCGGGATGACCAACGATGCGGGCGACCCGCTCGAGGGCACCACCGAGGACAAAGAGGCCTTCAAGTACTGGCCCGACCAGCGACCGCAGGTCACCGGCATCTTCACCGACCTGTCCGGCCCGGCGGCCGAGATCGCCGGTCTCGACGCGCATGTCACCGTCGACTCCCGCTACAACACGGCCCCGACCATCTCCAAGTGGCTGGTCATCATCGTCGGCGTCGCCTCGACCCTGCTCTCGCTCGCCGCACTGGCCGCTCTCGACGCGACCGACGGACGTCGTCATCGCCGCATCTTCCCGGCCCGTTGGTGGCGCCTCAACGCACGCGACTACTTGGTGATCGGTGCGCTGATCCTCTGGCACATGATCGGCCCCAACACCTCCGACGACGGCTACCTGCTGACGATGTCGCGGGTGGCGCAGGACAGTGACTACACCGCCAATTACTTCCGCTGGTACGGCGCACCGGAGGCCCCGTTCGGCTGGTACTACCAGGTCTTCGGGTTGCTCAGCCATGTCTCGGTGGCCAGCCCCTGGATGCGACTGCCGGCACTCGTGTGCGGAATCCTGGTGTGGCTCATCGTGAGTCACGAGGTCCTCCCGCGGCTCGGACGCGCCGCGATCACGCGCCCGATGGTGGCGTGGACCGCTGCCTTCGCCTTCCTCGCCTGCTGGTTCCCGTTCAACAACGGTCTGCGTCCCGAGCCGATCATCTGCCTCGGCGCGCTCCTCACCTGGTGTTCGGTCGAGCGCGCCATCGCCACCGGTCGCATGCTGCCCGCCGCGGTGGCCTGCCTGGTCGGCGCGTTCAGCATCGCCGCCGGTCCCACCGGCCTGCTCGCGGTCGCGGCGCTGATCGCCGGCGCACGGCCGATGATCATGGCGCTGATCAAACGCGCCCGGGTGATCACCGGCGACTCGACCTCGCGCCACGCGCTGAGATGGTCGTTCGTCGCACTGATCGCACCGATCCTGGCCGCCGGGAGCGTCGTGGTCTTCGTGGTGTTCTCGAACCTGACGCTGCGCTCGTTCTCCGAGGCGTCGAGCATGAAGACCGCCCTCGGGCCGTCGATGAACTGGTACAACGAGCTGGGCCGCTACTCGGCGCTGTTCGCCTTCTCCGCCGACGGCTCCATCGCACGACGCTTCGCGGTCCTGGCGATGATCCTCGGCCTCGTGGTGTCCGCGGCGGTCCTGATCCGCAAGAACCGCATCCCCGGCACCGCGATCGGACCCACCCGGCGCATCGTCGCGATCACCTTCGCCTCGCTGGTGTTCCTCATGTTCACGCCGACCAAGTGGACCCATCACTTCGGCGTGTTCGCCGGGATCGCCGCCGCGCTGGCGGCCATCGCCGCGATCGCCGCCAGTCAGCAGTCGATGCACTCACGACGCAACCGCACCCTGTTCTGCGCGTTGGTCCTGTTCGTCGGCGGCCTGGCGTTCACCGCACCGAACTCGTATTACTACTACTCGGCCTGGGGAATGCCCTGGGGAACCCAGCAGGTGACGATCGGCGGAGTGATGCTCGGCAGCGTCCTGCTCTACGGGTCGCTCGCACTGCTCCTCGTCGCGCTGTGGTTCCACTTCCGCGAACCGTTCACCGGCACCGATCCGCATTCGGCAGACGAGGGTCCTGCGGAACCCGTCGACACCTCCGACCAGCGCTGGTACCGGCGGCTGTTCGCCTCGATGGCGGCCGCACCCCTCGCATACCTCGCGATGGCGGTCGTCGTCTTCCAGATCATCACCGCGATCTTCGCGGGCATCCACCAGAGCTCGTCGTATTCGGTCCCGCGGTCCAACCTGGCCGCGGTCGCCGGCAAGCCGTGCGGGATGGCCGACAAGGTGTGGGTGGAGTCCGACCCCAACCGCGACATGCTGCGCCCGGTCGACTCGTCGCTGACCAATCCTCTCGGCGGACCGGCACCGGCACCGGGCGCCTCCCCGGCGACCTCGGGATTCTCACCGAACGGCGTTCCCCTGGACCTGTCGTCGACCGCCAGCGAAGGCTCGCTGGGCGTGCTGTCCGGCAATGTCTGGGCGGACCCGAAGATCCTGAACTCCAACCCCGGCGGCACCGGCGGCGGCGAGATCGCCGAACCCGGCGTCAACGGCAGCACCGCGGCCCTGCCGTTCTTCCTCGACCCGAAGACCACTCCGGTCATGGGCAGCTACTCCAAGCTCGACCAGGTCCCGGCGCGTCTCACCTCCGGCTGGTACGAGCTCCCGAAGGACTGGCGTGACCGTCCGCTGCTGACGATGTCGGTGGCCGGCGAGTACGACAACCCGAACGTGATGCTCGAGTACACCTCGGACCCGATCGGGGCAGACACCACCGACGCCGACCTGACCGCAGCCGGGGAGACCGAACTCATCGACCCGGGCCCGCGCCCGGCCTGGCGCAACCTGCGCTACAACACCGACGAGTTGCCTTCCGACACCACCGCGGTCCGCATCGTCGCCACCGACGACAACCTCAACGAGGACCGGTTCATCGTGCTGACCCCGCCGCGGGTGCCGCAGATGGAGACCCTGCAGGACGTCGTCGGCAGCACCGACCCGGTGCACATCGACTGGACGTCGGGCCTCGGGTTCCCGTGCCAGCGGCCGTTCACCCACGACGTCGGCGTCGCCGAGATCCCCGAGTGGCGGATCAAGCCGGGGTCGGATCTCGCCGCGGCCGTGTCGGCGTGGCAGAACAGCTTCGGCGGCGGTCCGCTCGGCTGGATCGAGGTGTCCCAACAGGCGACCGCACTGCCCACCTATCTGATGGCCGACATCGGACGCGACTGGGGCGCCCTGGAACGATACGAGCCGTACGGCGCCGTGGACACCCTCGCCGACATCGAGACCGGCACCCAGACCCGCAGCGGTCTGTGGAGTCCGGCGCCCATCCGGCACTGACCCTTCGATACGCCCTCCGCAAGCTCCGGGCTACTCAGGGAGCGAAGCTTCACCTCGATCCCTGAGGTGCGAGCGCAGCGAGCCACGAAGGGTGGGCGCTAGGTGGGCAGGTGCCGGTCGCATACGATCAAGCACCGTGCCTGTGACAGCCCCGACGTCCCGTGTTTCCGCACGTACCGCCCGTCTGATCGCGATCGTCGCGGGGGTCCTCGGCGTCGTGCTGTGTGCTCTCACGCCGCTCCTGCCGGTCAAGGCCACCGACGCCGACATCACCTGGCCCGCAGGTCAGGAGCTCGACGCCGAGACGTCGTCGGTGATGGCGCCGCTCATCGCGCAGACCCCGCAGACGCTCGACGCCCGCATCCCGTGTTCGACGCTGGCGAGCGCACCGACCGGGGTCATCCTGTCGACGATGCCGGTCAGCGCGCCGAAGTCGAAGGGTTCGTCGCTGTGGGTGACCGGCTCCGATCAGGCCGTCACCGTCACCTTCCGCAACAGTGTCGCCGCCACGGCGGCACGCGCCGACCTCGACCGTTGCCGCGAACTCCACATCTTCTCCGCCCCGAGCGGGCCGGGCGCCCAGTTCGTCGGTCTCGGCGACTCGACGGCGCTGCCGCCCGAGAAGCGCCCACAGGTCGCCGGGATCTTCAGTGAGCTGAGTCCACAGCAGGCCCGCGCCGCGGCCGCCGACGGGATGTCGGTCTCCATCCGCGTCGACAACCGGTACGAGTCGTCGCCGACCGTCCTGAAGATGATCGTGATGGTCCTCGCCGTGATCTCGGTGATCGTGGCGCTGGTCGCACTCGCCCTGCTCGACCGCATCCTGGGCTACCACCGACACATCCGCAGCCGCGCCTGGTGGCATTCGCTCAAGCCGCGCGCCACCGATCTGGTCGTCACGGCACTTCTGCTGATCTGGCTGTTCCTGGGCGCCGGCTCACCCGACGACGGCTACATCCTCAACATGGGCCGCACCGCCGACGGGTTCGGGTACCTGGCGAACTACTACCGCTTCTACGGCATCCCCGAGGCGCCGTTCGACTGGTACTACAGCTTCCTCTCGGTGTGGTCGTCGATCTCGCCGTCGATCCTGTGGATGCACATCCCGGCTCTCGTCGCAGGTCTCGTGTCGTGGTTCGTACTGAGCCGCGTCCTCCTGCCCCGCCTGGGCCCGGCCGTGCGCCGCAGCGCGTGGGCGACCTGGGCCGCAGCCCTGACGTTCACCGCGTTCTGGCTGCCGTTCTGCAGCGGACTGCGCAGCGAGGGCATCATCGTCCTCGGCTCCCTGTTGACCTGGTGGGCAGCCGAATACGCCATCTCCACCCGACGCCTGCTGCCGGCGGCCCTCGCGGCGGCGCTCGCCGGGTTCACCCTCGCCCTCGCCCCGCACGGCGTCGTCGGCGTGGCCATCCTGCTCGTCGCGGCGCGGGCCCTGCTGCACATCCTGCTCCGACGACGCGATCAGCTCGGCGGCTCGAAGTGGACCGCGACCGCGGCGCTCGTCGCGCCGATCGTCGCCGCGGGAATGGTCGTCCTGGTCGTCGTCTTCCGGGACCAGACGCTCGCGACGGTGCTCGAGGCGATCAAGCTGCGCTACACCGTCGGTCCGGTGATCTCCTGGCACCAGGAGTTCCTGCGGTACTACTTCATCTCGGTGGTCACCGACGACGGCGGCCTGACACGCCGCGTCCCGCTGTTGCTCCTCCTCGCGGGCCTCTTCGTCGTCGTCGCGGTCATGCTGCGCCGCACGAGGATTCGCGGCATCGACCCCGGCCCCGTCTGGCGCCTCGTCGGTGCGGTCGGCGTGACGCTGCTGCTGTTCGTGTTCACGCCCACCAAGTGGACGATCCAGTTCGGCGTGCTCGCGGGCCTCGCGGCGGCGATCTCCGCGGCCGCGACGATCGCCGTCGCGCAGTCGGCGGCGCGTTCAACCCGCAACCTCACCGTGTTCGTCTCGGGTCTGCTCTTCGCGATGGCCGCGGCGATGGCCGGCTACAACTCCTGGCCGTTCGCGTACGAGTACGGCATCTCCTGGTTCGACCGTGCGCCCGTCATCGCCGGCTACCAGGCGTCGACGCTGTTCCTGATCCTCGCCGTCCTGGCCGCCGCGCTGGCGGTGTGGCAGCACCTCCGGCTCGACTACGTCACCAATCGCGGACTCGCACACAGCGACACCGGTCCCGGCGAAACCCGCGCGGACCGACGTCGCCTGTTCCTCGCCTCCTCCCCGATCGCGGTGATCGCGGGCCTGCTGGTAGTCGTCGAGATGCTGCTGTTCGTCAAGGCCGCCGTGTCCCGGTACCCCGCCCCGACGGTGCTCACCGAGAACCTGAACACCCTGCGCGGCAACGCCTGTGGACTCGCCGACGAGGTGCTCGTCGAGCTCGATCCGAACGCAGGCATGCTCACGCCCGCCGGCGGCGCGTCGAGCAGCCAGGCACTCCGCGGGGAGAACCCGGTGGGCTTCTCCCCCAACGGCATCCCCGACGACCTGCAGCCCGAACCGGGAAGTCAACGACCCGGCCAGATGAACGTCTCGGCGAGCATGGCCCGTCCGTTCGCCATCACCGGCGGACTCGGCGCCGGCACCACCGGTGGTCGCGGGCCCGAGACCGTGAACGGTTCGACCGCCAAACTCCCCTTCGGACTCGACCCCGCCACCACACCGGTCCTCGGCAGCTACGGATACAACGGCGAGGCCCGGCTGACGACCGGCTGGTACGACCTACCCGCAGACCGTTCCGCGTCGCCGCTGCTCGTGTTCAGCACCGCGGGCGCCGTCTCGACGATCGACACCTTCGGGGTTCGCAATTTCGGGCAGAAGATGGTCGTGCAGTTCGGCCGCCCCGGCCCCGACGGCTCGTTCGAGCAGGTCGGTCCGGACATCCTGCCCACCGACCCCGGACCGGTGATCCTCAACCGGCCGTGGCGCAACATGCGGGTGCCGATGTCGGCGGCCCCGCCGGCCGCGACCGTGATGCGACTGTCATTGCAGGACAACAACCTCGGCGACAAGCAGTTCATCGGGATCACCCCGCCGCGTGCGCCGCAGCTGCAGTCTCTGCAGGAGGTCGTCGGATCGTCGGCGCCGACCCTGATCGACTTCGGTGTGGCCTCGCACTTCCCGTGCCAGCAGCCGATGGGTGTCTCGCACGGCGTAGCGCAGGTTCCGCAGTGGCGGATCCTGGGCGACTACCCGCTGACCAACTCGCAGTCCAAGACCTGGCAGGCCGGGGTCGACGGCGGTCTGCTCGGCGTCTCGGAGGCGACGACCTCGGCACGGGCCGTGTCGACCTACCTGAAGGACGACTGGGCTCGCGACTGGGGCGCCCTGGAGAAGCTGACGCCGCTGGTCCCCGACGCACCGAACGCACAGATCGACACCGCACAGACGACGCAATGGGGCTGGTCACGCGCCGGCTCGATCAGGGTGGAGCCCCAATCCGATGAGTGAATCCAACCGCACCGCGAAGATCGTCGCCGTCGTCACCGGCCTGCTGGGTTTTCTGCTCGCCATCGTCACGCCGATCCTGCCGGTGAACCAGACCACGGCCGAACTCCGATGGCCGCAAGGTGACTCGGTCTCGGATGTGGCGGCCCCGCTGGTGGCCTTCGTCCCGATCGACATGGACATGTCCGTGCCGTGTTCGTTGGCCGCCCGGTTGCCCGCGCAGGGCGGCGTCCTCCTCTCGACGACGCCGGAGGGCGGCCAGGACGATTCCGCCCGCGGCCTCTTCGTCCGTGCCACCGCCGACACGCTGACGATGATCGACCGCAACGTGGTGCTCCTCAACACCGATCGCGCAGCAGCGCAGTCGAACCCGAACTGCCGCATCGTGATGCACGCCGACGGTGAGGGCGTCGACGGCCGTTTCGAGGGCCTGCCCGCCCCCGACGCGACCTCCGGCGGTCTGCACGAGTTCGCCATCCCCGACCACGAGATGCGTCCGCAGATCGTCGGGATCTACAGCGATCTGCCCGCCGACGCGTCCCGGAACGGGCTGTCGCTGCACGCCACCATCGACACCCGCTACGTCAGCTCCGCGACGCCCCTCAAGCTCGCGGCGATCGTGATCGGCATCGTGATGACGATCCTGTCGCTCATCGCGCTGGGCATCCTCGACCGTCGGGACGGCCGCTCCCACAAGCGGTTCCTGCCCACCGGCTGGTTCACGATCCGCCCGCCCGACATCGCGGTGTTCGCGATCCTCGCCTTCTGGTGGTTCGCCGGCGCCAACACCTCCGACGACGGCTACAACTTCACCGTCGGCCGCATCACCAGCGAGGCCGGCTACGCGGACAACTACTTCCGCTACTTCGGCGTCCCGCAGGACCCGTTCGGCTGGCACTTCCAGGTCATCTCGTGGATGACACACGTCAGCGTGGCGACACCGTGGATGCGCCTGCCCGCCTTCCTGCTCGGACTCCTCGGCTGGTGGCTCATCAGCCGAGAGGTGATCCCGCGCCTGGGTCGCGCGGTCCGCAACAGCACGCCCGCCGTGTGGTCGGCCGCCTTCGTCTTCCTCGCGATCTGGTTGCCGTTCAACAACGGTCTGCGTCCCGAACCCGCCGAGGCCGTGGGTGCGCTGCTCACCTGGTGCTGCGTCGAACGGGCCATCGCCACGCGCCGCCTGTTGCCGTATGCGATCGCGGTGGTGACGGCCGCCTTCACGCTGGCCCTGGCGCCGGGCGGACTGATGGCGGTCGCCGCCCTGCTCGCCGGCATCCGGCCCATCGTGAAGACCGTCGTGTCGCGCCGTTCCCGTGACGGACTGCTGCCGATGCTCGCGCCGATCCTGGCGGCGGGCACCGCGGTCCTCTTCCAGATCTTCTACGACCAACCGCTCGGTGCGCTGATCGCCGGCAACAAGGTCGCCTCCGACGTCGGACCGACGCTCGAGTGGTGGCAGGAACCGATCCGGTACTACTACCTGATCCTGCCCACCGCGGACGGCACCCTGGCCCGTCGTTTCGGCGTGCTGGCAATGATCCTGTGCCTGTTCGTCGTCCTGCTGCGCCTGCTGCGTCGCGAACATCCGAACGGGGTTGCGCGCGCGCCGATCTGGCGCCTGGTCGCGGTCACACTGGGCACGATGTTCTTCATCGCGTTCACCCCGACCAAGTGGACCCACCACTTCGGTGTCTACGCGGGCATCGCCGCAGGCCTCGCCGCCGCAGCGGGCGCGATGATGGCGCCCGCCGTCCTGCGGTCACGCCGCAACCGCACCTTCTTCGCGGCCGCGGTTCTCGCGATCACCGGGATCTCCTTCGCCGGCACCAACGGCTGGTGGTTCGTCGGCAGCTACGGCGTGCCGTGGTGGGACCGTCCGCCGGCCGTCGGCGGGGTCAACGTCGCGTGGTTCATCCTCCTCGCGGCGGTCGTCACCGCCCTGGCCGGACTGTGGTTCCACTTCCGCGACGACTTCGTCGACGAACAGACCCGTACCCGCGGCGGTGACCACTGGTATTCGAAGCTCAAGTTCTCACCGCTGCCGGTGATCTCGGGTCTGATGGTGTTGTTCATGGTCGCATCGTTCCTGAAGGGCGCCTACGAGCAGCGGGATTCCTGGTCCTGGATGAAGTCGAATGCTCGTGCGCTGACCGGCAATTCGTGCGGCCTGGCCAACGACGTGCTCGTCGAGCCCGATCCGACGGCGGCCCTGCTCGCCCCCGCAGCGGTTGACGGCCGCCCCGCACCCGGTGTCGCACAGGCGCTGTCCGGCGCCGATGCCATCGGCTTCACACCCAATGGCGTCCCGAACAAACTGTCGGTGGACGCGACCGAGAGCAACGACTCGTCCGCGACGACCGCGCAGAACACCGCGCAGACCGGCGCCGGGGCCGATGAGTCCGGCGACTCCTCGTCGGCGCAGGGCGGCACCGAGGGCGGACAGGGCGCACGCGGGATCAACGGTTCGACGGTCCGCCTTCCGTTCGGCCTGAATCCCTCCGCCACACCGGTTCTCGGCAGCTACGGATCGCCGTCGGGCTCGGCCTCGCTGACCACCGACTGGTATCAGCTGCCCGAACGCTCCGACGCCGCACCGCTGCTCACCATGGCGGTCGCCGGATCGGTCGAGGCCGTCGACGGCATCGGTGTCGTACATGCCGGCCAGAAGGTGATCGCGCAGTTCGGACGCGTGGGCGCGGACGGCCGGGTCGTGCCGACCGGGCAGATGTTCCCCATCGACATCGGCGAGACCCCGACCTGGCGCAACCTGCGCTTCCCGCTCGCCGACGCCCCGGACCGGTCCACCGTCGTGCGCATCCTGGTCGAGGACACCGCGGCAGCGTCGTCGGAGTGGGTGGCCATCACACCGCCGCGCGTCAGCACGTTGGCGACGCTCAACGACGTCGTCGGGCAGACCGACCCGGTGTTCATCGACTGGCTCCCCGGCCTGGTGTTCCCGTGCCAGCAGCCCATGAAGGTGCGATACGGCGTGCTCGAGGTCCCGAAGTGGCGGATCATGCCCGACGCGGAGGCCACCCGGAAGAACAGCCAGACGTGGATGTCGGGCACCGCGGGCGGTCCGCTGGGCATCACCGAGGCGATGCTCCGTCCGACCCTGTTGCCGACCTACCTGCGCAACAACTGGGGACGCGACTGGGGCGGACTGCAGCGGTTCACCGAGATCATCCCGGCCCCGCCCGCCGAACTCGACCTCGGAGAGGCGCGACGCTCGGGCCTGTACGACCCGGCACCGATGCGTTCGAGCGGCTACTGACACCGCTCTGTACTGCGGCGACGGGGGTGTCGCGGGCTTACCCATGACATCCCCGTCGAAACCGGTCGGCACGTCTTCGTTATCTCACCGTGACCTGCCGTCTCGGTTGCGTCACTCATCGCCGGCGTCCCTCGAAGACTCCGCTGACGCGGCCTAGCGTCGTGTCATGAGTAAATTCACTGCACCAGGACTCAGTACGGAAGCGGCCGACGAGGTGGCCGGAATCCTGCAGGAGCGGCTCAGTGCGCTCAACGACCTGCATCTCACCCTGAAGCACATCCACTGGAATGTGGTGGGCGCCAACTTCATCGGTGTCCACGAGATGATCGATCCGCAGGTCGAACTCGTACGCGGCTACGCCGACACCCTCGCCGAGCGCATCGCGACGCTGGGCTCGTCGCCGAACGGCACGGCCAAGGCGATCGAGACCGACCGGTCGTGGAGCGACTACTCGATCGGCCGCGACACCGCGCAGGCCCACCTCGGCGCGCTCGACCTCGTCTACGACGGCTTCATCACCTCACACCGTGACGCGATCGAGAAGATCGGCGAGATCGACCCGATCACCGAGGACAACCTGATCGGTCAGACGGCCGAACTCGAGAAGTTCCAGTGGTTCGTCCGCGCTCATCTCGAGAGCTACACGGGCGAACTGACTCACGCCGGCGCCAGCGGCG
The DNA here is from genome assembly GCF_900105725.1 of Gordonia westfalica. Classification (NCBI taxonomy): domain Bacteria; kingdom Bacillati; phylum Actinomycetota; class Actinomycetes; order Mycobacteriales; family Gordoniaceae; genus Gordonia; species Gordonia westfalica. The sequence continues at coordinate 3,732,154 of NZ_FNLM01000034.1, forward strand.
AGAAGGAAGCCGCCGATGCCGCGCGCTGACCGACCCGCACGTTAGACCCGGTGATGGCCGTTCCCTCGGCCCTCACCGAAACCGCGGCCGCGACGCCCCCACCACCACCTCGCGGCCGCGGTTTCCCCTCTCGAAGCCGCCCACACCGACAACCGAGACGTCTCGATGCCGGCGGTGGTTGTCGCACGTCCGTCCGATGTCGCTTTGTTACGCTGAGCACAGGCTTTTGCCGTGAACAGGATGTGAAGACATTGCGTCCGACCGGATCAATCGGGGCGTCCTCGCTCTGACGGGGAGGTACGTGTGGCTGAGACACGATCATTCACGCTGTTCGACGATCTGGAGCTCCACATGCAGTTCGCGCCGGTCTGCCGGCTGTCGGACGGCGCCCTGGCCGCCGTCGAACTGCAGCTCCGCGGACCCGCCGGAACCCGACTCGCGACCGCAGCCGCCCTCAAACGGGCCGCGCGACTCGTCGAAGAGCATCCGGTCCTGGACGAACGCAAACGTCAGATGGCCGCCACCCCGCGCGCCCAGTCGTTGGCCAAGATCCTCCCGCTGCTGGTCAACCTGGATCTCGAGCTGATCGACAACCTCGACGACGACACCGCGCGCACGCTCGAGCGCCACGTGATGGTGATCATGCCGGATGCCGTCGAACGCAGCCCGCAGCGCACTCTGGCCCGAGTCGCCCGTGCCCGCGCCGCCGGCAAGATCATCTGCGTCGACGGCCTGGTCCGCAGCGAACATGCGGCAACCCTGCTGTCCCTGGTCGAACCCGACATCATCGTCACCGGCGCGGAACTCCTGGCGAAGCAGGCCACCGCCGACGCCGCACAGCTCGCGCACGCCCTGGCCGCACACACCGAACGCAGCCACGCCGTGGTCATCGCCGAGGGCGTCGACGACGAGCCGAGCCGGGTGACCGCCCAGACCATGGGTGCGGCCTTCGGCATCGGCGATCTGTATCCGCCGGTGTCCGACCCGGCGGTGCTGGCGACGCGGACCGTCGTACCGCTGCCCGAGATGCCGGTGTGGACCACCCCCGGCCCGGACAAGTCGACCCCGTACCGCATCGCGTCGACGTCGATCGAGCCGCGCCTGGGCAACAAGAGGCTGCTCATCGAGATGAGCAAGGCGCTCGAGCACCAGGCCGCGATCGGGGGCGCCGCCATCGTCCTGGGCACCTTCCAGTTCGCCGAACACTTCACCGACCGCACCGCCAAGCGGTGGCGGGAGATGTCGGAGAAGACCGGTCTGGCCGGCGTCTACGGCGTCGGACTCCCGGACGTGCGGGACGGCAACGTGCATCGCGCGCCGCTGGACCCCGAGGACGACCTGATCAACGAGTGGAATGTGGCCGTCCTCGGCCCCCACTTCGCGGCGCTTCTCGCCGCCCGCGACCAGCACGATGCCGGACCCGACCTGGAACGCACCTTCGAGTTCGTGCAGACCTATGACCGGATGACCGTCACGCAGGCCGTTCACTCGATCCTCACGCGGTTCGCCTAGTTCCCGGCGGCAGTGCTCGATTTGGGAATGTCACAGCATCGCTGACTACGATGCGCCTGTGCCGAAGTCGCCTGGAGTGTCCGAGTCAGACGAGCCATCCGTCGGCGCCGATGTCCCTGCGGAGCGGTCTTCCGGCCGTTCCTCCCGCACCGTGGCGATCGTGGCCGCGGTTGCCGGACTGGTCGCGGTCGTCGCCGGTGTCCTGACCCCGTTTCTGCCGGTCAGCACGTCGACGGCGTCGATCACCTGGCCGGGAGGCCAGGAACTGGGCGCGGAGTCGGCATCGGTCACGGCACCGCTGGTCGCGCAGACCGCGCGCGACGTACGGATCACCATCCCGTGCGGGGCCCTGGCGAGCACGCCCGACGATGCCGCCACGACGGTCCTGTCGACGATGCCGGCGAATGCCACCAAGGCGCGTGAGAACGGTCTCTTCGTGGTGGCCGACGCCGCGAACGTGACCGTCTCGGTCCGCAACAAGATACTTGCGTCGGTGCCGCGCTCCGCCCTGGGCGGGTGTTCCGAACTGCGCTTCTTCTCCGACGCCACGACGACCGGCGCCCAGTTCGTCGGATTGCCGCCCGGGGCCACGTCGGCCGGTGGCGGCGACGTGGGCCTGGCCGAACCGTCGTCGAATCCGCAGGTCGCCGGCGTGTTCACCGCGCTGACCCCCGAGCAGGTCCGGGCGTCGGGGATCGACGTCCGGATCGAGATCGACGACCGGTTCGCCTCGTCACCGTCGGTCATCAAATGGCTGGTCATGATCGTCGGGATCATCGCGGCGATCGTCGCGCTGGTCGCCGTCGGCCGGCTGGATCGCCTCCACGGCTATCACCGTCGCATCGGCGCCAAACTGCGCTGGCGTTCGGTCCTCCGTCCCACGCCCACCGACATCGGCGTCACCCTGACGCTCGTCGTGTGGCATTTCCTCGGCGCGGGTTCCCCCGACGACGGCTACATCCTCAACATGGGCCGCAACGCGGCGGACGCGGGCTACCTGTCCGACTACTACCGCTTCTACGGCATCCCCGAAGCCCCGTTCGACTGGTACTACAGCTTCCTCGCCTACTGGTCGACGATCTCGACCACGGGCCTGTGGATGCGCCTGCCGTCGCTGATCGCCGGCCTCGCCGCGTGGTTCATCCTCAGCCGGGTGCTGCTGCCTCGTCTCGGTGGCGCCGTCCGGCGGTCGCAGTGGGCGATGCTCACCGGCGCCGCGGTGTTCCTGGCGTTCTGGTTGCCGATGTGTTCGGGCCTGCGCAGCGAGGGCATCATCGTGCTCGGCACGCTGCTCACCTGGTGGGCGGTGGAGGTCACCGTCTCGACGCGCCGCATACTCCCCGCGGCGCTCGCCGCGCTCACCGCGCTGCTGACCCTGGCGCTGGCTCCGCACGGTCTGGTCGCGCTGGCCCTGTTGATCGCCAGCGCACGGCCCATGCTGCGCATCCTCGTCCGCCGACGTCGTGAGGACGGTCTGCTGCCGCTACTCGCACCCGTCCTCGGCGCCGGTGCGCTCGTCGTGATCGTCGTGTTCCGCGACCAGACCCTGGCGACAGTGTTCGAGGCGATCCGCATCCGCTACTCGGTCGGCCCGACCCTCGCCTGGTACCAGGAGCTGCTGCGCTACTACTTCCTGGCCGTCAACCACTCCGACGGCGCGCTCGCACGACGCATCCCGGTGCTGCTGTTCGCCGTGTCGATGTTCCTCGTGCTCGCGATCATGTTGCGCCGCAAGAGGATCGACGGCGTCGATCCCGGTGCGGTGTGGCGCGTGCTGGGTGCATCGCTGCTGACGATCCTGCTGCTGTCGTTCACGCCGACCAAGTGGACGATCCAGTTCGGCATCTTCGCCGGCCTCGGAGCCGCGCTGGCCGCGGTCGCCTGCGTCGCGATCGGCCAGGCAGCGAGTCGGACGCTGCGCAACCTGTCCATCCTCGTCGCGGGTCTGCTCGTGGCCTGTGCCGCGGCCGCGGCCGGCAAGAACGCGTGGCCGTGGCCGTACAACTTCGGCATCGCCTGGTTCGACAAGGCGCCGGTGATCGCCGGCATCCAGGTGTCGACGGTGCTGCTCGCGCTGGCCGTCGTCGCGCTGGTGTTCGCGATCTGGCAGCACCTGCGCATGGACTTCGTCGACGAGACCGGTCTGGCGCACGCCCAGGGTGCCGCACCGGCCGGCTGGCGTGTCGGTGTCGCCTCGGCGCCGATCGCGGTGATCGCGCTCCTCATCGTGGTGTCCGAGCTCGCGGTGTTCGCCAAGGCCTCGGTCAGTCGTGCCGACACCTTCACCGTGCTGTCGGCCAACCTCGACTCCCTGCGCGGCAACACCTGCGCGATGGCCGACGCCGTACTCGTCGAACCCGACCCGAACCGCGGCATGCTGGTTCCCGCCGACGGTGTGTCGGCCTCGGCGGCGCTCGCCGGTCAGTCGTCCGGATTCGGCCCCGACGGTGTGAAGCCCGACCTGACACCGCAGGCCGGCGCGCAGAAGCCGGGCGTGATGAACACCTCGGCGGACCTCTCCAAGACGTTCGTCGTCTACGGCTCGAACCCCGGCACGACGGGCGGCGTCGGGCCGCGGGGCGTCAACGGCAGCACCGCCGCGCTGCCCTTCGGGCTCGACCCGGCGACCACCCCGGTGATGGGCAGTCACGGCGACACCAGCGGCCAGGCGTCGCTGACCACCGACTGGTACGAGCTGCCCGCCCGGGGCTCCTCGCCGCTGATCGTCATCACCGCGGCCGGCGCCGTGGCCACCCTCGACCGTGACGGTGTCCCGATTTTCGGGCAGACGCTCCAGGTGCAGTTCGGACGGGAATCGGCCGGCGGGTTCGAGACCGTCGGCGCGCCGGCGGTCCCCATCGACGCCGAACGGACCAATCGGCCGTGGCGCAATCTGCGCATCCCGACCGACCGCATCCCCGACGGCGCGACCGCGATGCGGATCGTGGCTCGCGACAACAACCTCGACGCCGATCAGTGGCTGGCCGTCACGCCGCCCCGCGCACCGGTCCTGGAGACCCTGCAGGACGTCGTCGGGTCCACTGATCCGGTGCTCATCGACTTCGCGGCCGGTGCGGTGTTCCCGTGCCAGCAGCCGATGACCGCGCGCGACGGCATCGTCGACATCCCCGAGTGGCGAATCCTGCCCGAGTCGTGGATCGCCAACTCGCAGTCCAAGACCTGGATGGCCGCCGAGGACGGCGGTCTGTTGACGACGGTCGAGGCACTGACCCGGCCGTCGACGCTGGCGACATATCTCGACAACGACTGGTATCGCGAGTGGGGCAACCTGCAGCGACTGGACCCGCTGGTGCCGGCTGCCCGGCCCGCGGACGTGATGACCGGTTCGGCGACCACCTGGGGATGGTCCCGACCCGGCCCGATCAGGGTGGTGCCCGAAGATGACTGACCGTACTGACGTCCGACCCGACGGCGAGAGCACGCCGGCCGACCAGCCCGGGCGGAACCACGAGGGGACGGCTCCCGCGAGTTTCGCCGAACGCCATGCGGGGCAGGCACGGATCGTCGCGATGGTCGCCGGCGCCGTCGGCATCCTGCTCGCACTGCTGAGCCCGTTCCTGCCGGTCGACTACACCAAGGCCGAACTGACGTGGCCGCAACAGGGTTCGGTGGCCAACGTCGCCGCTCCCAACGTGTCGTTCGTGCCGGTGTCGATGGACATCACCGTCCCGTGCACGCTCGCACAGTCGTTACCCGCGAGCGGCGGAGTGCTGCTGTCGACCGTGCCGGAGGGCGGCGCGGAGGCCGGCAAGGTGGGCCTGTTCATCCGCGCCACCGCCGACTCGATCCAGGTCGTTCAGCGGAATGTGGTGCTGCTCAACACACCTCGTGACGCGGCCCAGACCAACCCGAACTGCCGGATCGTCGTCGATGCCGACACCACCGGTTCACGCGGAGCCATCGAGGGGTTGCCCGACACCGAGGGTGCGGTGCACCGCTTCGACATCGACGACCCCAACGCGCGGCCGCAGATCATCGGCGTCTACTCGAGTCTGCCGCCGAACGTGTCCACCGAAGGCCTGTCGTATCGGTCCACCATCGACACGCGATTCGTCTCCACCCCCACCGATCTCAAGTTCTGGCTGCTCGTGGTCGGCGTCGCGTCGACGGTGCTCTCGCTCCTCGCGCTGGCCGTCCTAGACGCCCGCGACGCACGCGGACACCACAAGATCTTCCCGGCCGGGTGGTGGCGCATCCGGCCCGTCGACGTGTTCGTCGCCGGCATCCTGGTGATCTGGCTGTTCGTCGGCGGCAACACCGCCGACGACGGCTACCAGGTCACCGTCGGCCGGGTGGCGCGCGAGGCGGGCTACCTCGACAACTATTACCGCTACTTCGGTGTCCCACAGGACCCGTTCGGCTGGCACTACCAGTACCTGTCGCTGTGGATGGAGGTCAGCACCGCAACCCCGTGGCTCCGGTTGCTGCCGTTCATGTTCGCGCTGGCGTCGTGGTGGCTCATCAGCCGGGCCGCCATTCCCCGTCTCGGACGGGCGGTTCGCGAGTCGGGCCCGGCGATGTGGGCCGCCGCCCTGGTCTTCCTCGCCGTGTGGATGCCGTACAACAACGGCCTGCGCGTCGAACCCCTGATCGCGCTCGGCGCTCTGTTCACCTGGGTTGCCGTGGAGCGTGCCATCGCGACCGGCAGGTTCTTCCCGCTCGCCGTCGCGATCGTCTCGGCCGCGTTCACCCTGACGATCCATCCGACCGGCGTCATCGCCGCCGTCGCGCTCATCGCCGGAATCCGGCCGCTGCTGCGGCGTTTCATGACGCGCCGCAAGCGCGACGGATCGTGGCCGCTGCTGCTGCCGATCCTCGCCGCCGGCCTCGCGGTGATGTTCGAGATCTTCGCCGACCAGCCGCTGGCCCCGATCCTCGAGGGCGTGTCGGTGAACGGGCAGGTCGGCCCCACCAACAAGTGGTGGGAAGAGCCCATGCGTTACTACATGCTGATGAACCCGACCGCGGACGGCGGAATCGCCCGTCGGTTCGGTGTTCTCATCGTGTTCGCCTGCTTCATCCTGGTCGTGGTGATGCTGCTCAGCAGGCGCCGCCTACCCGGCATCGCCACCGCACCCACCTGGCGTCTGCTCGCCATGATCGCGGGTTCGGTGGTACTGATGGCCTTCCAGCCGACCAAGTGGACCCACCAGATGGGCGTGTACGCCGCGATCGGCGGTGCGCTCGCCGCGGTCGCCACGGCTTGCGCCGACCGTGCCATCATGCGCAGACGCCGCAATCGGACGTTCTTCGCCGCGGCCTGCGCCTACGTGCTGGCACTCGCGTTCTCCGGGCGTAACCAGTGGTGGTACGTCGGCAGCTACGGCATCCCTTGGCGTGACGCGGTTCCCGAGGTCAAGGGCATCCCCCTGTGGTCCGGCATCCTCGCCGTCGCCATCGCTTTGACCGCACTCGGCCTGTGGCAGCATTTCCGGGACGACTATGTCGACGACGCGGTCCGGACCGGTGCGTCCCGCTCGGGGTTCGCCCGGCTGCGCAGCCCGTCGATCATTGTCGTGTCGTCGGTGATGCTCGTGTTCACGCTGGTGTCGTTCGCGAAAGCCGATTGGACGCAACGGAACTCATGGTCGTGGCTGAGCTCCAATGTGAATGCGCTGCGCGGCGAACCCTGCGCACTCGCCCACGCCGTGCTCGTCGAGAGCGACCCGAACACCGGCTTCCTGACGCCCGCACGCGTTGCCGGACAGAGTGATCCCACACCGGGCGCGGCCCTCGCCGGCCCCGACATGGTCGGCTTCGACCCGAACGGCGTGGCGTCGGATCTGTCCGAGGCATCCGAGGAGGAGTCCGACGAATCGTCGTCGGGCACCGCGACAGCGCAGGTCGACCGCACCCAGTCCGACCCCACCACCGAAGGCAGCACCGAGGACGACACGCGTTCGAGCGACACCGCCGGCGGCCGGACGGCCCGGGCAGGTGTGAACGGGTCGATGGTCCGACTCCCGTTCGGATTGTCACCCGCCCGGACACCGGTCCTCGGAACGTACAACTCCCCCACCGGAACCGGGCGCCTGACGTCCGACTGGTACCAGTTGCCCGCACAGCGCTCCGAGGATCAGCCTCTGGTGACGATGTCGGTCGCCGGTCAGGTGGAGTACGTCGACGACCTGGCCGTGACCCGGCCCGGGCAGCGGGTGCGCCTGCAGTTCGGCCGCGTCTCCCCGGACGGTACCGTGGCGCCCGCCGGGCAGATGATCCCACTCGACATCGGCGGAGCCCCCGAATGGCGCAACCTACGATTCCCGCTCGATCAGGCACCGCCCGGGGCGACCGTGGTTCGCGTTCTCGCCGAGGACAACTCGCCGTTGCGCGACCAGTGGCTGGCGGTGACCCCGCCCCGCGTGTCGACGATGACGGACCTCAACTCGCTCGTCGGCAGCCAGGACCCGGTCCTCATCGACTGGCAATCCGCGCTCGCCTTCCCGTGCCAGCGTCCCGCCCAGGTGAAGAACGGTGTCCTGGAAACCCCCGTCTGGCGTATCGCACCGGACCGCGAGGGTGAGCGGGTGAACTCCCAGCGCTGGATGGACGGCGACTACGGCGGCCCGCTGGGCATCATCGAGAACGAGTTGTACCCGCGCGTCCTCCCGTCCTATCTGCGCAACGACTGGGCCAAGGACTGGGGCATGCTCCAGAGTCTCACCCCGATCCTCCCGCAGACCGACGCGGAGCTGACCATCACCACCGACACGCGTAACGGGCTGTGGACCCCGGGGCCGATGCGGGCGATCAAGAACTAGCTGTAACTCTTGGGGAGGTTGTGAACGGCGTGGTGCCGGTCAACAGGTGAGGGCCTCCGGTATCGATGTGGTTACCACACACACGCCGATCACCAAGAGGCCCTCATGACCCACCGTAATGCCTTCCTCACCGAACGTGGCCGTCTGACCCTGGCTCAGTGCGTCGTCGACCAGGGTTGGCCTCTACGACGGGCCGCCGAACGGTTCAACTGCTCACCGGCCACGGCCAAGAAGTGGGCCGACCGCTACCGGCAGACCGGTGAGCCCGGCATGGCAGATCGGTCCAGCCGCCCCTACCGGTCACCCCATCAGCTTCCCGTGCGCCGGGAACGTCGAATCATCAAGTTGCGGTTCCTGCGTCGCTGGGGCGCTGCACGAATCGCTGCGCACCTGCGGCTAGCAAAATCGACCGTTGAGGCGGTGTTGCGCCGGTATCGGATGCCGCTGTTGCGTCACCTCGACCAGGCCACCGGGCTTCCGGTACGCCGGACACCGCCACGACGCTACGAACACGACGCTCCCGGCGACCTGATCCACATCGACATCAAGAAACTCGGCCGCATCCCCGAAGGCGGCGGCCACCGCAAACTCGGGCGCACGATCGGCAACCGGCACAACAAGAAACACCGCCCGGGGTACGCGCCTCTGCACCACGCCGTCGATGACCATTCCCGGCTGGCATACTCCGAGATCCTCACCGACGAACGCAAAGAGACCGCCGCGCAGTTCTGGGACCGCGCCAGCGCCTTCTTCAGCCAACATGGGATCACTGTGAGACGAGTGATGACCGACAACGGCGCCTGTTACCGCTCAAAGGTTTTCGCAGAATCTCTCGGCGCCGAGATCAAGCACAAGAAGACCCGTCCCTACCGTCCGCAAAGCAACGGCAAGGTCGAACGATTCAACCGCACCCTGGCCTCGGAATGGGCCTACGCCGAGTTCTACAGCTCAGAGACCGTCCGCGCAGCCACCTACGACGACTGGCAACACCACTACAATCACCACCGAGCCCACACCGGCATCGGCGGACTCACCCCGATCGAACGCCTACACGTTCACAACCTGCCCGGGTCTTACAACTAGCGCCCACCGCAAAACCCACCCTTTTTCGGCAGATCCTCCCCCTCGCGAAGGGGAGGGTTTGCCGAAAAAGGGTGGGTTTGCGGATGGTTGCGCGCGCGGCGCTAGATCGGCATCAGGAAGTGCTTGCGCGGGGTCTTGAGGACCTGCTTGTCGCGCAACTGCGCCAACGCCTTCCGGAGCTGCAGACGGGTCTCGGCGGGTTCGATGACCGCGTCGACGTAGCCGCGTTCGGCAGCGAGGTACGGGGTGGCCATCATCGTGTTGTAGAAGTCGATGAAGTCGCGACGGACCTTGTCGGCCTCGGCGGCCGAGAGACCCTCCGTCTGGCGGCGGGTCAGCACCGCCGCGGCCGATTCGGCGCCCATGACGGCGATCTTGGCGGTCGGCCAGGCGAAGTTGATGTCGGCACCGAGGTGCTTGGAACCCATCACCGCGTAGGCGCCGCCGTAGGCCTTGCGCAGCACCACGGTGACCTTGGGGACGTCGGCCTCCACGTAGGCGTAGAGGAAGCGACCCGACCGGCGGATGGTGCCCTTCTGCTCCTCGGCCAGGCCGGGGAGGATGCCCGGGGTGTCCACGAGGAACACCAGCGGGATGTTGTAGGCGTTGCAGATACGGACGAAACGCGTTGCCTTCTCCGACGAATCGGTGTCCAGCACACCGGACATGACGCTCGGCTGGTTGGCGACGACGCCCACCGACCGGCCGTCGACGCGTGCGTACCCGGTGATGATGTTGGGCGCGAACAGTTCTCCCACCTCGTGGAAGGCCCCGTCGTCGAACAGCCGGATGATGATGTCCTTCATGTCATAACCGGCGTTGTCGTTGTCCGGCATGAACTCGTTGAGCGACAGATCTGACTCGGTGATCTCCGGCTCGAGTCCCGGATTGATCACCGGCGGTTGCTCATACGCGCTCGAAGGCATGTACTGCAGGTACTCGCGGACCCACTCGAACGCGCCCTTCTCGTCGGGCGCGATGTGGTGGATGTTGCCCCAGCGAGCCTGGTTGTGGGCGCTGCCCAGGTCCTCGGCGGAGATCTCCTCGCCGTTGACCTGCTTCAGCACGTCCGGCCCGGTGACGAACATGTACGACTTGTCCTCGACGGCGACGAGGATGTCGGTGTTGGCCGGGGTGTACACGGCACCGCCGGCACACTTGCCGAGGATCACCGAGATCTGCGGCGCGAGACCGGAGAGCAGGTCGTTGCGGCGACCCATCTCGGCGTACCAGGCGAGCGAGGTGACCGCGTCCTGGATGCGGGCGCCGGCCGAGTCGTTGATACCGACCATCGGGCAACCGATCTTGCCCGCCCACTCCATCAGCGACGCGACCTTGCGGCCGAACATCTCGCCGACGGTGCCGCCGAACACGGTCTGGTCGTGCGAGAAGGCCGCCACCGGGCGTCCGTGGACGAGGCCGTGGCCGGTGACCACACCGTCGCCGTAACCGCTCTCCGCGGCGCCCGGCATCTTGGCGAGCGCACCGATCTCGACGAACGTCCCGGGGTCGAACAGCATGGCCAGGCGTTCGCGCGGGGAACAGATCCCCTTCGCGGCACGCTTGGCGACGGCCTTCTCCCCTCCGGGTTCGCGAGCGGCCTCCAGCTTCTGCCGGAGGTCGGCGAGCTTGCCTGCGGTGGTGTCAGTCACGGTCCTTCACTTTCTACGCGACCACGATGTCTCGTGAAGCTACTTATTACCAAGCCGTCCGAGACGCGTGGCCAGATCGGCACCGATCTTGGCGATGAACGGCTCGTCGACGATCGACAGGTGGTCGCCACCGATGTGGATGATCTCCAGGTCGTCGACGACCTCGCCCCATCGGCCGTCCTCGTCGATCTCGGCCCATTGCGGCTCGAGTTCGATCGCACCGGCATGCATCTTGTCCGCGCGGTACAGCACGACCTTGCCGTCGTACGGTTCCGGCGCGATGTTGCTGAGGACACGGTTCTCGATGAACGAGGTCCGCTGATGTTCGATGATGCCGCCCGGGATCTTGGTGCCCGACATCGACATCATCTCCATGATGATCGCGAACTGTCCCTCGTCGTCCGCCTCGACGAGCCGCTCCATCGGGATAGGCACATCCGGGTCGAGGTCATAGTTGCGGATCGCGAAATCCTTCCACCGCTCCAGGCGGGCCCGCTTGGTGTCGGGGGTCTCGGTCATGTCCTCGCGGGGGCGCACGACGTCGATCAGACCGACGAAGGCCACGTCCTCACCGGCTTCGCGGAGAACCTGGGCGACGCCGTAGGCGAGCGCACCGCCGAACGACCAGCCGACCAGCACGTACGGCCCGTGCGGCTGCAGTTCACGCAGACGCGGGATGTACTCGCGGACACGGTCTTCGATCGTTCCCTCGACACCACGGTCGAAACCGATGACCGGCTGGTCCTCGGGCAGACGCTTGAGCAGCGCCTCGTAGGCCGAGGTGTTGCCGCCGGCCGGGTGGAACAGCAGGATCGGGGTGGGGTCGCCCGCGGCGGGATCGTAGACCTTCTTGCCCTCCGGCACCAGACGCAGGTAGCGCAGGAATCCGTCGGTCGACGCCCCGGCATCGAGATGCTCGCGAACGTAGTTCGACATCTCCTCGATGGTCTCCGAGTCGAGGATGTCCTCGACGTCGATGTCGCCGCCGGTCCGCTCGTTGAGGCGATCGGTCAGCTGCTGGGCCGTGTCCTCCGACAGCACCGGCAGCTTGTTGAAGATGCCGCCCGCCGACGTCTTGGTCACGACCGCGTAGGTGCCGAACGTCAGACGCTCGGCCGCATCACGCGGCGGCACATCCGAACCCGCTGCCTCGGCGACCGCCTTCTGCGAGGTGATGTCGGTGGTCGCCGTCGCTGGTGCCGGCGTCGTCACCGGCTCCGGGGACTCCTCGATGACCGGAACAGCCGAGGTCTCGTCCTTGGCGTTCTGCTCGTCGATGTAGGCGTTGAGCGCCGCGGTGTCGAGTTCACCTCCGCTGCCTGCATTCTCGGCGAGATCGTCGAGCTGGTCGCGGTGGGTGACCGCGAACTCGACGAACTTCTGCACATCGGCGAGATTCGCCTGGCGCATCGCCTGCAGCTGCAGCTGCGGGATGTCGAACTCGTACTCGACGCGGTTCTTGATCCGGACCGCCATCAGCGAATCCAGACCCAGCTCGATGAGCGGGATCTCGCGCGGCAGGTCCTCCGGGTCGTAACCCATCGACTCGCCGACGATGATCGCCAGGCGATCGCCAACGGTCTCACCGGATTCCGGATTCCACTTGTTGCCGATGTCGTCGACGACCTCGTCCTCGACGATCACCTTGTCGTCGGCGAAGACGGCGACACCGGACTCGGCGGATGCTGCGGGCGCGGTGGACACCGAGCCGGCGGTCTCGTCGAGGTCGCCGGTCACGACGGCCTCGAACAGCAGCCGGAAGTTCTTGTCCGCCTTGACGTGCAGACTCACCGACGCGCCGCCGGGATGCGGGCTCAGCGTGGTGGTCACGGTGCCTGCGGCGGGGATCTCGCCGTGCGAGACCGCCGCGCCGACCGAAGCGTTGGTCAGCACCTGAGCAGCTGCGGCGTGAACCAGCTCGCGCGGATCGGTGACGGCGGTCGCGTTGACCTCCCAGGCATGGCGACCGTCGGGCAGTGCGACATGCGAACCGGGAATCCGGCTGGCCGAACCACCCGAGGCGACCTGCGCCTTCAGCCAGAATTCCTTGCGCTCGAAGCGGGTTCGGGGGACGGCGGCGTATCCGCCGGTACCGAACAGCGACGCGACGTCGACCGGATGGCCGTGCACATACAGCTTCATCAGCGCGTTGACCAGCCCGAAGCTCTCGTCTTCCTTGCGACGCAGCGTCTCGATGAGCTCGGCGTCGTGCAGGCCGGCCGAGAAGGTCACGGCCGCAACGGAGATCAGGACCGCCGGGTTGGGCGACAGCTCCAGGAAGGTGCGATGACCGTTCTCCACGGCCTTCGAGATGGCCTGGCTGAACCACACGCTGTGGCGAAGACCCTTGAGGAAGTAGTCGATGGTGTGGACCGGCTCGTGCCCAGGGCGGTAGAACACCTCGCGGTCGACCGAGCTGTAGAAGCCGGTGGTCAGACGCTGCGGCTCGATGCCGGTGAGCTCATAGGAGAGTTCGCCGAGGATCGGGTCCATCTGCGAGGTGTGGCTCGCGCCCTTGGTCTGCAGCTTGCGTCCGAGTTTGCCTTCGGCCTCGGCGCGCGCGACGATCGCGTCGACCTGCGACTCCGGCCCGCCGATGACGGTGTGCGTCGGTGCCGCGTAGACACAGATCTCGAGGTCCGGGTAGTCGACGAGGACGTCGTTGATGTCCTCGGCACTGTATTCGACCAGCGCCATCAGGCGGATGTCGTCGCCCTGCAGCATCGACTCACCCTCGCCCATCAGGCGCGAACGCTGGCAGATGACGCGGGTCGCGTCCTCCAGCGACAGGCCGCCGCTGATGTAGGAGGCCGAGGCCTCGCCCATCGAATGCGGCACCAGCACACCGGGTTCCGCGCCGTGGTGGCGCAGCGTGTCGGCGAGTGCGACCTGGATGGTGTAGATGCCGACCTGGCTGGTCTCGATGCCGTAGGTCTGCTCGTCGTCGAGGAACATCTCGGCGATCGAGTAGCCCAGCTCGTTCTGGATGTACTGGTCGACGCGGTCGACGTACTTCGCGAAGATCGGGTTCTCGGTGTAGAGCTGCTTGGCCATCTTGCGATGCTGCGAACCGAAGCCCGACAGCAGCCACACCGCCGACGCGGAATCCGGCGAATCCGACGAGTACACAAGGGGATTGCCCTTGCCGTCGGCGATCGCCCGGACACCGGCGATGGCGTCGTCATGGGTCCGCGCCATCACCACGGCACGCGAACGGCCGTGATTGCGGTGCGCGAGCGCGCGTCCGATGTCGGCGAGCGGGGTCGCACGGCCTTCGTCGGATTCGAGCCATTCGAGCAGGTCGGCCGCGGTCTTGCGGCGACGCGAGGGCAGGAAGCCGGAGATCACCAGCGGCACAACCGAACCCTCGACGGCGCAGGGCGCGAAGCCCTCGGCCGGGTCGACCGCGGTCTCGGCGACCTCCGGCTCGACGTTCCGCGCCTGTGCGGCCAGCACGGCGCGCTCGGCCTCGGTCAGGAATTCGTCGTCGTCGGTTTCGACAGGCTCAACCAGCGGAGAAGGCGGCTCAACCAGCGAAGAGGTCCCCGTAAGGGATTCCGTGGCCGGGAGTTCGGCGGCTCCCGCGTCGACCTGGACCGTCTCCGGCTTCAGGTCGCTCGGCAGGACCTCACGCACGACGACGTGGGCGTTGGTGCCGCCGAAGCCGAAGCCGGAGATGCCGGCGATGGCGTGACCCGAGTAGCGGGGCCACTCGGTGGTCTCCGGGATCACCTTCAGGTGGGTCTCGTCGAACTGGATGTACGGGTTGGGCCCGCTGTAGTTGCGCGACGCCGGGATCACGCCGTTGCGCAGCGCGAGCACGACCTTGGCGATGGCGCCGGCTCCCGCCGCGGACTCCATGTGGCCGTAGTTGGTCTTCACCGAACCGAGGAGCATCGGCTTGTCGGCGTTGCGCCCGCGTCCGACGACGCGTCCGAGCGCGTCGGCCTCGATCGGGTCGCCCAGGATGGTGCCGGTCCCGTGGGCCTCGACGTAGTCCACCGTGCGCGGGTCGATCGAGGCGTCGGTGTACGCCGAGCGCAGCACGTCGACCTGGGCCTCGGGGTTCGGGGCGGGCAGGCCGTTGGAACGACCGTCGGAGTTGACGGCCGAACCGGCGATGACCGCGAGGACGTCGTCGCCGTCGCGGCGGGCGTCGGCCATGCGCTTGAGCACGACGAGGCCGCCGCCCTCGGCGCGGATCATGCCGTCGGCGTCGGCGGAGAAGGCCTTGATGTGCCCGTCCTTGGCCTGCGCGCCGATCCGGTCGAAGCCGAGGGTCGCGGCCGGCGTGATCAGCATGTTGACGCCGCCGGCGAGGGCGACGTCGGATTCACCCGTACGCAGGCTGCGGACCGCCTGGTGGATGGCGACCAGCGACGACGAGCACGCGGTGTCGATGGCGATCGACGGTCCGCGGAAGTCGTAGAAGTAGGAGACGCGGTTGGCGACGATGGCCGTCGAGGTACCGGTCAGCGCGTAGGCCGCGGTGTCCTCGGCGCCCTCACCGAGGCCGAGGGTCGCGAGGAGCTGGTAGTCGTTGGTCGAGGTGCCGATGAACACACCGACCGGGGCGCCCTTGAGGTCGCTCGGCGGGATGTGCGCGTGCTCGAGTGCCTCCCAGGTGAGTTCCAGCGCGAGCCGCTGCTGCGGGTCGACCATCTCGACCTCGCGCGGGCTCATCTGGAAGAAGTCGGCGTCGAACGACCGGACGTCGTCGAGGTAGCCGCCCTTGATGTTCGACGACTCGAGGATCTCGGCGAAACGCGGATCGGAGGTGAACTCGGTCCAGCGACCGTCCGGCAGGTCGGAGATGCCGTCGACCCCGCCGATGAGCGCCTCCCACGTCGATTCCGGGGTGGAACCGGACTTGGGGAAGCGGGTCGACAGACCGACGATCGCGATGTCGTCGTCGGCGCTGCGCTCGCGCTGCCAGAAGGTGTCGGCGGTGTCGTCGAGTCCCTCGTCCGGGTCGCCCTCGATGATGCGCTGGGCCAGAGAGGAGATGGTCGGGTGGTTGTAGACCACCGTGGCGGTCAGGATGACCCCGGTCTTGTCCTCGACGTCGGCGGCCAGCGCCACGGCATCGCGCGAGGACAGTCCGAGCTCTTCCATCGGGCGGTCGACGTCGATCTGGCCGACCGGCACACCGGTGGCCTGGGACACCCATTCGCGCAGCCAGTCCCGCAGTTCACCGACGGTGAGGTCACCGGCGGTCTCTCCCGGGGTGGCCTCACCGTTGGTTGATGCAGTGGTCGCGTCGGCGGTTGCTCCGTCTACCGAACCTGGGGTCTCGAGGGACGAATCGCCGGGCACATCGGTGCTGCGTGACTCGTCGGTATTCAGTTCAGACATCGCTTCCAGACTACTGCTCTCGTCGGCACCCGAGCCCGGGTGCCGGGTGACTGTTGTGGACGATCACCGACGCCGCGGCCGTGAACGGGTGCTCGAGACGCGCTATTCCGCCGCGTCCGGGAACGCCGTCTGCTTGTAGCCGCCGCGCAGGCTGCCGTCGATGTAGGCGGCGCGGGTCGCCCGGCGGGCGATCTTGCCCGACGAGGTGCGCGGGATCGAACCGGCGGGAACCAGCAGGACGTCGCGGGCCATGACGCCGTGACGCTGCGCGATCGCGGCACGCACGGTGTCGGCGACCTCCTGCGGGTCGGCCTTGCGACCGGGTCCGCGCTCGGCGACGATGACCAGCTGCTCGGACGCGTCGTCGGGGTCGGGGGTGAGACCGCTTCCGGCGAACTCGAAGACCACGGCGGGCAGCTGGTTCGCCGGCACCGAGAAGGCGGCGACGAAACCCGGACGCAGCGCGGTGCTGGCCTCCTGGGCGCTGTACTCGAGGTCCTGCGGGTAGTGGTTGCGTCCGTCGACGATCACCAGGTCCTTGACGCGACCGGTGATGTAGAGCTCACCGTCGAGCCAGACGCCGTAGTCGCCGGTCCGCATCCACATCGCGTCCGCGGGAGCACCCTCGGAGTGGCTGTTCTCCGCGAGCGGCGCGACCAGCTTGTTGTGGAAGGTCTCCTCGGTCTCGGCCGGCTTGTTCCAGTAGCCGGCACCGATGTTGAGGCCGTGCAGCCAGATCTCGCCGACGTGACCGTCGGGCTGTTCGGTCGCGGTCTCGGGGTCGACGATGGTGGCCCACTGGCTCACCGCGACCTGACCGCAGGACACCTGCGCAACGGCGTTCTCCGCGTCGGCGTCGACGATGGTCAGCTTGCCCGCGTTGAGGTCGTCGCGGTCGACGTAGATGACCTTCGCCTCGTTCTCGCGCTGCGTGGCGGAGACGAAGAGGGTGGCCTCGGCCATGCCGTAGCAGGGCTTGATCGCGGTCTTCGGCAGACCGTAGGGGGCGAATGCCTCGTTGAACTTCTTCATCGAGCTGACCGTGACCGGCTCCGAGCCGTTGATCAGACCGATGACGTTCGACAGGTCGAGTTCCTCGCCCTCCTTCGGGAGGCCGCGCGCGGCGGCGTGTTCGAAGGCGAAGTTCGGGGCCGCGGCGTAGGTCTCCGCGCCGTCGGCGGCCGCGGCGAGTTCCTTGATCCAGCGGCCGGGCCGGCGGACGAATGCCTGCGGGCTCATGATCGTGATGTAGCGGCCGCCCAGTGCGGGCAGGATCACGGTCAGCAGACCCATGTCGTGGAACATCGGCAGCCAGGTGACGCCACGAGCGTTGCGGCCGATCTGGATGGTGTCGGAGATCTGCAGCACGTTGGCGGCGACCGCCTCGTAGGTGATCTCCACGCCGGCAGGCACCCGGGTCGATCCGGAGGTGTACTGCAGGTAGGCAACCGTCTCGCGGTTGTGGTCGCGTCCGGCGACCGGGGCGACCCAGCTCGAACCCACCGAGTCGGGCACCGCGTCGACGGCGATGACGCGCGGGCGCTCCTTGGCCGGCAGCGGCGCGAAGAAGTCGCGGACCGCTTCGGCGGACTTGGTGGAGGTGAGGATCGCCGTCGGCTTGCAGTCGCCGAGGACGGCGTGCAGGCGATCGGTGTGACCGGGCTCATCGGGTGAGAACAGCGGCACGGCGACGTTGCTCGCGTACAGCGCGGCGAAGAATCCGATCACGTACTCGAGCGACTGCGGCGCGAGGATGGCGACACGGTCACCGGGCTTGGTCACCTGCTGCAGGCGTGCGGCGACAGCGCGCAGGCGCTTGCCGAACTGCGCCCAGGTCAGGTCCTGGGCTTCACCGTCACGCTCGCGGCTGTAGTCGATGAACCGGTAGGCCAGGGTGTCGGCCTTCTCACGTACGTTCTGTTCGACGTAGTCGACAAGCGTCGCTTCCTCGGTGAAAGAGATGTTCCCCGTCTCATCGAGAAAGTCTTCGAGTTCAGTCTTCAGCATTCATTACTCCTGTGGCCCCCTCGTGGACTCCCCCACGCGAGTGCAGTTCCCCGGTGACGGCCTTCGGCAACGACACTCGGCAGTTCTGCCATCCACGTCCTGTGCCGACCGCGGGATACGGTAGCGCACGTCCAGTTACACAACGAAAAGCTCACGATCGTCATGCTCAGCTTTGAAAAAGCGTACGTCGGCTGAGCGACGCACACCCTCGGGTTGACGACCCACCACCTCGCAGTTCACTCGCGAGACAGACGGTCATCCTACTCCCCCTTCAACTGGGCCAGAACGGGCGCAAACGCGTCCATCTGGGTCGGGAACACCCCGACGTAGGACATGCTCGTCCGCCGGCGAACCTCGCGGATCTGATCCGCGATCTCCTCGAAACTGCCGATCGCGATGTACGGCGAGGACAGCACGTCGTCGACGGTGAACTCGGTGTCATGCGCGATGTTCGGCGGATAGCCCTGCTCGAGGGCTTTCAGCGCCATCTCGGCGGTTGCCACGCGATCGTCGGTGATCACGATGACGGCGATGGTCCAGTTCAGCTCGATCTCGTCGAAACGATCACCCGCGGCCTGGCGGATGCGGTCGACGCGTTCGGCCGTCTTCTCGATGGTCATGTCCGACAGCTTCATCTTGCCGTCGGGCGTGGTGCCCGGCGCCACGGAGATGATGTCGGCGTGCTTGGCGGCGAGCGCCAGCATCTTGGGGCCGCCACCGCCGACCGCGATCGGCGGCCGCGGTCCCTGACGGGGTCGCGGGCTGCCCTCGAGGCCGTTGATCTGGTAGAACTCGCCGTCGAAGTCCACGGTCTCGCCGCGCATCAGCCCGTCGAGGATCGTGAGGGCCTCGTCGAGCCGACGGATGCGGACACCCGGGGACTCGAACTCGATCCCGGCCTTGTCGAATTCTTCCTTCATCCAGCCTGCGCCGATGCCGAGTTCGAGTCGTCCCTTGCTCAGCACGTCGATGGTGGTGGCCTCCTTCGCCAGCAGCGCCGGATGACGCCAGCCGTTGGCCAGCACCGACGTCGCCAGGCGGATGGTGCTGGTGGCCTGGGTCAGCGCTCCGAGCGCGGCCAGCGGACCGACCTGGTTGCCCAGGTGATCGGGCACCGCGAAGGTGTCGTAGCCGTACTCCTCGGCGGTCTGGGCCAGCTTGACGAACTTGCGGGCACCACCCTCGTCCTTGTTGCCCTCGCCACCCGCACCGAATCGGAACCTACGCAGACCGGAGGAGCTGCCACCCGCATCGTTCGGGGGTTGCGTCATCGCTGTCCTCTCCTTGTTCCGGCCGTCGTGGGACGCCATGCGGCATCTCCTGTGTCGTCGCCCGGATGACGTCCGGGCCAGCCCAACACGTTAATGCAGCGTGACGGCCCCGCAAAACGAATCGGTGGTGTTGGCAGCAGGGTTACAGCCAGTTGACAGACTGTGCGCCGCCGAGAGGTCAGTTGTGCTTCGGACGCGGAGCGTCGTCGATGAGGTCCTTGGACCAGGTGTACATCCATTGCGTCGCGGTCCGGCCGTCGTTCTCCCAGTACCGCGTCGTGGCGTACATCGCGTGGATCGGGTTGCTCGCGGCGTTCGCCAGCTTCGACACGGCGGCGAGCGGATTGACGACCGTCGGCGAATCACAGATGAGATCGCCTGGCGCACAGATGGACTGCACGCGGTCCTCGAGATCGCCGAATCCGCCGTCGCGCGGACCGGTCATGGTGATGCCGGGGACGATGTTGCCCATGCCCCCGAGCGCGATCTCGGCACCGACTCCGTCGGGGCTGGGGGCCACGTCGTTCTGCTTGCCGGGCTGGCGCCGGCCGTCGGCGATCAGGCCGACGCCGAGAACGAGATCCTGGTCACCGTCGGCGAGCACACCCCGGCCGTTGCCGATGTTGCTGGCCAGATCACCCGCGATCACCGCCCCCTGGCTGAAGCCCATGATCACGTAGCCGGTCAGCGGACAGCGCTTGTTGGTGTTGATGATCTTGCCGGCCGCGCGCTTGTAACCCTGGGTGCGCGAGACGTTGTAGTCGGCCTGTCGATCGGCCAGATTCGTCGGATTCCGGAACTGCGCGGTATAGGGCACCGTGTAGATCTCGGTCCGCGACGAGTCGTACTGCTGCGAGAGGGCCCGTGAGACCCGCAACATGAGCGAGTTCGGGTTGGCCGTCGGCGAGTACGGGTCGTCGGCGGCGCTCGACTCCCAGGTGCCGGGGATCACGACCGTCAGCACGTCGGGACAGTCCGCGGGCTGCGCCTCGGGACGTTCCTTCGACGGCGTCGACGGCGGCTGGGGTCCGATCGGCGGGAGCGGACCCGGCTTCAGCCACACCAGGACCAGCAGGACGATGAGCACGATCGCGATGACCGCGAGCGCGAGCAGGAACAGGGCGAACTTACCCATCCGCCGGGCGGGGCCCTTCCGAGCGCGGCCCGCGGTGCGTCTGGCCATCACGTCAGCAGTAGTGCTGTTCTGCCGCGCGGATGACCTTGTCGGCCTTCGAGTTCGCCTCTTCGACGGTCTTGGTGCCGGGACCCACGGACGCGGTGACGAAGGCCTTCACCATGCCCGGGTCGGTGCCCTTCTGCTTGGCACCGCACACGTACTTCGCCATGGTGAGTGAGACCGAGTTGTCGCTGTCGCCCATGAAGGTGACGTTCTGCGCCTTGAGCGCCCCGAGGTAGGCCTTGGCCTTGGCGTCGAGCGGCGCACCGCTGGGACCCGGGAAGTTGTCCGGGACCTTGGTGCTCGGGTTCGGCTCGGTCTCGGGCAGCTTCGAGGTGTTTCCCGACGGCGCGGCCGAGGCCTCGGTGGCCGGGTCGGCCGACGCCGAAGCCGACGCAGGCGTGGACGATCCCGCGGCCGAGTACAGCGACGTGGTGGTGACCGGATTGCTGGTGATCGGTGCACTGGCCGTCGAGTCGTCGGAGCAGGCCGAGATCGAGCCGAGCGCGAGCGCGAGGCCTGTCGCGGCCAGCACCAGCCGAGCGCACTTCGTTGTCATCGCCACTTCCTGTCGAACCTTCTATCCAGCCGGACGCGACGCAGTCGGGCACTGCATCGCACGCCCAGCCAGGCTACCGTCCCTGCGAACCCCGACGGGCCCGCTCACCGGCGCCACCTGCACGAACACTTCGATTCCTCAGCGAAGTCTCAGCACCTGCACACGTGTGGTCGAGGTTGGGCCCATCACTTCAGGACCCCATCACTTCAAGACCTTGGTGCCGTCCTTGGCCGTCCAGGTGATGCGGCCGTGCTCGAAGTGGTTGACCCGACCCTTGCCGTCGCGGGTCGGCTCCTCGTTGCTCAGCGGCTTCCCGAGACGCCCGCCGGGGCCGCCGGCGGCCACGTAGGCACCACCGATGGCGCCGGTCACGATCTTCGGACCCTTCGGTCCGCTGAAGATCCGGCCGTTGGCGAAGTCCTGGGCCTTGCCACCGGGCACGCCGTAGGACGGGGTGAGGCAGCCACCCAGATCACCCTTGTTCGCGTCCCAGAGCTTGCGGAAGGCACCGTCGACGCGGCACGCGACGGCGTCGCGGGAGATGCCGAGTGCGGCGGCGGCCTGCGGCCACGCCTGCATCATCTCGAACTCCCAGTACGGCCAGGTGTGCGTCCCGGACGGACGGTAGACCGCCTGGCCCGGAATCCCCTTGCGGTTCAGCTGGACCGCGAACTGCTGCGAGGTGACACGACTGAGCATCTCCAGGCCCACACCGGAGTAGTTGGTGGCGAGCAACGGGATGTCCGACGGCTTGTCGTGCGCGCCGACCATGCCGTTGCCGGAGGAGACGTAGAGACTCGTGCCCTGCAGCTTGTCGGCGAGGACGTACGGGTCGTGTTCCTTCCAGGCCGGGTCGGAGGGCGGGCCGAACATCTTCATCGAGTCGTAGCCGCCGCCGTCGCGAACGGCGAACTGGATGGCCTGCGGCATACCGAAGGAGCTGAACTGCAGGATGCCGGAGAACGACGCGGCGAACTTGTAGAACCCGGGGTTGCGCGCGGCGAGCATCATCGCGGCCGAACCACCCATCGACAGACCCTCGATGCCGCGGACGTCCGTGGAGCGCCAGTCGTTCTCGAGGACGGGCGGCAGTTCCCGCATCAGGAACGTCTCCCACTTGTAGTTCTTGCCGCGGTCGGGTTCCTTCCAGTCGGTGTAGAAGCTCGACTCACCGCCGATCGGCAGGATGACGTTGACGTTCTTGTCCTTGTAGAAGTCGACGATCTTGGTGTTGAGGATCCAGCCGCTCTGATCGTCCTGCGCACGCAGACCGTCGAGCATCGTCAGCTGGGGGAACTTCTCCTTGGGCTTGGCGTGCCAGTCACGCGCCAGGAGGATCTGCACCTGGATGTTGGTGTTCATCGACGGCGAGTACACCCAGAGGGCGACCCGGCGATCGGTGTACCAGTAGGTGTTCGTCACCTTGCCGGGCGGGACCGGGGCGGGCGCGGCAGCCGGCGCCGCCGATGACGGGGGCGCCGATGACGGGGGCGCAGCCGGCGATGCCGGCGCCGGAGAGGCCGGAGCGGGCTCGGCGCCTGCGAGGCCCTGGCCGACGACAAGCGTCACCACGGCCACGATGGCCACCACGACGGCCATCGCCGTTCGCCAGGCCACTCCTACACCGAACGGTCGTGAACCACTGTTTCGCCGCATCACTCTCCAGAACTCCTTCGCCCAAGTACAACGGCGTCCGCACGTCCTGACCGATTCCCCGTCAGTCACAACTGCATCATCAATACCAAACGCCTCAGGAGTTTCTTACACGGAATCCACGGCCCCTGTCCGAACGCCACGCTGTGACTCATGGGATTCGTGTGACAGTTGATACCAACAGCACGGTGCGGGGTGTCCCAGGACACGACGACGCCCCGCCCGGGATTCCCGGACGGGGCGTCGTGATGGCCGTGTCACGCCGGCCTGTTGCCGATCAGCGGAAGAATCCGCGGTTCTTGGCGTTCCAGACCATGTCCTGCCAGTAACCCCAGGCGTGGGTGCCGTTGGCGTAGTACGTCATGAGCGGCACGCCCTGGACGAACGCGGCAGCCTCGAAGGCCTTCGACTGGGTGAAGGCGAGCAGCTCCAGCGTCGAACCCTTGAACAGGTCGTCGAAGACGTTCGGCAGCGCGTTGTACCGGCCGAAGAGGCCGTTGCCCGAACCGACGAAGACCTTCATGCCGCGCATGTTGCCGATGTTCCAGAGGGGATCGTTCTGGAACCAGCGGATGCTCCACGGCGGTCCCCACATGGCGTCGATGTTCCACGGCTTGGGATCGACGTCGAACATCGCCAGGCGCAGCGCGGTGCGCATACCCGGGGCGCTCAGGAAGTTGTAGCCCGACAGCGAGCCGGCGCGGTCGAAGTGCTGGCGGTTCTGTGCGCCGATCACGAGGGCGGCGTTACCACCCATCGACAGGCCCATGATGGCGTAGCGCTTCGACGGTCCGACGCGGAAGCCGCGTGCGTCCAGAGCGCTGACGAGGGTCCGGCTGATGACGCAGTTCCAGCGGTACCGGTACGGCTGGCCGTTGAAGTTGCTGGGTGCATCCCAGTCCGTGTAGAAGCTGGCCGGTCCACCGATGGGTTCGACGACGTTGACGCCGGACTTCACCATCTCCTGGACGTTGGTGTTGATCTCCCAGCCGTTGTAGTCGTACTGGGCGCGCATGCCGTCGAGGAGGATGACGGTCTTGTAGTTGCCCGGGCGCTTCCAGGCGCGGACCTTCACATTCGGCATCCCGCAGCCGTTGACCCAGAACTCCTGCTTGCCGACCTGCGTTCCGCCGATGCGGGCGGTGGCCTGTCCGGCGACGACTCCGGTCAGCCCGACAACTGTCAGCACGGCGACGAATGCGGCGATCAGCCGGTTGGTCATCCGGCCGCGCGCAGGCCTGCTCGCCTGAGTGGCAGCTTCACGCATGTACAGAATCTCCCTCTTCGGCCGATCGGGCGCGGATTCTTGCCTCCCGCAGATCCCGATCGGTTCTTGTGCGTCTCACATCTCTCGTCCCCCGCGCTTGCGCGCCGACGACGATGGTTCCGAGCCGATCTCGCATGCGATTCGCCGTCGGCGAGCCTATTCGATGCCCCCGAGCGTGACAAACCATGTGACTGCGATCACAACCTCCGCCACCGAGAGTGTCTCAGCACTTCAACACGTCTCGGTCACGATCTGAGTATCGGCCTCTGGCTCCGGGACGTTACCGATCCGAGATGTTCGACGGCAAGTCCTCAGGGCAGAGCGGGTGTTTTCTGTGCTTCTGCTTGGGTTCGTGTGACATGGTCGCGCACGCCCGCGCGGGCCGGAGAAGGTCCGATCACTCCGGATTCACCGGCGGCGGCATCTCGAGCCCGCACCGCGCGATCTCATACTCCGGCTCGCGCTGGATCCGGTAGCTGTTGAACGTGAACGCCTGCTTCAGGTTGCTCTTGAAGCGGTTGAACGACCATGGCGCCTCGAAGGACGCGAACCGGTCCTTGGTCTCCGGGCACTGCAGCGCCACCTGGGCCTGCCGGACGAGGTCTTCGTCGAGATATCCGGGCAGGACCGGCTTGCGCGGGTACGCCCCGGCCTCGGCGACAACCCATTCGCTGGGGAGGATCTTGTCGTGTCCGATGCGGCCGTCCTCGAGTCGCTCGGTATGTGCGGCGAGCGGATATGCCAGGCCCATCTGGTCGATGACGCGCACGTCGAGCGGCGCGTTCATGCTCGTCATTCCGAGATTGAGGAAGTAGACGGTCACCTGACGCTTCGCGCCCTGGGGCATGACCGCGGGCAGCTGCGCGACGTACCACTCGTCGTAGTTGAACGACGGCAGGATGACGCCGCCGTCCTCGTGGTACTTGTCGATCTTCTCGACCATCGAGCTCATGCGCGGGTAGGCGAGGTAGTCCTCGGCGGTCACCGGGTTCTCGTTGCCCATGTTGGTCACGTAGAAGCGCCGCTCGTCGACGATGCCGCTGCGGCCGATGTCGATCCCGGCGTTCGGCAGCACGTTGGCGTGGGTGCCGATCCCCCAGATGAGGACCGTGACCCACAGTCCGGCCATCGCGACCGCACCGACGAGACCCACGCGGGTCCGGCGTCGTTGAGCCGGGGACACCTCGGCGGGCTCCGGCTCGTCGTCGACGACGGATTTCTGAGCGGGCCGCCGACCGAACGCGGCACCGAGGTGAGCGGGAATCGTCAGCGGGACCACCATGAGCGGCAGCAGCGTCACGAACAGCGGCACGAGCAGCACGCGACCGTGCATGAAGTCGCCACCCTGCCGGATCCAGTAGACGATCAGGATCAGACCGGCGACCACGACGACCGACACCACGGCGGTCGACGACTGCAGTCGCGCCGACATCGCGCCCAGACGCGAACGCCAGGACACCGCCTGCAGCGAGTCGGTCGGGGTGTCGTCAGCCGAGGCCGCGTCGGCGCGCAACCGGGCGCCGACGACCAGGATCACGCCGGCGACGACGGCCATCACGACCGGCAGCACCAGCACGTACGGGCCGAAGAGGTTGGTCAGGTAGGTGAAGCCCTGCGACCACTTGGCGCCGCTGGCGTCTTTCGCGACCGCCGGGTTGGGGACGAGCAGGGCGTAGTAGCCCATGCGGAAGATCTGGTAGCCGACGGGCAGGGCGCCGGCGACGACGACCACCCCCAGCCGCATCTTCCAGCCGAGCGGGGCGCAGAAGACGAGTACCAGCACGAGACCACCGAAGACGGCGAGCTCCGGACGGACCAGCGGAGCCAGACCGGCGGTGAAGGCGAGTACGAGCGTCGCCGCCGCCCCGCGCGGCCTGGTGTGCGGACCGCGGCGGGCCCAGGCCACGAGCTGACACCACAGCACCGCGGCCCAGAAGATGCAGAGTCCGTTCTCCAGGCCGCTCGTCGCGAAGTCGCGGGCCGGCGGGATGGCGATGTAGATGATGGCGCCGAACGGGAGCAGCAGGGTCCAGCCGTCACCGGTGAGTCCGCCCAGGCGATTGCCGTAGAGGCGGGCGCTGCCGTACATGGCGATCGGGATGGCGGCCACCGAACACACCAGCGCCACCCAGAGCGCGACGTACTCGAGCTGACCGTCGGTGATCCACGCCCAGAACCACAGCAGGTAGGTCCAGGCGGTCGAGGTGTTGGCCTCGACGCGCTCGCCCGCGTTGAACACCGGTCCGTTGCCGGCGAAGAGGTTGCGCAGGGTGCGCAGCACGATGAGGCCGTCGTCGGCGATCCACCGGCGCTGCCACGCCCCGATGGCGAACAAGGTGGTTACGGCTACGGCGCCGATCAGGAAACTGACGCCGGCGAGACGACGCCGGCCGCGGCCCACCACCGACCGCGGACGGTCCGTTGTGCGGGTGTCTGCGACGGGGTCGGTTCCGGCTTCCGAACGGGCACCGTCAGTGGACTGCAGACCGTCAATTGACTGCATAGACCGCGACACCCACGCATACTAACCAGGCCACGGCGAGCAGCTGCAGTACACGGTCCCCGAGGGCGATCTCCTCGGGTTCGCCTGCCGCGCCACCGTCGACGTCGACGGCGTAGCGCAGGATCGCGACCGTGAACGGCACCATCGAGATCGCGTAGGCGACGTTGGTGTCGTGGTCGGAGCCCTTGTCGAAGGCCCACAGCCCGTAGAAGACGACGACGCCCGTGGCCGACAGCGTCCACACGAAACGCAGGTAGGTGGTCGTGTAGTACTCGAGCGCCTTGCGGATCTTGGCGCCGGTGCGCTCGGCGAGCTGCAGTTCGGCGTACCGCTTGCCCGCGGCCATGAACAGCGACCCGAAGGCCATGACGAGCAGGAACCACTGCGACAGCACGATCTCGGCGGCGACACCGCCGGCGATCGCGCGCAGCAGGAATCCCGACGACACGATGCAGATGTCGATGACGGCCTGGTTCTTCAGGCCGAAGCAGTAGCCGAGCTGGATGACGAGGTAGATCGCGATGACCACCGCGGTCTGCCAGTTCGCGAGGAAGGAGATGCCGATCGACGCGGCGAGCAGCACCACGGCCAGGACGTAGGCGAGCTTGACCGGGACGACGCCCGCGGCGATCGGACGGAACCGCTTGGTCGGGTGATTACGGTCGGATTCGACGTCCATCGCGTCGTTGACCAGGTAGATACTCGACGCGGCGAGGCAGAACGCGACGAAGGCGATACCGGCGGAGGCCAGCACCGAGGCATCGGTGATGTTGCCCGCCGCCAGCGGCGCGGCGAGCACCAGGACGTTCTTCACCCACTGCCGCGGGCGGATCGCCTTGATCAGCCCGGCGGCCAGGTTCTTCGGCGGCCCGGCGACCTTCCCGTGCTCGATCGGCTCCTCGCTCATGCACTCTCCCTGTGTCGTGTCACCCGCGCGATGACGGGGGACGCGGCGAGTCGCAGCGGCCCGCCGGGCACCGCGGCCGTGAGGCCGAGCCGGGTCAGGACGCGCGCCGCGCGGCGGGCACGTCCCGAGGCCGGAGCATTCCGGGTGGGTTCGAGCAGCACCTTATCGCCCGCGATGACGGCGGCTGCGCTCGCGGCACCGATCGCGGCACCCGCGGTGACGTCGGTCGGGTAGTGAACGCCGAGCACCAGTCGCGACAGGAGCATCGGCGGCACCAGCGCGGCGGGCAGCGCCTTGGCGTCCCAGCCGGCCGCCCGGCCGATGAGGATCGCGGCGGCGGTGGTCGACGTCGCGTGTGACGACGGGAAGCTCAGCTTGCTCGGCGTCGACACCCCGATGTCGATCGCCGGATGCGCCGGACGGGGCCGGCGGACGATGCGCTTGATGATCACCGAGGCCGCGTGCGCGCCGAAGGCACCCACGCCGGCTTCGAGCCAGAGCTGCTGGGAGCGCACGTCTCCGCGACCGCGGGCCAAGGCCCACCCGACACCCGAGATGGTCAGCCAGCCCAGCGAGTGTTCGCCGAAGTGCGACAGACCGCGCGTCGCAGACCGCACGCCGGGGCGTGAGCCGATGCCCGCCTGGATGGCGACGAGGATCTTCTCCTCACCCGCGAGGGGTCTGGGGGCGTCGTCGGCCGGGAGCTTCTCCGGCTCGGCAACCTTCACGTCCGGACTACTCGATTCCGAAGACACCCGCCCAGCTCTCCTTACTGGTCAATTCACGATGTGCGGCGCGGTACTGCTGCTTCATGTCGCCGAACTTCTCCTGAAGCTCCTTGACGAGCGCGAAATGCTCACGTGCGAGCTCGATCATCTTGTCGCGATCGCGCTGGCGGTACACCACGCCCCGGCCGTCGGCCGTGGTGACGGTGACACCGTCGACGCGTCCGAGCGAGAACCAGCGCGCCTCGATCGGCGGGTAGTTCGCCTGCGGCACCTCGTGATGCCGGGGGTCGGCGGGCCGGGCGTTGTTGACCACCGAAGCGGCCAGCGCCTTGATCTTGCTGATCGGGCTCAGCGGGATCGAGGTGCCCAGATGCGTTGCCTCGCCGCTGGTTCGAGGGAGCTCGGTGGCCGACGGCAACACGACCGCGTCCGGGTACTCCTTGCGCATCGCCGCGACCTTGGGTAGCGCGGTGGGCAGCAGACTGCGGATGTGGTCGGGACCCGCGAGGAAGTCCCGGATCGCCTCGTTCTGAATGGCGACCGTCGAATACTCAAGGCACAGAAGGTGTTTCGCGGTCGCCTTGGTCATCGACCGCAGGATGCCCTTGATGGGTCCGTCGTGGTGGATGGACGCGACGACGAGCCGGTTGCGCAGGTGGAAGTACGCCTGCCAGTCGATGGCGTCGTCCTTGTCGCTCCACGCCATGTGCCAGATCGCGATACCCGGAATCGTTGCCGTCGGGTAGCCGGCCTTGGCCGCGCGCAGCGCGAACTCCCAGTCGTCCCACTTGATGAACAGCGGCATCGGCAGGCCGACGGCCTCGGCGCACTCGCGCGGGATCATGCACATCCACCAGCCGTTGCCCTCGACATCGATCCGGCGGTGCAGGTTCTTGGAGTTCTCGCGGTCCCGCAGCGGGTACTCGGAGAAGTTGTGGTCGTACTCGACGAACGGCGCCGCGGTCCACATGAAGTTGTCGCGGCGGATGACCTCACCCATGCAGTGCAGGTGACTGCGGTCCTGCAGGTTGAGCATCTGCCCGCCGACGAGCATGGGGGACTTGGCGAATCGCGACATCGCGAGCGCACGGAGGATGGAGTCGGGCTCGATCGCGATGTCGTCGTCCATGTAGAGGACGTACGGGGAATCGGTGAGCCGCAGCGCCTCGTACATGATGCGCGCGTAACCGCCGGAACCGCCGAGGTTGCCCTGGTCGAAGATGTGGAGCCGATCGCCGAGGGCCGCGGCGGCCTCGGTGTATCCCGGCTCGTCGACCACCTTCTTGGTGCCCTGGTCGGGCATCATGACCGCGTCGATGACCTCGTCGACCATCGGGTCGGAGGTCAAGGCGGCCAACGCGTTCACCGCATCGGTGGGACGATTGAAGGTCGGGATGCCGATCGTGACGCGCTTGGTGTCGGCGTCGGAGGTCGGTGCGTCGATCGGCGAATACCAACCGGCGGAGACGATCTCGGTGTCGGTGTCGGTGGTGATGTCGAACCAGATCCAGCCGCCGTCCTCGAAGGGCCCGAGGTCGAGCTCGAATTCGGCCACACCGCGGCCGTTCTCGTCGGTGGCGATCAGATCGCCGCCGATGCCGATGCGCGAGCCGTCGATCTTGGAGCGGTACAGGTCGACGCGGGCCGTGCCGGTCACCTCGACGCGCAGGACCACCGAGTCCAGGATGCTCCAGCGACGCCAGTAGGCGGCCGCGAAGGCGTTGAAGTAGGTCTCGAAGCTGACCTCGGACTCGGCGCCGAGCAGCACCGACGTCCGGCTCGGAGCATGCGCCCGGCGGTTGTTGGAGTCCGACTCGAGCAGGTACAGCGACCGGACGTCGAGCGGCTCACCCGCACGCGGGAAGATGACGCGCTGCAGAAGGGCTTTCGCCTTCGACGGCCCGGTGCCCGCGTCGGGGATCTCGGACTGGTTCACGGGGGTCACCGTCATCTATTCGGCTCCTGCGGGGTCGGCCACCAGCGGCGCACCGTCTCGCAGATGCGGCGCCAGGGTGTTGTCGAACATGGTGAGCGCGCTGGCGATCGCCATGTGCATGTCGAGGTACTGATAGGTGCCGAGTCGTCCGCCGAACAGCACGTTGGCACTGGCGGTCTCGGTGCGGGCGAGCTCCCGGTAGGCCGAGAGCATCTCCCGGTCCTCGGCGGTGTTGATCGGGTAGTACGGCTCGTCGTCGTCCTTGGCGAAGCGGCTGAACTCGCGCATGATGACGGTCTTGTCCGCCGGGTACGAATCCCGTTCCGGATGGAAGTGACGGAACTCGTGGATGCGGGTGTACGGCACGTCGGCGTCGTTGTAGTTCATGACCGGGGTGCCCTGGAAGTCGCCGGTGTCGAGCACTTCGGTCTCGAAATCGAGTGTGCGCCAGCCGAGTCGGCCGGCGGAGTACTCGAAGTAGCGGTCCAGCGGGCCGGTGTAGACGATCGGTGCGTCCGGGTTCTGCGCACGCAGTTCGTCACGGACGGCGAACCAGTCGGTCGACAGGCGCACCTCGATGCGCTCGTCGGCGGCCATGTTCTCCAGCCACGCGGTGTAGCCGTCGACCGGCAGGCCCTCGTACTTGTCGTTGAAGTACCGGTTGTCGAAGGTGTACCGCACCGGCAGCCGGGTGATGTTGCCGGCCGGCAGCTCGGTGGGATCGGTCTGCCACTGCTTGGCGGTGTAGTGCTTGATGAACGCCTCGTAGAGCGGCCGCCCGATGAGGCTGATCGCCTTCTCCTCGAGGTTCTTGGCGTCGGCGGTGTCGATCTCGCCGGCCTGCTCGGCGATGAGCTTGCGCGCCTCGTCGGGCGAGTAGTACCGGCCGAAGAACTGGCTGATGAGGCCGAGTCCCATCGGGAACTGGTAGGCCTGCCCGTTGTGCAGTGCGAACACGCGGTGCTGGTAGTTCGTGAAGTCCGTGAACCGGTTCACGTACTCCCACACCCGGTCGTTGGAGGTGTGGAACAGATGGGCGCCGTACTTGTGGACCTCGATACCGGTCGCAGGCTCGGCCTCGGAGTAGGCGTTGCCACCGAGGTGATGGCGCCGTTCGATCACGAGGACTCGTTTGCCCAGCTGGGTGGCGGCCCGCTCGGCGACGGTCAGACCGAAGAATCCGGAGCCGACGACGATCAGGTCAAAGCTGCTACTGGTTGCCACGGGTCCTCAGGGTAACGGACCCTCCCTGAGGATTCTCCGAGCCACGGGGGACGACGTCGCGCGCCGGGTATTGTTTCGACCGTCGGTCTGCAGCCATCGGGCCCGTTCCTCTGCTTCTTCAGTAGTTCGGGGCCCCTGTGACGTCATCGCCCGAGGTATCGGCACCCCAGTTCGGTACACCCCCTCCATCACCGCCGGCCGCCATCACCGACCTCGTCGTCGTGGTCCCCGCCCACAACGAGCGGGCCCTGCTCCCCTCGTGCCTCGCCGCACTCGACGCCGCGATCGCCGGTCTTCGACGATCGGTGCAGGTGATCGTGGTGCTCGACTCCTGCGACGACGACTCCGCGGCGGTCGTCCCCGACCACATGACGGCTCTGCACGTGACCGCTCGGTGCGTCGGTGCCGCGCGACGGGCCGGCTTCTTCGCGGCGTCGCCGACGCCCGCCGACACGACCTGGTTCGCGACCACGGATGCCGACTCGGCGGTGCCGCCCGACTGGCTGCTCGCCCACCTGCAGGCGGCGGAGTCGGGTGCCGACGCTTTCGTGGGGATCGTCACTCCCGACGGCTTCGACGGATGGCCGCCGGGAACCGGGACGATGTTCGCCGGACGGTACGACGCCCGGCCCGGCCACCGCCACGTACACGGAGCGAATCTGGGAGTGCGCGCGAGCGCCTATGCGGCCGTCGGCGGATTCCGGGATCTGGACGCGCACGAGGACGTCGACCTCGTCCGACGCCTGCAGGGCGCCGCCGCGCGGATCGTGTGGGGCGCGGATGCCCCGGTGCGCACCTCCACCCGACGCATCGGCCGAACGGACCACGGTTTCGCGTCCTACCTGCGACAGCTCGCCGGCCCCGCCCCCGGGACCACGCGATGAGCACCCACGCCGCCCACAAGATCGTCGACTCCCCGGGATTCGACCTGCCCCGACCGGGCGCAGGTGCGACGCTCGAGCGCTTCGCCGCGCTCACCCGGTTCTGCTCCGACGACATCGCCACCGGACGGCTCGTCGAGGCGCACGCGGACGCCGACGCCATCCTCGGCGAGCTCGTCGGCGACATGGTCCGGCCGGGCGAGTTCTGGGGCGTCTGGGCCGCTCAACCGCCCGGTACGCGGGTCGACGCCCATCCCGCCGAGGCCGGCTGGGCGCTCGACGGCGTCAAGGAGTGGTGTTCCGGAGCGGGATCGTGCACCCACGCACTGGTCACCGCCGAGACCGATGCCGGCAACCGCCTGTTCGCCGTGGACCTGCGGCAACGCGGTGTGTCCGTCGACCTCTCCGCCTGGCACAGCATCGGGATGAGGGCCACCGACACCGGGACGGTCACCTTCGACGCGGTGCCCGCCACCGCGGTTGGCGAGGTCGGGGCGTATCTCAGGCGGCCCGGCTTCTGGCATGGCGGGATGGGTGTCGCGGCGTGCTGGTTCGGCGGCGCCCGCCGGGTCGCGCGCCCGCTGTACCGTGCCGTGGCCGGCACCAACGATCCTCTGCTGCGGATGCACGCCGGCGCGGTGGACGCGCAGCTCGCGACCGGATGGGCGGCGATCGAGTCCGCGGCGCGCCGGATCGACGCGAGTCCGACCGAACCGTCGCAGCGGCAGGCCTTCGGTCTGCGGTGGACCATCGAGCAGGTCGCCACCGCGGTCGTCGACCGCGTCGGCCGCGCGCTGGGTCCGGGCCCGCTGGTCGCCGACCCCGACCATGCCCAGGCGGTCGCCGATCTGACGGTCTACATCCGGCAGTCGCACGCCGACGCCGACCTCGCCGTTCTCGGGTCGCTCCTCGACGACCGGATCCCGGGCCCCGCAGAACTCACCACGGACGACTCATGAGGGAGGACGTATGACCGCGGACGAAACCATGTCGGGACGGTTCGCGTCGACGCCGGTGGCGGACGCCGGGACCCCGGAGTCGGAGTGGCAGCACTGGTTCGACGGCCGCGGGCGGTGGCCGGGCGTCGACCTGCCGGTGGAGCGCCTGATCGTGTTGTCCGCGCATCCCGACGACGAGGTCCTGGGGGTGGGCGCGCTGATCTCGTCGGCCGCGCGGCGCGGGATCGAGGTGGTCACGGTGTGCCTCTCCGACGGAGCGGCGTCGCACCCCGGCTCGCCGACCCTCACCCCGGAACAGCTCGCCGCCCTGCGCCGCACCGAATTGGACACGGCGACTTCCCTGTTGGGCCTGCGCCCGTCTCGATGGTGCGGGCTCGCCGACGGCACCCTCGCCGAGCACGAGGAGGAGATCGAGGTGATCGTGACCGAGGTGCTCGCGGAGAATCCGACGGCGAGCACCGGATTGATGGCCGTGTGGGCCCACGACGGCCATCCCGACCACGAGGCCGTGGGCCGGTGCGCGCAACGCGTCGGCGATCGGCTGGGCGTGCCGTTGTGGATGTATCCGATCTGGATGTGGCACTGGGCAAGTCCCGACGACCCGGATATTCCGTGGCAGCGGGCGCAGACCTTCGACCTCGACGACGAAGCCCTCGACCGCAAGCGCGCGGCGGTGGACGCGTTCGTCACCCAGATCTCTCCGCTGTCGGAGGCACCCGAGGACGCCGTCGTACTCGGGCCGCACATCCTCGCCCGACTCCTCCGCGACCGGGAGTTCGTCTTCGCATGAGCCTGCCGGACAGTTACTTCCACGACATGTACTCGACGAGTGACGATCCCTGGGGGTTCACCTCCCGGTGGTACGAGCGGCGCAAGTACGCGCTGACCCTCGCCGCTCTCACCGAGCCCCGATACCGATCTGTCTTCGAGCCGGGTTGTTCGATCGGGGTGCTCAGCGAGGGACTCGCCGGCCGCTGCGACCGCCTGCTGTGCACGGACATCAGTCCGCGGGCCGTCGACCTCGCACAGCGCCGGCTCGCCGGCCACCGACACGTCGACGTCCGCGTCGGCGACATCGTCGGCGACTGGCCGACCGAACAATTCGACCTCGTCGTTCTCAGCGAGGTGCTGTATTACCTGGACGACGCCGCGCTCGCCGGGCTCATCGCCCGCCTCCCCGCAGCCCTGAAGCCGGGCGGAGAGGTGATCGCCGTCCACTGGCGGTGGCCCGTCGAGGAGTATCCGCGGTCCGGCGACGAGGTGCACGCCGCGCTGGCGGCGTCTCCGCTGGTCATCGCGACGTCCTACTCCGACACCGACTTCCGCCTCGATGTGCTCCGATTGTCACCTGATCGATCGGTTGCGCAACGAGAGGGACTCGTCGTTTCCGCGGCACTATACGATCCGGCATAATGGTTACCTCGACAATGGGTGTATCCCTTCCTGCGCTGCGCTCAGCTGTCGGTCCGGCTGAGACGCGTGGAACGCGGTCTCACGAGGAGGCAGGAGTTGACCGAGTTGACGGATTTCGGGGCGCAGATGACGCGCATCGCCGGCGAGATGCGTAGACAGAGTGACGACACCGAGACTGCGGTGCGTTCGATGACCAAGTATGCGGTCGATGCGATACCCGGCGCAGAGTATGCGTCGGTCACGCTGGTGTCCCATGGTGAGATCGAGACGCCCGTCGTCATCGGCGATCTGGGCGGCGAGGCCGACGAGTTGCAGCGCCGGCTCGGTGAGGGTCCGTGCATCCGGGCCGCGGTCGACGACGTGACCGTGTGGATCGAAGACATGCACACCGAAGAGCGCTGGCCGCGGTTCGCCGCCGCGGCCGCCGACATCGGCATCCGCTCGATGGCGTGCTTCTTCCTCTACCTCGACGGTGACGACTTCGGCGCGCTCAACCTGCACAGCACGCGACCTGGTGCCTTCACATCAGAAGCACGACTCCTCGGTGAACTGTTCGCCGCGCATGCCGCGACGGCCTTCGGGGCCGTGCAGGAGAAGCAGCAGCTCCGCGCCGCCCTCAGCTCGCGCGACATCATCGGCCAAGCCAAGGGCATGATCATGGAGCGCTACAAGCTCGATTCCGGCGAGGCGTTCGCCCTGCTGGCGCGCCTGTCGCAGGACACCAACACCAAGCTGGTCGATGTCGCGGCGCAGATCGTCGTGGCGGGTCCGGAGACCTCCTAGCCCAGCGCGTCGTCCTTCGGGAATCCCAGCGCCGGGATGCCGCCGCGCTCCTGGAACCGCTCGAGACCCTTGCCGGCGAGGACGCGCGGTCCGGTGGCGGGGGTGAAGAACATCATCCCCTTCTCGAAGATCTGGGTGACGCCCGCGGCGTCGGGGGTCACCGTCGGGACACCGATCGCCTGACCCAGCGGCCCGGTGATCCCACCGAGGTCGGCGAACTTGCCGTCCATCGCCGAGCTGGCGATCTCCAGGAACTTCGACGATCCGGGGACGATCTGGTCGACGAACTGGCCGAAGCTGCCGAAGTCGAGTCCCAGCGACGGGCCGGACGGCCCGGTGGGCGGCTTGACGATGCGCGGCGCCGGCTGGCCCTGCACGGTGAACCACGACGACTTCAGCTGCAGCTTGGTACGCGCCTGCTCGCCGGTGACCTCGACCGTTCCGCCGGATCCGACGGCGCGCACCTTGAGCGCACGGCCGTGTTCGGCGCCGAGCCCGTTGGCCTCGACGACCTCGAAGCTCCGGAGAGCCCCTACGCCGAAGGCCGCCCCGATGCTGCCCGCGGACACGGTTGCGGTCCAGTTGTGGTTGGGCGAGACCGTGTCTCCCTCGTCGGGCACGGCCGGGAACCGGCCGCCGGCCGAGAAACCGCCGGTCGAGGCGGAGAACTCGGTGAACGCGGGCCGGCCGTTCTGCAACAGGATCTGGCCGGCCGTCGCGTCGGCCGCGACATTGGTCCGACGGTCCTCACCCGAGACGCCGCCGTAGACCTGGGAGTTCTGGGTGTCGTCGATCTTCTTGCCGCCGGCGATCGCGGCGAGCGCATAGGTCCGCGCGGCGACCGCCTGCGCCTGCAGAGCTGCGGCGCCACCGGAATCGGCCCAGGCGGGCAGGCTCTCGCGCGGGATGACGCCCTTGACGTAGTCGTCGATGTGGATGCGGTTGACCACGCGTCCACCTTCGAGGCCCAGTGCGCCTCGGTATGCCTTCTCGGAACCACAGAACTTGAGGAACTCGGCCGCGGGCCGGTTCGGCAGCATGCTCAGCGGTTCGACGAACGTGGCCGGAACGGAGCGGATCACCCCCCCGCCGCATCCGCTGCGGATGGTGGCCGTGCCCCCGGACAGGCTGACCGCCTGTCCGGGAGCCACCGTCTGACCTCCGACGCGCATTCCGGCGTCCGCATGCACATTCACCGAGTTCTGACCCGTGAGGGCCACGATGATCTCGGGCCTGTCCACCTTCCCCGCGGTGGTTCCACCGTAGAAGTGGCGCAGGATCTGCTGTGCCGACCAGCCCTTACGGGCGTAGCCGTACGCACCCCATTGCCCCATTCCGCGGCCGTGGCCATGACCGTGTCCGATCAGCGTCACCGTCGACCCGACCGAAAGCTCGACCCCGAGGGTCGATTCCGTTGAACTCGCGGCTACGAGTCCACCGGCCAGCAGTGCGGGCGCGAGCCCGGCCGCGGCCCAGGTCAGCATCTTTCCGCGGGTCCGTGCGGGCCGGGAACCGGCCGCCGGGCCGCCCGGCAGGAGCCGGCTGAATCGGGCTTTGTTCACTGCAGAACACATCCTTCGGTCGCGACGACACCAGCCTCGGAAGCTCCGGCGAAGGAGACTTCCGCATTCGTGACTGATGTGACGATTGGGACTTCTGTGACATTAGTGAACCTCTTTCACGTTCACCAAGCCGAGCCGATCACAACCAGATCACGAGTTGTGACCGCGATCGTGACCTCACGCAAACCACCAGTAACACCTGCCCCATAGGTAACAAGAGTGTCACGAGTGGACCGCCGTCGGCGTGTGTCGTGTCGCGCGACACCCGATGAGCACCACGATGGCGGCCGACCCCGAGCACGCCTCGACGCCGCCCGGCGCACGAGGCTGCGTACACGCGAGGAGACCCCGTGCGTTACCCCCGACCGAAGCATTCGATCGCTCTCGCGGCCATCGCCGTGGCGGTCGTCGCGAGCCCGTTCGCGGTGATCGCGAGCACTTCCGGCCCGCAGGCCGGCGACACCCGGCTCGTGGACAACAAGAAGATCTCCAACACCGAGATCGAGCAGGTGTCGCTGCGCGAACTGCCGGCCGCCATCCTCGACGTCGCGTCATCGGGCCTCGCCGCCGCAGGCGTCACGCTCCCGGAGATCGACCCCGACGCATTCCCCCTGCCCGACCTGACGGTCCCGCTGCCGAAGGGGGTCGTGCCGGAAGCGAGCGCGTCGTCGTCGACCCCGAGTACCAGCGAGCCGAGCGCACCGGCACCGACAACCACGAAGACCCCGGACCCGGCCCCGGCGAGCACCACACCGCCACCGGTCACGACGATGCGGGACGGGCGTGAGGTCGGTGCGGCGGTGACACACATCGTGCGCGAGGACCCCATCAAGATGGTCGCCTTCACCTGGGACCGGCCCGTCGACGTCGATCTCAAGCTTCGCGCCAGGCAACCCGACGGGGTCTGGAGCCCGTGGACGGTCCTGGAGCAGATCTCGAAGGGCGGTGTGCCGACTGCGGACAAGCCGGCCGGCACCGAACCGGTGTGGGTCGGCGATGCACGTGAGGTTCAGGTCGCGGCCAGCAAGGACGGACTCGCGATCCCGGCCGCCGAGACCCAGGGCGGTGACCTGGCCCAGCTGGCGGTCGGTTCGGCGAGCGAGATCGTGACGAAGCTGGCCGAGACCGCCCTCAACACCCTCAAGGCGACCCTGATCAGTCCGGAAGGTCTGCTGTCACTGGGTTCGTCACTGTTGTCCCCGCTGACCGGCGGACCGCAGGTCGTCGCGCGCCAGCAGTGGGGCGCCGACGAAGGGATCCGTTGCTCGCAGCCGGTGTACTCACCGCAGCTGAAGGGCGCGATCGTGCACCACACCGCGGGCAGCAACGATTACTCGCCGCAGCAGTCGGTCGAGATCGTGCGCGGCATCTACGCCTATCACGCACAGAGCCTGAACTGGTGCGACATCGGCTACAACGTGCTCGTCGACAAGTACGGCCAGATCTTCGAGGGCGCGTTCGGCGGACTGGACCGCAACGTGGAGGGCACGCACACCGGCGGTTTCAACAAGGACACCGTGGGGCTGTCGTTCATCGGCAACCTCGAGGAGGTGCCGCCCACCGCGGCGGCGGTCGCCGCGGCCGGACGCTTCCTGCGCTGGCGACTCGGCAAGGCCGGCCTCAACCCCGCCGGCACGGCGACGCTGAATTCAGAGGGTTTCGCGGGCACCAAGTTCGCGGCCGGGACACAGTCCAACCTGCCGATGATCTCCGGACACCGCGACTACAACAGCACCAGCTGCCCCGGCGTGCACGGGTACGCGGCCCTGGCACAGGTCCGCGCGCTCGCGGGTGGCGCTCCGCCGGCACCGGAGCCCGCACCGGAATCGGCACCGGAGGGGACACCGCCCGCCGAGCCGGGAGCACCCGCGCCGGCACCTGGTCCGGCACCCGAACAGGCACCCGCCCCGCACCGGAGGCCGCACCGCCGGCGCCCTGAGCCGCACGGACCGGACGGTTCAGGAGAACCAGCGCTCGAGGACCTTCGCGACGCCGTCGTCGTTGTTGCCCACGGTGATCTCGTCGGCGGCGTCGAGCGCGGCCTGGTGGCCGTGGCCCATGGCGACGCCATGGCCCGCCCACGTGAGCATCTCGACGTCGTTGGGCATGTCGCCGAAGGCGATCAACCCGTCGCCCGGGAGTCCGGTCGCCTCGCAGAGTCGTGCGAGACCCGACGCCTTGTGCGTGCCGGGCACCGACAGTTCGACGAGTCCGTTGTCGGTGGAGAAGGTCACCTGCGCGAGGTCGCCGACGAACGGCTGCAACCGCGCCGCCATCACGCCGCTCGGCATATCCGGTTTGCGCACGAGCAACTTCACCGCCGGTTCGCTGAACACCTCGTCGTCGCCGACCTCGACATGGTCGGGGTTCAGCCAGGCGTGCTCGTAGCCGGCGCTCGCGACGAACGGGGCCGTCGCCGCGTCGTGCGCGGACCGTCCGGCGCGTTCGGCGGCGATGCCGCATCCCGGGATCTGTTGGTAGGCAATCTCTCCCAGCTTCACGAGGGCGTCGGGTTCGAGGTTCGCCGACCACAGCACCCGATCGTGCTCGGCGTCGTAGATGATGGCGCCGTTGGCGCACACCGCGTACCGGACGAACGCGTCGGTCCCGGCGAACTGGTCGGTGATCTCGGCGATCCACCGGGGCGGGCGGCCGGTCGCCAGCACGAACTCCACCCCGGCCGCGCGGGCCGCCGACAGCACGGACACGGTGCGCGACGAGACCCGGTTCTCGTCGTCGATGAGTGTTCCGTCCACGTCGCTGGCGATGAG
Organism: Gordonia westfalica; assembly: GCF_900105725.1. Lineage (NCBI taxonomy): Bacteria > Bacillati > Actinomycetota > Actinomycetes > Mycobacteriales > Gordoniaceae > Gordonia > Gordonia westfalica. Next base: position 3,772,139 of record NZ_FNLM01000034.1, read on the forward strand.
GGTGGGTGGACCGAATGTCATCTGTTTCCTCTGTCTCGGGATTCTTCTGCGGCCTTGCGGGCGCGGGCTTCGGCTTTGCGGAGTGCTTCGTCGGCTTCGATGACCGCGGCCTCCGGCGGCGTCGGGGCCGAACCGCCGAGCCGGGACGGCACCCAGAACTCACCCGCCGGGTGCGGTCCGTAGGCGTCCTGGACCTCGAGGAGCATGGAGTTCATCGCGTCGCGGAGTCGCAGCGTTTCGCGTTCGGGCTTCTCGGCAGCGTCGACCGTGAACGGCAACCCGTACCGGATGTGCACCGGAAGCCTGCTGCGACCCATGTTCCGCGTGCCGCCCCCGGCCCCGCGCGTACCGCTCTTCGTCCACTGGCGGTGGGCGCCCCACACGATCGCCGGGACGATCGGGACCCCGGCCTCGGCGGCCATCCGCACCGCGCCGCTCTTGAACTCCTTGAGCTCGAAGCTGCGGCTGATCGTGGCCTCGGGATACACCGCGACGATGTGGCCGTCACGAAGGCGTCCGAGCGCCGCGCGGTAGGCCTCCGCCCCGCGGGATCGGTCCACCGCGACGGTCTTCGTGTGGTTGACCAGGAATCGCATGATCGCGACGTCCATGACCTCGGACTTGATGAGGAACCTCGTGCGCCGGCCCGCGCGCTGGACGCCCAGCGCGGCGGGGATGAAGTCGACATAGCCGGTGTGGTTGACGCACAGCACCGCACCGCCGGTCTCCGGGATGTTCTGGACCCCGGTGAAATGCAGGTCGAGGCCCTGGGCGCGGACGAGCGTGTTCGCGATGATCTCCAGGGTCCGGTATACCGGCTCCCGTTCTCGACGCGCCCCACTGCTCATGGGTCAAGGTTAACGGTCAGGGGTTGTCGCGCTCAGCGCGCTTGGCAGCGCGCTCGGCCTGCTCCTCGGCGTCCATGCGGTTGGCCTCCTCGAGCGTCGGCGCCGATCCGCCGAGTCTCGCGGGCACCCAGAACTCGCCCTTGGGGTGTTCGCCGTAGGCGTCCTGCAGTTCGATCAGCTTGGCGCTCATGACCTCGTGCAGCTTCGCGGTGAGTGCGTCGGGGTCCCCGGTCGGTTCGAGCGCTTCGCAGACCCCGATCGAGATCGGGTAGCCGGTGCGGCCGAGCTTCTTCGGATGTCCCTTCGTCCACACGCGCTGAGCACCCCAGATCACGGTCGGGATGATCGGCGCACCGGACTCGATGGCCATCCGCGCCGCGCCCGACTTGAACGCCTTGATCTCGAAGCTGCGGCTGATCGTCGCCTCCGGGTAGACGCCGACGAGTTCGCCTCGCTTGAGGTAGTCCACCGCCGCCCGGTAACTGTCGGCGCCGGCGGCGCGGTCGACCGGAATGTGCTTGAGCGAGCGCATGATCGGACCGGAGATCTTGTTGTCGAAGACCTCCTTCTTCGCCATGAACCGCACCTTGCGGCGTCCCTGGAGGTGAGCGGGGATACCGGCGTAGGTGAAGTCGAGATAGCCGGTGTGGTTGATCGCGACGACGCCCGGCCCCTCGGCCGGGACGTGCTCGACCCCCGACACCTTGAACTTCAGACCTTCGGCCAGCCACAGCAGGCGGGCGGCGGTGATCACGGTGTCGTAGACGGGTTCCATGCCGGAAAGCTTAACCAGTGACAGGACGCGGCAGGTCAGGCGTCGGCGGCACCGATGCGGGTGACGGCGAACACCAGGTCGACGGCGGCGTCGGAGAGTTGTTCGGGCGTCAGCGCCAACCGGCCGTCGATGTGGTCGAGGTAGAGGGCCACGAGGGCGCCGGTCAGCGCGGAGGAGATCACCGCGACACGCTCGGGGGCGAGCGAGCTCTCGTCGGCGACCATACCCAGGACGGCTTCGACGAATCCGGGAACTGTGGCCGCACGATGAGCACGGAGGACGTCGTCGGCGAGCGGTTCGCGCAGCAGGATCCGGGCCCGGCCGGGGTTGTCCTGGAAGAATTCGCGGAAGACCTCGAGCATCGCGCGCACGCTCCCGCGGAGGTCGGCGGGCCGGTCGAGGCCGGCGATCCGGGCGAGGAGTTGTTCGGTGACGCGGTCGTACACCGCGGTGACCAGCTGCTCGGTGGAGGAGAAACTCTCGTAGAAGTAGCGCGGACTCAGGTTGGCCTCGCGCACGACCGCCCGCATCGTCACCGCGCCGGTGCCGCCGTTGCCCAACAGGGTCTCGGCGACGGCGAGCATCTGCTCGCGCCGGTCGATCGAGCGGTCCTCGAGCGTCTGCCCGCGCCACAGCTTCCCCGAACTCATCTGAACATCGTCGCATCCCGCGGTCGGGCCGCCATTGACATCGCCCGATTCAACATGAATCATGCGATTCATGTTCGATGAACAAGCCTTCCAGGAAGCCCTAGCCCGTCCGCGCCTCGCCAAGCCCGCGCCCGACTACCTAGACGCCAATCGCGGCGTGGAGATCCGGGCCATCCCGGAGGACGAGTTGCAGCGGTCGACCATCGAGTGGTTCGACGCCTTCGACAAGAAACTCGTCCACCTGAGCGACGTCCACAACACCGATCTCAGCTGGATCATGACGTGGGCCAAGAAGTACTGGTGGAGCTTCCTCGTCCGCGACATGAGCGTGAACGACGAGCTCTACGCACCCGACCTGCGCTACACCGACGTCACGACGTTCGGCCGCACGGTCGTCGGGATCGACGACTTCGTGACCTACAACTTCGCCTTCTTCGACGCCATCCCCGACTGGCGCTACGACCCGCTGCCCGACCAGGTCTACGTCGACGTCCAGCCGGACGGCACCGTGCGCACGGTCATCCGCTACATCGGCAGCGGCCACTTCAGCGGCGCGCTGCGGATGTATCCGTACGACGAGTCGGCGCCGACCATCTACGGCGACGGCCGGTTCATCCAGGCACCGGCGGTGGACCGGTACCACTTCAACGCCGGCGGCCTGATGGAGGAGGGCGAGACGCTCTACGACTTCATCGACGCCGTCCAGCGCGCCGGCATCATGCCCCGCGACGACAGCAAGCTCGTCCGGGGTCTGTTCGCGGCGTCGAAGCTGCCGATCCTGGCCCGCGCCGCCCTGAAGCGGCTCGGGCGGTAGGGGTCCGCGGCGGTGAGACCCGTCACGTGGGCACCTCGTCGGGACTCATGGCCCACGCGACCGGAAAGGGCGGGTCGATACCCTGGAGGCCTGTAGTGCTCGCCGCGGCAGCCCCGCGCACACCAGGAAAGGCCCCTACGTGCAGATCACCAGCATCGGTCATGCCGGTTTCCACATCCAGACCACCGCCGGATCGATCCTCTGCGACCCGTGGGTCAACCCGACCTACTTCGCCTCGTGGGTGCCGTTCCCCGACAACTCCGACCTCGACTGGAAGACGCTCGGCGACTGCGACTACCTCTACGTCTCGCATCTGCACCGCGACCACTTCGACGAGCGCAACCTGCGGGAGAACGTCAACAAGGACGCGACCGTCCTGCTCCCGGACTACCCGGTGCCGGACCTGCGTCGTGAACTGGAGAAGCTCGGCTTCACCAAGTTCGTCGAGACCACCGACTCGGTGAAGACGACGGTGACGAACGACAAGGGTTCGCTCGACGTCATGATCATCGCGCTGCGCGCCCCGGCCGACGGGCCGATCGGCGACAGCGGCCTGGTCGTCTCCGACGGTGAGACGGTCTGCTTCAACATGAACGACGCCCGGCCGATCGACCTCGACGTCATCGACGAGGCCTTCGGTCACGTCGACGTCCACCTGCTGCAGTACTCGGGCGCCATCTGGTACCCGATGGTCTACGACATCCCGCGGAAGTCCAAGGCCAACTTCGCATCCCAGAAGCGTCAGCGCGGCATGGACCGTGCGCGGTCGTACATCGAGCAGGTCGGTGCGACCTGGGTCGTGCCGTCGGCCGGCCCGCCGATGTTCCTCGACGAGGAGTTGTTCTACCTCAACGACTTCGGCTCGGCGGAGACCGCGGACCACACGTCGATCTTCCCGGACCAGGAGACCTTCCTGGAGCAGATGCGCATCCACGGCACCGACGACGGCGAGAAGCACCGCGGCCTGATGATGGTGTCGGGTTCGGTGGCGGAGTTCAGCGGTTCGACGCTGAACGAGGTGACCCACCCCTACGCACCGGCCGACGTCTTCGGCGAGAACAAGCGCGCCTACCTCGAACGCATGAAGGAGAAGTTCGCGCCGGTCATCGCCGCGGACAAGGCCACCTGGGCGCCGGCGGAGGGCGAGCCGCTGATCGGCTCGCTGCGCGAGCTCTTCGAGCCGATCATGGCCCAGTCGGATCTCATCTGCGACGGCATCGGCTACCCGGTCGGACTGGTGATGACGCCGGGCGGCGGTCCCGCGAACGAGGCCACCGAGACCGTGGTGCTCGACTTCCCCAACCGCATCGTGCGCGAGCCGAAAGAGGGAGAGGGCAAGTACCGCTACGGCTTCCGCATCGCCACCGAACTCGTGCGCACCGTTCTCCGCGACAACGAGCCGGACTGGGTGAACACCATCTTCCTGTCCACCCGCTTCACCACGTGGCGCATCGGCGGGTACAACGAGTTCCTCTACACCTTCTTCAAGTGCCTGACCGACGAGCGCATCGCCTACGCCGACGGCTGGTTCGCCGAGGCGCACGACGACTCGGCATCGATCACCAAAGACGGGTGGGAGATCCAGCGCCGCTGCCCGCACCTGAAGGCCGACCTCGGCAAGTTCGGTGTCATCGACGGAGAGAAGCTCACCTGCAACCTCCACGGATGGCAGTGGGACCTGACGTCGGGCCGCTGCCTGACCTCGAAGGGCCACGACCTGCGCGCGAGCAAGCTCGACTGACGGTGGGTCGATGACGGCGTCCGAACGGACCTACGGCGGGCGTCCGGTGAGCGATCGCGCTGCCGAACGCCGGCGGCGGTTCCTCGACGCCGCCCTCGAGGAGTTCACCGATCCCGGATACGCCGGTTCGTCGGTGACCTCCATCTGCCGGGCCGCCGGACTCTCCCGTCGGCAGTTCTACGAGGAGTTCAGCGAGCGCGAGGACCTCATCATCGCGCTGTACGACGAGATCCAGCACGCGGCCCGCGACGCCGTCGCAGAAGCCCTGGCGGGCACCACTTCCCATGATCTGCGGGATCTGGCGACGGCAGCGATGAGTGCCTACATGACCTCGGTCGGCACCGATCCGCGTCGTGCGGAGGTCTCGTTCGTCCAGATCGTTGGCGTCAGCTCACGCGTCGAACAACACCGCCTCGACGGCCGTGAGGAGTGGGTCGAGTTCTTCGTGGCGGCGATGGCCGACTTCGCCGGTCGGCCGGCGAGCGAACGGCAGCGCCACCTCGCGATCGCCTACGTCGGCGCACTCACCGGACTCGTCCATCGCTGGAGTGTGTCGCCGGATCCGGCACCGCTCCACGACATCGTCTCCGTCCTCTCCGACATCCTCCTGTCGTTCGCCGAGCTCTAGCCGGGTTCCGGCGGGCGACGATTGTGCCCTGCCAACCATCCGTGTATGTTCACCGAAGTGTGAGACACAGGCGTCTCACTATTCCGAGGGGGTCGACATGGGGCGGAGCACTGGCAGCAGAACAGGGCGTGGCCTGCGGCTTCTCGCCACCGCCCTCACCCTCGCGCTCGTCGGCGGCGCAGCATTCGGCACGACCACGGCCGCCGCTGTACCCGTCGCGCCGGCACTTCCCTTCCCGGTTCCGCCGGCGATCCCCGAGTTCGACAAGGGGTTCTACCTCCCTCCCTCCGCGGAGTACGCGGACAAGAAGCCCGGCGAGCTGATCGCCGCCCGACGCGTCCATCTCGCGGCCCTGTCGGTCATCCCGATCAACGTCGACGCCTGGCAGATCTCCTACCGCTCGACCAACACCCGCGGCGAGGCCATTCCGGCGGTCGCGACCGTGCTGAAGCCGAAGGGTCCGGTGAAGCCCGGACCGTCGAAGCTGGTGTCGTGGCAGTCGGCCGAGGACTCCACCGCGCTGTACTGTTCGCCGTCGTATGCGCTCCAGCAGGCGTCGATTCCCGGCCAGCTCACCGGTTCCGTGGACTCGGCATATGAGGTCCTGCAGATCACGTCGCTCGTCGGCGCCGGCTGGTCGGTGGTGATCCCCGACCACCAGGGACCCGAATCAGCCTTCGCGGCAGGACCACTCGCCGGACGGATCACCCTCGACGGTATCCGCGGCGCACGGGATTTCGCGCCACTCGGACTGAAGGAGGATCTCCGGGTCGGGATGATGGGCTACTCCGGCGGAGCGATCGCGACCGGCTGGGCGGCCGAGCTCCACCAGGAGTACGCGCCCGAGTTGCCGATCGTCGGCGCCGCGGAAGGCGGTGTCCCCGCGGATATCCGAAAGATGGTGGATCTGGCCGACAAGAACGCGGCGTCGGGCCTCATCCTCGCCGGGATCATCGGCGTCAGCCGCGAGTACCCCGAACTCGACCGCTTCCTGCAGCGCCACCTGAACCCGCTGGGCAAGGCGTTGCTGGCGAGCAAGAATCCCCTGTGCCTCACGTACCAGGCCGCGCTGGCGCCGTTCGTGGACATCAAGGGACTCGTGAACCTCCCGGGCGACCCGCTCGCTTATCCGACACCGCGAAAAGTGCTGGGACAGCTGAAGATGGGCACGAATGTCCCCCGTTTCCCGATGCTCGTCTATCAGTCGAACCCGGACTGGATCGCCCCGGTGGGCCCGGTCAACGAACTGGTGCGGGCCTACTGCGCCGACCCGGATGCCAGTGTGCGGTACGTCCGCGACCACTTCAGCGAGCACATCTCGCTCGCGATCGAGGGTTTCGCGCCGGGAATCGTGTGGATGCGGGATCGACTCGACGGGAAGCCTGCCGGAATCGGTTGCACCACAACCGACCAGGGCTCGATGTCCCTCGACCCGAAGACCTGGCGGGCGTTTGTGAACCTCGTCGGCAACAACCTGGCGCTGGCGATCAACCAGGAACTCGGTAATCCTCCGCGCCTGCCCTGAGGGCACGGCTCCGCCCCACGCGGCCCTCGCCGCCTGCATCCAGGCCTGCGCCGAGTGCACGCAGGTCTGCCACCTCATGCGCGGACGCATGACGGACTTGCGCGGACGAATGCGCCAAGCACGCCGATATGCACCAGCACTGCCGGATCTGCGCCGACGTGTGCCGACGCTGCGAGGAGGCCTGCCGCGCCCTGCTCGCGGTTCTCGGCTGAACCCGGGCCCTGACTCAAACCCCGAATCGCCGATCGTTATCCACGCGTAGTGAGCGGAGCACGATCCGACGTCGATGATTGCTGCCGGACTGCTCTGGGTAGGCAGGTGAATACCGTCGAATGTGGCGCCCGGACGGAGGCGCCGCAGTGGAACCCACAGTGAGGAGAGAAGATCATGGCTCAGTACCGCGTCGTGGATTCCGACGAAAAGATCATCGAGGAAAAGGATTTCGAGGACGCCACCAGCGCCTACGACTGGTTCAAGACCGTGGCCGCTCCTGATGACAGTCTCGACACCGTCATGCAGGTCCAGGACAACGGCGAGTGGAAGAACTTCGAGGTGTCCGACGGCGGCACCAACAAGAACCCGTCCGCAGACGCCTAGCGTCCGGCGAAGCGGTCGTTCACGAAGGCGAGGGCCTCGATGCTCCAGGGTATGAACGCCGCAGTGTGTGTCTGGCCGCGATATTCAGTGAATGTCGTCGGCACCCCTCGACTTCGGTAGCTCCGGGCCAGACCGGCGACGTCGGCGGCGACCATCACGCCGTCGCCGATGCCGTCGGAATTGCCGACGCCCAGCATCATGGGAACCCGCGGCGTGCCGAGCGTTCCCATCACGTTTCTCGAGATCGCCTGCCGCACCCCGGGGACGTCGAGCACTCCGCCCACCCCGGGCTCAAGGAGCTGGCGGTCCGTGAGTCCGGGGTACTCGTCGGCGAACTGTTCGATGCACTCCCCCGCCACTTGGCGCAGGATTCGCTCACCCTTCGGGGACAGGTATCCCGCGAGGTCGATGTCGTAGGTCTCGGCGTAGACCGCCATCAGTGCCGGGATGACTCCCGTCCATTCGGGCTTTCCGTTGATGTAGCCGAGGTTGTGTGCGGGATCGACCGGAATCCCGCCCGCCGCCGCACCGATTATGTTGAGTTCGGGCGAATAGGCCGGAGCCAGTTCGGCCCCGAAGCCCGTCGGTACCGATCCGCCCGAGTAGCCGTACAAGGCGATCGGGGTGCGGGCAGGGGCCCGAAGCTGCGTGAGCGCGGCACGGACCCCGTCCAGCGCGGCATACCCGGATTCACGTGCGATCGTCCACCGCAGGCCACGACCCTCGTAGTCGGGCACCACAACCGTGTAGCCGGCCGCCATCAGTCCCGTGATCAGCGCGAGGTCGATGGGCCGCTCCGACATGTTGCCGCCGCGCAGCGTGTAGGACGGGTCGCACTGCGAGCCCAGCGCGTCGTAGAAGGAGTGGTAGGACACCAGCCGTCGCGGCGCGCCGGGTCCGACGCCCGGCGGTGAGATCACGGTGGTGACCGTCGACGTCGGACCGCCGGAGTTGTTGGTGCTCCGGTACAGGATCTGCGTCGCGGTGATCGGCACATCGGTTCCGCGCCAGCCCAATCCGACCTGCCTCGTGCGCAGGATGGCACCCGGCGCACGCTTTTCGTAGCCGCGCGGAGGATCGTAGAACGGGTCCTGTGTCGGCAGCAGCGCCGGTGCCTCGACGGGCGCCGGGAGCGGCGTCGATGACGCCGTCGGCGCGAGGACGCACAGTGACGCTGCGACCCCCACTGCGGCGATGAGCGTCGTGAGGTGTCGCGAGATCTGGCGCATGAGCAGCGATCATGCCCGGTACGCCGCGTTCACGGAATGGGGTCGAGCCAGGTGGGCACGGATTTCGCGTGAAAGGGCATTCAGGCGACGGGTGCGCTCTCCCCTGCCCGCTCCACTTCTTCCACCACCGGGGACATGGCCACCACGACCGCGCCGACGACCGCGGCGACGAACGCGATCACCGCGACCGGTCCCCAGCCGGCACGGACCGTGTCGCCGAGGACCACGATCCCGATCACTCCCGGAACCACCGTCTCGCCGACCACCAGTGACGCCGACGCCGCGCTCACCGCACCCTTCTGCAGGGCCACGGTGAACATGTAGAACCCACCGGGACCGGCGAGGATGATCGCGTACAGAGCTGGGTCGGTGAAGAGTTCGCCGAGGTCGAATGGGTCGAGACCGTCGAGGATCCGGACCGCGACCGCGAGCACGCCGAACAGGACACCGCCGGACAGACCGGCCAGCACCGCGACCCGACTCTGCATCCGCGGCAGGATCGCCGCCCCCAACCCGAGGATGACGACGGCCGCGATGAGGACCGCCCAGTGCAGCCACCATTCGTGGTCACGACCCTCGTCGCCGGCGGCGAACCCCAGCAGGATCAGCGAAACCACCACGACGCCGATCGCGATCCAATCGCGCTGGGACAGTCTCGCTTTCAGCACGATCGTGGCGAGCACGACCGTCACGACCAGGTTTGCACTGACGATCGGCTGCGCGAGGAACAGCGGGATCATCCGCGCCGCCACCATGTTGCCGAGAAATCCGATGCCGTCCAACGCCATTCCCGCGATGAACGCCACCGTCAGCATCGCCGTGACAGTCGACCGCAACGACGGCGCCTCACCCGGCCCGGCACCCGTGTCGTCGACGCTCTGCGCGCCGCGCGCCTGAAGTACCGAGGCCGTTCCGTACGCGAGCGCCGCGAAGACGGCCGCGAGAATCCCGATCAGCATCGGATCAGTATCCCCGCTCTACCGCCCGAATCGGTCAGAGACCGGGACCTTCGGCACGCAAGTTGTCCACTTCGTCCATCGCGGCACGCAATTTGCCCAGCCACTCGTCGGTGTGTGCGCCGACCAGTTTGACCGACCAGGCCAGCGCATCGGCCCGTGACCGCGCGACCCCGGCATCGACGAGGGTGTCGAGGACCTGACGTTCCGGCTGCCGGAGCCGCGTCATCACCGGGACTGCGAGATGGGTGAACAGAATCCGTTCGTCTCCGACGGCAACACCCCACGAGACCTTTCTGGCATAACGCGCCTGCGCCTCGTCGGCGATGGACATCCGTTCGGCCCGCGTCTCCTCGCGGAACCTCGACGCCCGGCCCTGGGCGGCTGCCCGCGCGTCCGCATCGTCGCTGGTCTCTGGCGATTCCAGGGTACCGATGACGGTTATCTCGTCGCGGTCGACGGTGACCTCGGCCGGTCCGGTGAACCATTTCTCGGGCAGGCGGCCTGCGAACCACGCGGCGGCGTCCCCGGCGTCGGGCAGCTCGGCCTGCTGCCAGCCTCCCCGACGGCCGCCCGGCCCCCGGCTTCCCTGATGTGCGCTTCTCATGACCGCCTCCTCGTGGGTGTATTACATGATTACAGTGTTACACCCGTTTCGATGATCAGTCACGAGTTGCACCCAGCGGTCAGCGACCGATGGTGTCGAGTTCGGCGAGGTCGTCGGCGGTCAGTGCGAGGTTGGCACCGGCGATGTTCTCGCGGAGGTGTGCCGGTGACGACGTCCCGGGGATGAGCAGGATGTTCGGCGAACGCTGCAGCAGCCAGGCGAGCGCGACGGCCATGGGGGTTGTCTGCAGCCGCGAGGCCACCCGGGACAGCGCGTCGGACTGTAGCGGCGAGAAGCCGCCGAGGGGGAAGAACGGTACGTAGGCGATACCGTCAGCCGCCAGCTCGTCGATCAGAGCGTCGTCCCCGCGATGGGCGAGGTTGTACATGTTCTGTACGCAGACGATCGGGGTGATCGTCCGCGCCTCCACGACTTGCTCGGCGGTCACGTTGCTGACTCCGAGATTCCGGATGAGGCCTTCCTGCTGCAGCTCGACGAGTGTTTCCATTCCCTCGGCGATCGAACCCGGTTGCGGCCCTTGGGCGTCGCCCATGCGCATGTTGACGAGGTCGAGCGCCTCGACGCCGAGGGCGAGAAGGTTCTCGTGCACTTGCTTACGCAGATCCTCGGGCCTGCGCGCTGTCGGCCATCCCCCTCCGCATCCCGGTTGGCGCCGACCTTGGTCGCGATGAACAGCGACTCGGGATAGGGATGGAGCGTCTCCCGGATCAGGTCATTGGTGACGCGCGGTCCGTAGGCGTCGCTGGTGTCGATGTGGGTGATGCCCCGTTCGACGACGTCGCGGAGCACGGCCCGGGCCGCATCGGGGTCGGCGGGCGGACCCATCACCCACGGTCCGGCGAGTTGCATTGCGCCATAGCCGAACCTGGTGACCGTTGCGTCGCCCAGGGTCCAGGTGCCGCCGGGGAGTGAGGTTGTCGTGGTCATGGCGTGCTCCTCGCGGTCGTGTCCGGTGTTCACGCAGACAAGCGTCGCCCGAACCGGGGTTCACAGCCTCCGTCAGATGACTGCATTCCGATGACCGCAACGACTAGGGTCGGTGGGTCTTCAGAACGGCGGTGGGCCGTCAGCCTGCTCGCGACGTTCGCGTTCTCGCTGATTTCGGGCGCGTTCGGCCCGCCGCCTGGCGTGTTTGTTTGCCAGTCGGTTGCTCTGGGGTGGGGCATCGTCCCCGGTGATCACTCGTGGTGTGGGTGGGGCTTGGGGTGGTTGCTCGTAGCGGATGCGTCGCAGGTTGGGGAAGAAGTCTTCGAGGGTTTCGGCGTCACCAGGGATGGTGAAGCCCTCGGGGGTGCGGTATTCGGTGACCAGCCGTCCGTCGTCGTCGCGGTACTGGACATCGACCCAGTCACCGAAGGTCTTGTGCAGATGCCCGAACCGGCACTTCGCGTTGAGGTTCTCACTCGAGGTGGCACCGCTCTGGGTGGGATTGGTCCGGTCGTATTCGGCGACGTGGTCGAGATCGGCGTCGAAGGACGACTGTTCGCAGCCGGGTTCGGTGCAGTACCCGTCCCGCACCCGCACGAAATCGGCACACGCGGAGGTGGGTCGGTACGGATCGGCGGGCTGCGCACCGGGGTAGACGACGACGGCGTCGGTGGACGAGGTGTCCTCTGCGGTAACTCGCATGGGTGCCGCGCGAACCGGCGTGACCGGCTTGACGATCGCGTCTTTGCGGGCCGCGAGGTCGCGGACGTGTTCGTCGGAGATGACGCCGTGGCCGTCGATCCAGGCGATGCCGGGTTCGCCGTCGAGGGTGGCGGGGTCGGTGACGGCGTGGATGACGATCTCGGTGGTCACCGAGCGCACGACCTCGGCGGGGTCGGGGATGTCGGCGTCACAATCGTCACGCCCGCACTGGCATTCGAAGATGGTGCCGGTCAACAGCGCGAACATGGCATCAGAATTGCGCTGGTTGCGTTTACGACCGTCATGCGCGCAGACGGTGTCGGCGAGCGCTTTCACCGCTTTCTCGGCGATGCGGATGTTCTCGGCGGCCATGACACCGGTGATCTCGCCGGTACCGTCGATGAAGTTGTCGGTCCACACACCGCGCTTGTCCAGGGCTTCGCGACGCCGTTCGCGTACGGCGTCGGGATCGTGACGGAAGACGAGGCGATCGACCATGTCCCGCAGTTGGCGTTCGGTCCAGGAGCCTTACTGGTGCGCAGGTTGCGTTCGATCTCGGTGTCGAGATCGGCGATGACCGCATCGTCGGAGATCAGGTCGGTGCGGGCAAGGACCGTCTGGACCAACTGGCGCGACAGGATGCCATCCCGCAGAGTGGTCAACACCTTCGGCAACCGCTCACGCAGCGCAAGAGCCTCGCCGACCCACTGATCGGCCCGGTAGCGGGTGATGGCGTCTTCGCGGCATACCCGGGTGACCATCTCGCCATAACGGTCGATGAAGAAACCACCACTGGTGTTGACCACGAGCTGGTCGTAGACGGTGACGATCGACTGGTAACGACTCCACGCCAGATAGGCCTCGCCGTGGCGGATCGACCGAAACCGTTCCATATGGGTTGCGGTGTCGGATGATTCGGGGTGGGCAGGATCGACCCCGGCATGGAACTCCTCCGGTAGATCGATCCACGGGTTCGACACGCTGCCCCCACAACGTCTACAGCCCAACCTGGATGGCTGAATCTGTTACCGACCAATGTAAACCCCACCACCGACAACTACGGATATCCATCCACAGCGGCGACGGTCAAGAGATTGTGCGGCAGGTGGTTACGTGCTCAGTCCGCGCCGGATGATCGACCCTGCGCCTCCAGCGCATCGCGAAGCGCTGCGCGCGACGTGATTCCGAGCTTCGGGAACGCCCGGTACAGATGTGACGAAACGGTACGCGGGGACAGGAACAACCTCTCTGCGATCTGCGGGTTCGACAAGCCACCCGCCGCAAGCCGGGCCACCTCCAGTTCCTGGGGCGTGAGATCGGACCCGGAAGACGCCCGTGTCATCCCGGTGGCACGCAACTCGGCCGCCGACCGACTCTCCCACGAGCGAGCACCGATGTCCGCGAACAGATTCCGCGCGGACTCCAGCTGCACTCGGGCGTCGCGCGACCGCCCCTGGCGACGCAGCACCTCGCCATATGCGAGATGAACCCGACCGAGTTCGAAGGGCCACGCCTCGATACCGGGAATCGCCAGCGCGTCGTCGAAGCGCTGGATCGCCTCGCCCGGTTCCGACGTCATCGCGGTGCAGAGCGCGGAGATCAGGGCCAACCGGGAGGAGATGCGCTCGACGCCGGCGGCGCGGAAGGCCGCTGCATGCGCACGCGCCTCCTCGAGGCGTCCGGTGCGTATCGCTGCTTCGATGAGATCCGTTGCCGCCCAGACCGCTTCGGGGTTGAACGGCGGGAGCTCGCCGGGTGCGCAGACCTCCGAGGCGTGCCGAAATGCGGTGTCGAAATCGGTGACGCCGAGTGCCGCTCGGGCCCTTGCCAAGTGGGCACACTTCACCAGGCGGTGCACGCGACGCGGACCCGACCAATCCCAGATCCGACCGCAGTGCTCGATGCACTCGTCGAGATCACCGCGCTCGGCGGCAGCCATCGCTGCGGAGTAATGGCCCACCTGTGCCCACAACGGATATCCGGTGTCGTTTGACAGTGCGATGAGTTCCGCCGCAGCGTCGGACGCAGCACCCAGCCGCGCCGAATACAGATCGTCGAGGGCGATGTGGATGAGGGCCGGCATGCTCAAACCCACCGCGCCACCCGCGCGGATGACCCGCAGGAGAGCTCCCCGACATTCGGGTAGACGGTCGACGTAGGACGCGACCAGTGCGGTCCGGATGACGACGTCGGTGTCGGTCTGCTCGTTCAGCCCGGCGATCTCCGCGTCGAGGCGTTGCAGCAACTCGTCGCTCATCGAACCGAGGGCGTGGTGCACACGGGCCAGTGTCGCGGCGGAGGCCGGCGAGGGGTTCGGGAAGCGATCGAGCAGGTCCATCAACGGCTGCCAGTACTCAGGACCTCCCAGATACCCGGCGGCGAGGGTGAGCGTGAAAAGCGCGTTCTCCACGTCGCCGGTGCGCGGCCCGTCCACGGACGTCGCGGCCTCGATCGCCGGCAACAGCATGGTGTATGCGGTGTCGGCATCCCCCTCGGTGGCGAGGACCAGAAGTGCTGCGGCCGCGGTGGCACCGATCGGTTGTCCCGCGGGATCACCTTTGATCTCGTGCAGCAGATCGTGAGAGATGTCGAGTTCGCCGGAGACCCACGCGGCCACGTAGGCAGCCTGCGACAACCGGCGCCGCCCCTCCTCCGGGTCGGGGGTCAGCTCCGCAGCGCGGCGCAGCATCGCGACCGCACCGCCGGGATCGCCTCGGCGCAAACTGGTCTGGGCAGCCACCTCGACAACCGAGGCGACGGATTCGTCGGGCGCTGTCGTGGACTTCGCCAGGTGGACGCCACGACGCTCGGGCTGGTCGACGAGCACGTCCGCGAGGCGCCGGTGCGCGGCACGGCGCTGCTCGGCAGTGGAGCCGTCGACCACCGCCGATCTGACCAGCGGATGCCGGAAACGTATCGTGCGGTCGTCCTCCGCGACCATCACCAGATGATCGCGTTCGGCCGGCGCCAGTTCCTCGAGTCCGCCCGGAGCACCGGCAGACTGGACGATGGAGAGGTCGCCGGAACCCTCGAGCGCCGACAACAGCAGCAGGTCGCGGGTCCGTCCGGGGAGTCTACGAATCCGGTCACCGAAGAGCGCGTTGACATCTCGAGCCGGGCCGCCCGTCCACCCGGCCCTGTCCCCGGATACTTCCGTGGAGCCCGCGAACTCCAGCAACGCAAGCGGATTGCCCTGCGCGTCGTCGGCGACAGCGGACAGGACTCGACGCGGCAGGTGCGCGAACCGCCGCGACAGCAGCCTCAGGGCATCCCCATCGCTCAGCGGAGCGACGTCGAGTTCGGGAACGCCGGTGGGACGGAACGCACCGTCGGGACCCGAACGCCGGGCCGCGAGGACTCCGAGGCGCCGGCCGGTCACCCGTCGGGCGACGAAACCGATCGCGGCGATGCTCGGCTGGTCCACCACGTGGAGATCGTCGATCACCAGCAGCACCGGACTCTCGTTCGCCGCCTCGGTGAACAGTGCCAGCGTCGCGTTCAGAACAGCGATCCGACTGGGGGTGTTGCCATCTTCGAGCCCGAGCGCCACGCCGAGAGCCGCACGTGGGGACGCCGGCAGCCGATCGAGTTCGGCCGACAACGGCAGGACGAGCTGATGCAGGACGGCGAAACTGATCTCCGACTCGAACTCGATACCGCTACCGCGGATGACACGCATCCCCGCGGCGACGGCCAGTTCGACTGCGGCATCGAGCAAGGCGGTCTTACCCACCCCCGCGTCGCCGGTGAGAAGGAGTGCGGCCCCGTCGGTCCGGGCGACGTCGAGAAAGCTCCCGAGTGCGGCGAGTTCGTCGTCGCGCCCGACCAGGCCGGCCGGTGCATCGCCCGCAGCTGCCACAGCTCTCAGTCCCGGTGCTCCACACGCGGCGGATGTCCGTATCCCCGCGGCGCATTGGTGGCATCTGCGGTCTCCACCGCGGTCACCGCGCCCGACGACGCCAGGACCACTCCCCCGCCGACGGCGGCGGCGAAGGCGACGATCGCGACGGGACCCCAGCCGGCCCGCGTGACGTCGCCGAGGAAGGCGATGCCGACCGCACCCGGCAGAACCGTCTGACCGACGACGAGTGCCGCCGCGGCACCGTTCACCGAGCCGGTCTGCAGTGCCACGGTGAACAGGTAGAAGCCGCCGATCCCGCTGAGCAGCAACGCATACAGTGCCGGGTCGGTGAACAGCACGGTCAGGTCGAGAGGGTCGAGACCGTCGAGGATGCGGGACGCCACCGCCATCACGCCGAACACCGCGCCGGCGATGAGCCCGGTGACCGTGGCGATGTGGGTCTTCAAGCGCCGCATCACGATCAGACCGACCAGGAACAGGCCGGGACCGGCGACGAGGACCGCCCACCGCATCCAGGTGGTGTGGTCCACCCCCTCGCGACCAGCCGACATCGCGAGCAGTATCAGCGACGCCACGACCACTGCACCGGCGATCCAATCACGCAGGGTGAGGCCGACTTTCAGCACCACCATGGCGAGGATCGCGGTGGCGACCAGCCGCGCCGAGATGATCGTCTGCGACAGGAACAGCGGGATGAGCCGGGCCGACATGATCGTCGCGATGAACCCGATGATGTCGAAGACGAACCCGATCAGAAACGGCACCGTGAGCATCGTCAGCGCAGTGGACTTCAACGACGGATGCGCCGCGGCGGAGCGTCGTCGTTCCTCCCGGATGGCGGCACGCTGCGAGACCTGTTCCGCACCGAGCGCCTGGAGAACCGCGGCCGCGGCGAACGCCAGCGCACCGATCACCGCGATGACGATCCCGCTGGTCACGGCGCGGCCTCAGTTCAGCGTGGGGTGAGGACGTCGGTGCCGACGAACTTCGCGAGCTCGGGCGGCAGTTTCACCGAACCGTCGGGCTGCTGGTGGTTCTCGAGGATGGCCACCAGCCACCGCGTGGTCGCGAGCGTGCCGTTGAGCGTCGCGGCGGTCTGCGGCTTTCCGTTCTCGTCTCGGTACCGGATCGAGAGGCGTCGGGCCTGGAACGTCGTGCAGTTCGACGTCGAGGTGAGCTCCCGGTAGGTGTTCTGGGTGGGAACCCAGGCCTCACAGTCGAACTTGCGCGACGCCGACGACCCTAGGTCACCACCGGCGACGTCGATGACGCGGTAGGGCACGTCGATCGCGGCCAGCATGTCCTTCTCCCAGCCCAGCAGTCGCCGGTGCTCGGCCTCGGCGTCCTCGGGCTTGCAGTAGATGAAGCCCTCGACCTTGTCGAACTGGTGCACGCGAATGATGCCGCGGGTGTCCTTGCCGTAGCTGCCGGCCTCGCGGCGGAAGCAGGTCGACCAGCCGGCGTACCGCTTCGGACCGTCGGACAAGTCCAGGATCTCGTCCATGTGGTAGCCGGCGAGCGGCACCTCCGAGGTACCGACCAGGTACAGGTCGTCGTCCTTGTCGAGGTGGTAGACCTCGTCGGCGTGGGCGCCGAGGAAGCCGGTGCCCTCCATGACCTCCGGCCGCACCAGGACGGGCGGGACCATCAGCGTGAAGCCGTTGGCGGCAGCCTTCTGCGCGGCCATGTTGAGCAGGCCGAGCTGCAGGAAGGCACCCTGTCCGGTGAGGAAGTAGAACCGCGAACCCGACACCTTGGCGCCGCGTTCCATGTCGAGCAGGCCGAGCGACTCACCCAGCTCGAGGTGATCCTTCGGGTTCTCGATCTCGCGGGGCTCACCCACGTGCTCGAGGACGATGTAGTCGTCCTCGCCACCGGCGGGAGCCTCCGGCGCGACGATGTTCGAGATCGCGCGATGCGCCTTCGACGCAGCCGCGTCGGCCTCGGACTGGCGGGCGACCGCGGCCTTGACCTGCTCGGCGAGTTCCTTGCCCTTGGCGAGCAGCGCCTGCTTCTCCTCGCCCTGCGCCTTGCCGACCTGTTTACCGAGAGCCTTCTGCTCGGAGCGCAACGTGTCGGCGTCGACGATGGCCGCACGACGGGCCGCATCGGCATCGAGCAGAGCATCCACCAGGCCGGGGTCCTCGCCGCGGGTGCGCTGCGAGGTACGAACCAGATCCGGGTCGTCACGAACAATCTTCAGGTCGATCACGCCTTCAAACCCTACTTGAGCGCGTGCCGACGTCTGTCACCAGCGGTTCATCAGCTCGGTCGACATGAAAGACCGGGGCACCCCCAGGCCCCGGCGGTTGACTCAGGCCACACCCGTGCCGGGCGCAGCCGTGCGAACACAGATCTCAGAACACCGGGCAGAAGAACCCGAGATTGATGCCGGTGCCGACGTTCACCGTCCGGGTGACGGGCGGAGTCGCACCCTGGCGCGCAGACAGTGTCCGCAGTCCGGAGGCCGTAGGAGCCCACGTCGTCGTCGCCGTCCCATTCACCACGGGTACCGATGCGAAGGGTATTCCCTGCTCCCGGAACAGGACGGGCCCGCCGATGTCGGCGGTCACCGAGATGATGTACGTGCAGCCGACCCCGTAGCGGCCGGCGAACCCCGGACTGAGATTCACCGGCCCCGATACGTTGGCCGACGCCGGAGCCACTGCCACCGCGGCAGCGGCCAGCGTCCCGGCTACAGCGGCGACGCATCCAGCCGCCAGCGTCGCCGAACGACGCTTCGTTGTTGATCTGGTCATAACGACCTCCTGGTGTCGAATGCGCGGAGTTTCCGCACGTCAACAACCATGGTTCGGGCCGGCAACCGTGTCGTGTGTAGTCCTCTACTCGAATATCGACGAGCAACATACGCACCTCGCAGGTCAGCTCCAGAGCGCGCGCAGATCGTCACGGCCGAACATCGCGGCGGCGCCGGCGGCCGACGGGGTACCGCCGTGCGGGTCGGCCCCGGCGTCGACGAGCACCCGGACGACGTCGTCGAATCCCTTGAACACCGCACCGGCCAACGGCGTCTGACCTCTGTCGTTGGCCAGATCGGGGTCGGCGCCGCGGGACAGCAGGGCCGACACCACCGCCTCGTGCCCGTGGTAGGCCGCCAGCATGAGCAGGGAGTCGCCGGCCTGGTTGCGCAGGTCCACCGGCACGCCGGCGTCGACGTAGTCACCCAGCGCGGCGTCACCGGATCGGGCCATGTCGAACAGCCGCGTGGCCAGTTCGACGACCTCCGGGTCGGGCGACGGTTCCGGTGCGGGCGGTGAGGAATCGGCGGACACCTCCGCGAGTGTAGGCAGCGGCCGACGAGGCAGCCGGTCTCCGCATCGGCTGATGCGGGTGTGCCCGGTCCGATCGACCAGGCATGATGGATCCCGATGAACGAGCCCGACCCTGACCGCGACCAGCCCGACCCCGACGTGCACGACGCCACCGACGACGACTTCACCGCCGTCGACCCGGTCGAATCGCACGACGAGCCGGTCAAAGCCGCCACCCGGCCCCCGCGAGCCGCCACGCGCAATCCCGTCTTCGTGGTCCTCGCGGCGATCGTCGTCGGTGCACTCGTCACCTGTGGCATCGCCTTCGCGATGGGCGCCTTCGACGACTCCGGCAGCGTCGGCGGCAGCGACATCGGCGAGGGCGAACGACTCGTCCAGAACGCCTTCACCCAGTCCGTCGCAGGTGACTGCCTGGACTGGCCGGCCGGCAACCCCGGTAAGCCCGCCGCGGTGGACTGTGCACAGAAGCATCGCTTCGAGGTGGCCGGCGGTATCGACACCTCGCTCATCCCGGGCGTCGAATTCGGTGAAGACGCCCTGTGGCCGGGGCCCGAGCGATTCGCCGCCATCCGCGACGAGCAGTGCCCGGTCATGGTCGACCAGTACCTCAACGGCCGGCTCGACCCGCAGGGACGATTCGCGGTCGGCATGATGTACCCGTCGCAGGCCCAGTGGGACAAGGGCGCCCGCCAGCTGCGATGCGGCATCCAGGAGAACGGCCCCGACGGGCAGCCCGCGCAGTTCTCCGGCCGCGTCGCCGACCAGAACCAGTCGTACGTGTGGCCCGAGGGAACCTGCATCGGCATCGACCCGGAGACCCGCAACCCCACCGGGTTCGCGGTGAACTGCGCCGAACCGCACGCATTCCAGACCACCGGCATCGTCGACCTCGCGGTCCGCTTCGGCGACCGGATGTCGAACAAGCCGTGGCCGGCGACCGGCGCCCAGAACAACTACCTCGGCTCGATCTGCCCCAAGCAGGCCGAGCGATTCGCCGGCGGCGCGCCCGCCCTCGACGCGACGACACTGAACGTGCAGTGGTCGGTACTCAGCGAGCCGAGCTGGCTGGCCGGAAGCCGAAAGGTGGTCTGCTACCTCGGCCTACCCGACAAGCGGGGCGGATTCGCCACCCTCGTCGGCGACGCCAAGGGCGGCGCGCTGCTGATCAACGGCAAGGCACCCGTCCCGCCGCCGGCGGCCCCACCCGGGCGCGCGCTGCCGACTCCGGTGCCGCTCCCGCCGGGGATCGCACCGAACCCCGACGAAGCCCCCGCACCGGCGGGCTGACGCATGGCCGTCACGATGTCCGACGACGAGTTCGACGGGCTGGTCTCCGACGCACTGGACACCATCCCGTCGGAACTCACCGGCGCGATGAACAACGTGGTGATCCTCGTCGAGCCCCACAACCCGGAGGAACCCGACATCCTCGGGCTCTACCAGGGCGTCGCGCTGACCCTGCGCGACCACGACTACGGCGGATTCCTCCCCGACACGATCACCATCTACCGGGACCCGATTTTGGCGATGTGTCACTCCCGGGACGAGGTGGTGCACGAGGTCGCGGTCACCGTGATGCACGAGATCGCACACCACTTCGGCATCGACGACGCCTGGCTGCACGCCAACGGGTGGGGTTAGGGACCACCGAATCCCAGCTCAGACGGATGTTTCATCGCCGACGTATTGCGAAATACCGAGGAACCGATGTCCAGCCCACATCCAGGAGTCCCGCCATGTCCACCGACGCCATCGTCATCCTGAAAGACGACCACAAAGAGATCCGCAAACTCTTCCGCGACTTCAAGTCCCAGGGCCCGAACGCCGTCAAGACCAAGGGCAAGATCGTCGACAAGATCATCGAGGCCCTGACCGTGCACACCTACATCGAGAACGAGTGCATGTACCCGGAGATCCGTAAGCGCGTACCCGATCTCGAGGACGACATCCTCGAGTCGTACGAGGAACACCACGTCGCCGATGTCCTCGTCGTGGAACTCGCTGCGCTGAAACCCGACATCATCAGGTGACTAGCCCATCGGGTCGTCGACCAGCGGCTCGTCGACCCGCTCGAACGGCGCCGTCTTCGCACCCCAGCGGTGGCAGACCCAGATGCCGTCGACGTACTCGAGTTCGATGGAACCGGTGTTGCCGAGGTGCGTCGCCGCGGCGAAGCGGGAGTCGATGCCGGCCAGGCGCGCCGCGATGAGGCGGATCGCCGCACCGTGGCTCACCAGGAACACGTCGCGCTGGTCGGTACCCGACAGATGCGCGCGTGCGAGGTCTTCGACGGTCGGGATGTAGCGGTCGTAGACCATCGCGAGCGACTCGCCGCCCGGGATGCGCACGTCGAGGTCACCGGCGTGCCACTTCTCCATGACGTCGTGGAAGACGTCGTGCGCCTCCCGATCGCTGCGATCCTCGAGCTCTCCGGCCTGCACCTCGTGTACGCCGTCGACGGGTTCGGTGTCGACGTCCCACACCGAGCCGATCAGCTCCGCGGTCTGTCGGGCGCGCCGGGCCTCCGAGCTGACCAACACCGCGGCCTGCTCCGGACGGTTCTCGAGGCCGTACCGAACACCTTGTCGCGCACCGAAATCGGTGAGTGCCGCGCCGGGCAGGGCGGTGTCCAGACGACGCATGACGTTCGCGGTTGTCTCACCGTGCCGAACGAGATGGAGGCGCGCCATCAGACCTCACCCTGTCGCATCGAGTCGATCCACGCCTGCGACTCGGCATGGTCGGGCGGCGCCGAACCCGTGGTCCGCACCGCGGGCCACGAACCGAGGTACACGACCCGCTCGCACCGGCGATGGAGTGCCGCAAGGGCTTCCGCGACCGCCGCGTCGTCGATGTGGCCGACGGCGTCGAGGAAGAAGCGATAACGCCCGGCGATCGCCCGGCCCTCCGCCTCGTCGCGCTGAGGACGCGACTCGATGCGTGTCAGATCGATTCCGCGCGAGGCGAACTCGTTCATCGCGGCCATCAGGCTGCCGGGCTCGTTGGACAGGTCGAGAATCACCGACGTGCGGTCGGCGCCGGTCCGGCGCGTGGGGACCGCGGGGCGTCCGAGGACGAGGAACCGCGTGGTGGCCTCCTTCGCATCGCAGACACCGTCGGCGATGACGGTCAGATCCGACAGTCGCGCGGCGAGACCGGTGGTGACCGCGGCGTCGGCCTTGCCGGACGCGACGTCCAGGGCGGCAGCGGCATTGGAACCCGACGTGACGAACTCGGCGTTCGGGAAGAGCTTGGCCACCGACTGTCGCACCTGCGCAGCCGCGACCGGGTAGGCCGCGATCGTCCGGACGTCCTCCGGCGCGAGCGGGGTGGCCGCGGCGATCGCGAAGGCGATGTCGACCACGGTCTCGGCGAATGCCTGGACCCGCCCGTCGGCGCCCAGGGCGGCCGGCGGCACGAGGGCGTCCATCGTCGCCGGCACCGATCCCTCGAGCGAGCTCTCGATGGGTACACAGGCGTAGTCGGCCTCGCCGCCGCGGACCATCGCGATGGTGGCAGCAGGACTCGAGGCGTCCACCTTCGTGACGTCACCCGAGAGGTCGAGACCCCCGAGGGCTGGGTCATGGGCGGTGAGAACCGCGTCGAGTGCCATCTCGGTGAAGGTTCCGGGCGGGCCGAAGTAGGCGATCACAGGCACCACACGAGCCTAGTGGACGCGGGTGACCTCTCCGGGCGGGGCAGAGTCCCCGACCGGGGACGGTCCAAGTACCCATTGACGAGTTAGGCAGACCTATTTAGGTTAGGGTTACCTTTGAACACCGCTTCGCCCCGCAGCCGACCGCGCCGACCGGAGAGACAGACATGACGCGTACGACGACCGACCGACCGACGGATGCCGAGATGATCCAGACAGCGTGCCGCCGGGTGGGCACCGCCATCCTCGCCATCGAGGGCGCCGACACGACACCGATCGACGTCGTCCACCTCTTCGAGTCCCAGGCCTTCGTCCTCGTCCCCACCAACGGTGAGGCCTTGGCGGCCGTGGACGACGCCGAGGGCACGCCCGCCATGCTCGAGGTCACCGACTGGGCACCGATCGACCTGCGCGAACGCGTGCGATCGGTCATCTGGCTCAACGGCACCCTGCACGCGGTCCCGCGCGACCTGGAGCGGGACCTGGCCATCGAGATCGCCGGTGAGCACCCCGACGACGGCCTGCTCGACATCGGCCACGGTGCGTCGATGCTGCGTCTCCAGGTCGACTCCGCGGTGATCGCATCCAGCACCGGAGCGGCGTCGGTGCCGGCCGGCGAACTGGCCGACGCGGACCCCGACCCCTTCTGGGAGTGCGAGGCCGGCTGGCTGGAGCACCTCGACGCCGACCACGCCGACCTCGTCGGCCAGCTGGCCCGCAAGCTGCCCACCGACCTGCGCCAGGGTCGCGTGCGTCCGCTCGGCCTCGATCGCTTCGGCATCCGCTTCCGGGTCGAGGGGGCCGACGGCGACTCCGACGTACGCCTCCCCTTCCCCCGCCCGGTGACGGACGTCTTCGAACTGTCGCGAGCACTGCGGAACCTCGCGGGCTGCCCGTTCATGAACTCGATGCCCGACTGACTCACCGGAGCGGGAGGTCGCTGCGCTCCTCGGCGAGCGCATGGCGCTTAGGCTTTCCGGCATGCCACTGCGCGAGTACCTGCGGCCGTCGCCCCACGGCATCCCGGTCGTCACCGACCGCACCGAACGTCGCGGCCTGATCGTCGAACTCGTCATCGTCGG
Organism: Gordonia westfalica; assembly: GCF_900105725.1. NCBI lineage: Bacteria > Bacillati > Actinomycetota > Actinomycetes > Mycobacteriales > Gordoniaceae > Gordonia > Gordonia westfalica. The sequence goes on from NZ_FNLM01000034.1 coordinate 3,796,051, forward strand.
CGTCCTGACATTCGCGTTCTCCGCGGTGTCTGCGGCGCTCGCACTTCTCGAGGCCCAGCTCGCCGGCGGCATCGGCGGCACGACCGTCGCCCTCAACCCCAGCCGCTCCGACCTCGCCCTCATCGACGCCGCACGTCAGATGATGAGCGTCCTGAGACTGTTCGCCATCGCCGCTCTCGGCGTCTACCTCCTGTGGCGGAGCGGACTCGGCCTGTCGCGCGTCGGCCTCGGACGCTGGACCCCGCGACGCGACGTGCCCGCCGGACTCGTCCTCGCCGCCATCATCGGGATTCCCGGACTGGCACTCGTCGCGATAGCCCGGGCATTCGGACTCAACGCGAGCCTCGTCCCCAGTCAGGCGGACACCTGGTGGGAATGGCCGGTCCTCATCCTCATCGCGATCGGGAACGCGGCCGCCGAGGAGATCGTGGTGGTCGCCTACTTCATCACCCGGCTCCGGCAGCTCGGCGTCTCGGACGCCAGGTCACTCGCCGCGAGTGCGGTGCTCCGTGGCGGCTACCACCTCTATCAGGGGTTCGGCGCCGGACTCGGGAACGTGGTGATGGGCGTCGTCTACGGCCGGTTCTACCAGGTCACCGGCCGCGCCTGGCCGCTCGTCATCGCCCACGCCGTCATCGACGTCGTCGCGTTCATCGGCTACGCATTGTTGCGCGACCATCTGTCCTGGGTCGGCTGAGCCCGGAGTCCCGCGTGCGGGTTTCCTTCCCGCGGGGCCGCTTCCTTTCCGCTGATTGGATCTGACCAGCGGGAAGGAGACACGCCGGCGGGAAGTCGACAACCATCCGTCGAATCGGTGGCCGACCCCCGTCGATGCGTACATTGGTTGGGATGAACGAGCAGGACCCGCCGATCATGCGGCGCGGTCGTCCGGGGCCTCAGGTACCGCCCGGCCGGCCGGCGGGAGGTATACCGCCACGTCAGGGACCGCCTCCCGGCGCACCCCGACGACCCCATCCGCAGGGTCCCGCTCCGTCCGCACATCCCCAGGCGATGCCCCGGATCCCCTCCCATGGACCGCCCCCGGGTCGCGCACCCGGCGCACCCCCCGTGGGCCGCGCAAGCGCCGGGCAGTACGCCCCCACCCAGAAGCCCGAACCCGTCCCGGCAGGCGATCGGACCCGCGGGCACCGGCCACCGCCCCCGCCCGCTCGACCGGCCACCGCCCCGCCCGCCGCCAAGCCGCCGCGTCCGCGTCGTCGGGGGCGTCGTACGGTCCGGGTCGGCAAGGTCGTGCTGATCCTGCTGCTCGTGTTGGTGCTCGGCGGCACCGGGCTGCTCTTCTACTACGACTCGCGGCTCGACCGCATCGACGCCCTGCCCGCCTATGCCGGCCGGCCGTCGGACACCCCCGGCACCAACTGGCTCATCGTCGGCACCGATTCCCGGTCGGACCTGTCCGACGACCAGCGCACCAATCTGTCCACCGGTGACGCCGACGGCTCCCGCACCGACACGATCATGCTGGTCCACAACCCGCCCGGGAGCGGGAAGGCGACAGTGGTCAGCATCCCGCGCGACCTCTACGTCGAGATCCCCGGCAACGGAAGCCTGAAAGTCAACGCGGCGTACAACATCGGCGGCCCGGCCCTGCTCGTGCAGACGGTCGAGAACCTGACCGGCATCCACATCGACCACTACGCCGAGATCGGCTTCGGCGGGTTCGACACGCTCGTCGACGCGGTCGGCGGTGTCGACATGTGCATCGACCAGCCGCTCAACGACCCCAAGGCCGGACTCAAACTGTCCAAGGGCTGCCACCACCTGAACGGTCGCCAGGCGCTCGGTCTCGTGCGGACCCGCGCCTTCCCGCGCGCCGACCTCGAGCGTGTCGTCAACCAGCGGAAGTTCCTGGCCGCATTGGTCTCCCGCGCGACGAGCCCGGCCGTGCTGTTCAACCCGTTCCGGCTGTTCGGCTTCATCGGCGGAGCGATCGACGCGCTCACCGTCGACGAGCGAGATCACATCTGGAACCTCGCCTCGCTGATGTTCGCCCTCCGTGATCCGGTGACGACGACCACACCGACGGGCGAGAGCGTCTACACCGATGACGGCCTCGCACTGCCCGTCACCGATCGGACAGAAGAGTTCTTCGGACTCTTACGCGCAGGTCAACCCATTCCCGACGAGTTGCTCGTCGACGCCAGGTGACGACGGTGGAGAGGCTGCCCAAAGACAGGTCAGACTAGCCTTAGTTAGCCTGAACTTGCTGGTAGAAGGCGGTTTTCGGCACCTACGATGGGTGACATGACCGAATTCACCAAGTTCCATCAGCTGCTGCACGATCAGATCGGCAACGAGTTCTACGCCTCTCAGCAGTACATCGCGGTCGCCACCCACTTCGACAACCACGACATGCCGCAACTGGCAAAGCTCTTCTACCGCCAGGCCGTCGAAGAGCGCAACCACGCGATGATGATCGTGCAGTACTTCCTCGACCGCGACATGGAGGTCGAGATCCCCGGTATCCCGGCCCCCAACAACAAGTTCGAGGACTACAAGGCACCGATCGAGCTGGCGCTCCAGCAGGAGAAGACCGTGACCCAGCAGGTCGTCGACCTGGCGAAGTCGGCCCGCGACACCGGCGACTACCTCGGTGAGCAGTTCGTGCAGTGGTTCCTCAAGGAACAGGTCGAGGAGGTCGCCACCATGACGACGCTGCAGACCATCGCCGAACGCTGCAAGGGCAACCTGTTCGACCTCGAGAACTTCGTCGAGCGCGAGTTCAACGGCCCCAAGGCCGACGACCCGACCGCGCCCGGAGTGGCCGGCGGCAACATCTAGGCCGAGTCCGGCCGGCATGACCTCGGCGGCGCGACTTCACTCGAAGTCGCGCCGCCGAAATGGTTTTCAGGCTTCTGTGCGGTCTAGCGCAGGGTGACCTGGCGGCCGCGGATGCCGTCACGTGAACTCCGCTCGGCGATCGTCAGCTCCGAGGAGTCGGCGAGCGCCTCGCCCAGCCACTGATCGAGCTGGTTGAGACCGGCCTGCCACTCCTCGTGGTGCATCTCGTTGTCGAGATCGAAGACCGGGACCAGCAGGCCGTGGGTACGGAACGACCCCGCGAAGCGCGAGCCCTCCCCCATCGTCAGACGGCCGGCCGCGTGCAGGCGGGCCATCGCCGCCATCAGGTCGTCCTCCGGCTCCGGACGAATCCACCGCAGGTGGGCCCGCTCCCCGGCATCGACCCACCACGGGGCACCCGAACCGCTCTCGACGACGAGCCGTGCGGTGGGCAGCACGGAATCGTTGGCGCGCTTGAACATCGGCGCGATCTCCGCGGGAATCTCGGTGCCCTCCGGGAACCACCACGCGAAGTCCTGGTGCACGGTGATGTCCAGGATCGCATCGGCTTTCAGCACCCCGTCGAGCGAGGGCGATTCCTCGGCGGTCTCGAGGTCGAACTCTTCACCGGCCTCGGCGTGAGCGGCCCACGCGATGGCCGCCGCGAGCTCCACCGCAGGCGCCGCCCGATCCGGTTCGGTCTGCAGACCGACGACACCCTCTGTGCCGTCACCGGATTCACGTGCGAGTGCGGGCCCGGCACCCGGCAGGATCGTCACGATCGAGACGTCGTTGCGCGAGTCGGCGGGTTCGATCAGCTCGAGACGTGCGGTGGCCGACGCGACAAAGGTCCGCAGCGCGACGAAGTCGCACTCGGAGGCCAGCCCTGCGAAGGGACGCGGCGGCGGCGCCATCGACGCCGCCTGCCGAGCCTTACGAGCGGCCACCCGCTCGGCGCGATTGCTTCCCGGGCGGGGTCCACTGCCCCGCTTGCTCTTCTTGCCCATCGGTCCACTCTCTCATGAGCGGGTGGCAGCACCGAGAAGACAGGGGCACCGCGAAGACCGCTCAGTCGACGGTCACCAGCCAGTCGCGCACCCTGGCCGGATGGTTCGTCGCCAGCCAGCGCACGCCGAGGTCGGCGCAGAGCTGGACGTCCACCAGCTCGTCGACCGTCCAGCAGTACGTCACGCGCCCGGCCGCAGCCGCACGGTCGACGAGATCCGGGTACTGCCTCAGCGTGACCACCGACGGGCCGATCCCCGTTGCCCCGACGGCCGTCGCCGCACTGCCGCCGAGCACGCGCGCGGTGTCGCCGAGCAGGATGGTCGGGAGCATCGGGGCATGACGGCGGATACGCCAGACGCCGGCCGAGGAGAACGAGATGACCACCGCGCGACTGTGATCCGCCGACGGCGGCGTCGCCACCCCGAACTCGTGCAGGATCTCGAGGAGCTTCTGCTCGACCAGACTGCCGAACCGCACGGGATGCTTGGTCTCGATGAACAACCGGACCGGTCGACGCCAGTCCAGGGTGAGCGTGAGCAGCTCACGCAGCGTCAGGATCGACGCCGGGTCGCCCGCGGAATGCCAACTCCCGAAATCGAGTTCGCGGAGCTGGGCCAGGGTCATCTCGCTGACGATGCCGGACCCGTTCGACGTGCGGTCGACGGTGCGATCGTGCACACAGACGAGTTCGTGGTCGGCGGTGAGCCGGACATCGCATTCGAGTCCGTCGGCGCCCTGCGCGAGTGCGAGCTCGTACGCGGCCAGAGTGTGTTCCGGGCGGTCGCCCGAGGCGCCGCGGTGCGCGACCACCGCGGGCTTACCCGAACGCGACACCTTCTCGGCCGCACCCACGTTCACACCTGCGTTCATCCGACCGCCACCCACCTTCTCTTCGGGACCGGAACCGCCGCGGCGGCGTCGAACAGCTCCGGCACGCGACGTGCCGTCCAGAACGCGAAGGCCGCCGACACGGCCGCACTGATGATCACCATGGCGAGTGCGTTGGCTCCGGTCTGCACCGAGTCCGAGCCCCACGCGACGACACGCGCGACCAGCGCCAGTAGCGCGGTGACGTTGACGATCAACCACGCCACCCACAGCCGGCGCACCCGGCGTCCGACGCGCTCGGCGTCGAGGGACGGGTCGTCGGCCACCCGCAGGGCCACGACCTCGCCCAGCACGAGCGGTGCGCCGACCAGATTGACCAGCGGCACTCCCACCAGCACGCCGACCCACACCGGCCGCCTCGGGTCGAGCAACCCGGCGTCCTCATAGGCACCGGCCCGCAGGTCCATCACCCAGCGCATGAATGCGAGGGTCGCCCAGACGAACGAGAGGAATGCGGCGACACCGACGAAGACGATCAGCCAGTCGGAGATCATGATCAGCGGCTCCGGAAGCGGCTGGGTGCGGTTGACGACGAGCAGGAGGTAGCGCAGCAGGTGGATCACCGCGGAGGCCGCGAGCGCGGTCCCGGCCACGATGAGCGCGAACACCAGGCGAGCCCGCGCGTTGTCGATCCGGTCGTGGGCGGCGTCGGGCTTCACCGGCTCGTCGTGCAACCCCCAGGTGGGGATGTAGACGTAGCGCGGGATGAGTCCGCGGCCACGCGGACCCGACGGCCCGCGGCGGACGGGGACGGCCTCGGGGGGACGCCGAGCGACCCATCGGACGTTCCGGCTCCGGTAGAGACGACCGGTCGGCGAGGGGGTTGCCGGTCGTGCGGGCGCCGCGTGGCGGGCCGGCGCTCCCACCGGTTGCGCGGCCATCGCGCGCGAAGCGTCGTCGACGACACTCAGCGGACCGCCACAGCGAGGGCAGTGCTCGCGACCGGGACGATGCGGCGCCTGGATGCGGCACCGCGGACAGAGGTCGATCATCGGAGGGCGTCGCTCCCGCCGCTGCCCTGGACGTCCGCGGCACCGTATTCGACCGGCTTGCCGTTCTCCTGCCAGGCGAGCATGCCGCCGCGCACACAGATTCCGTCGTATCCCACCTGGGCGAGGTACTGCAGCACCCGCATCGATCGGCCACTCGAATGACACACCACGTAGAGGTCGGCGTCCGGATCGATCTCGCCGAGCCGCCCGGGGATCTCGCCCATCGGGATGTGGACGGCCCCGCGGATGTGCCCGTTGGCCCATTCATCGTCCTCACGGACGTCGAGCATCACCGCGTCGGCCGTCGCGGTGAAGTCATTCGGCAAATCGGTCACCGGCACCTGCGTGATGTCGCCCATGGTCACGATTTCCATGGTGGCACAGTCACGGCGCAGCGCGTGCCACGTCATCTCCCCGGACATTCTCAGCAGTGTGGTGAACTCCACATTCAGCATGTGGCAGATCCCCCAAAGCGGCCTATGTTGATCATCATAGTTTTATCCACATGCTGCGATTGGGCATCTGTCCACAATCCACACCTCACCGTCAACCTGGGGATGAGGCTGTGGAAACTGTGGAAAAACCCTGGCCAACGGGCCTACGGATGTGACTGGCATCACTAGTTTGGGCGAGTGTGCGCGCAGGAAATTCACGAAACTGCAGGGGTCGACCGGTGGTGCATTTTCTTTGCAGTGCACACACCTGTGGATAACGTGGGGACAAACCCTTGGGGAAACCCCCACAACTGGGTCTGGTATTACCCCTCAGTCACGGTGTGAAAACCCGGTCCGCACCGCGGGCGCGCGGTCGAACGCGGCGAGGATGCCCGTGGTGACGCTCTCGGCCAGACCGGACACCGACATCTGATTGCCGACCAGCCGTGCCAGCAGGGGTTTGGGTGCCTCGATGACGGTGATCTCGGCATCGGGGTACCGCTCGGCCACCACCGAACGCATGACACCGATGCCGTCGACCAGACCGAGTTCGGCGGCGCGGCGCCCGACCCACACGTCACCGTTGAACAGTTCGTCGTCGGACGCCGTCAGCTTCTTTCCACGGCGCTGCCGCACCCACGCGATGAAGGACTCGTGCAGTTGCGCCTGGAGGCCCTTGAGCCATTCGACGTCTTCGGGCACCTCCGGCGAGAAGGTGTCGAGCCGGGCCTTGTTCTCACCCGTCGCGTACAGACGACGCTGCACGCCGAACCGGTCGAGAACGGCCGAGAACCCGAAGCCCGAGGACACCACACCGATGGAACCGACGATCGAGGTGTGCGCGGCGTAGATCTCGTCCGCCGCACACGCCAGCCAATAACCGCCGGACGCCGCGACGTCCTCACAGAACGCCAGAACGGGCACGCCCTTCTCCGCGGACAGCTGCCGGATGCGCTCGGCGATGTACTCCGACTGGGCGGGCGAACCGCCGGGAGAATTGATCACGACCACCACGGCCTTGAGCCGATCGGTGGCGAACGCCCGCTTGAGCACCGGCTCGACCGTGTCGGTCGTCAGACCGTGCTTGCCCATGCCGGCCGCGCCGATCGGGCCGTCGAGTCGGACCACCGCAACGTGCTCGGCACGCGATTTCGCGAACTTCTTGCCCACCGCCGCCAGCGGTCCTGCAGTCATCTGCCCGAGTCTAGTGGCGCATCCACAGTCACTGTTCCCGGCACGGCGCCCACGGGGCGCCCACGCATTCTGCAGCGCGCCCGGTGCACCCGCACCGTAGACTCCCTCGCGTGCAGGTCAGGTGGCTCAGCGCATTCCTCGATTTCCCCGCCGAGGAGTTCGGCAGCGAGGTGACCTTCTGGCGTGCGATCTCGGGCAGCACCGTGTCGCCGCCACGGGGCGAACATCGCGAGTTCGCGTCGCTCGAACCGTTCTTCGGTGACCCCCATCTGCGTGTGCAGCGGGTCGACGAGGGTCCGGGCGGGGTCCACCTCGACATCCACGCCGACGACCCCCCTGCCGCGGCCGAGGAAGCCGTCGGGCTCGGGGCGACCCTGATCCACGACGCCGGCACCCACCTCGTCCTCTCCTCCCCGGCAGGATTCGTCTTCTGTCTGGTTCCGTGGGAAGGGGAGGCGAAACGGTCGCGACCGATCCGGTGGCCCGGTGACGCCATCAGCATCATCGACCAGTTGTGCATCGACATCCCGGCATCCGCCTTCGACGCGGAGGTCGAGTTCTGGACGAACCTGACCGGCTGGCCGCCCAAATCCCCGGGCAGCAGGCCCGAGCTGGTGGCACTACGCCGCGACCCGTCGATCACCGTCGGAATCCTGCTGCAGCACAGGCAGTCCGGGCCCGACGACGATTCCGCTCGGGATGGCTCGGCACCGGCGACCGGGCACCTCGACCTCGCGACCAACTCCGTCCCCGACGAGGTGGCGCGTCACGAGGGGTGGGGCGCCCGCGCGATCGACCACTATCCGCACTGGACGACGATGGTCGACCCGATGGGGCGCCCGTACTGCATCACCTCACGCAATCCGCGGACCGGGGACTGAGCCCGCCCTCGCTCCTTGAGTAGCCCCGGAGCTTGCGGAGGGGCGTATCCGACCCCGCTCCTTGAGTAGCCCCGGAGCTTGCGGAGGGGCGTATCGAAAGGACTCAGGGAGAGTCGGGGTCGAAGGCGAGGAACTCGCGCAACCGGTCGACCTCGGCGTCGACCTCCCGTTGCTCGGCTCGGGTGATCTCGCGCAACATCTCGATCCGTACGTCGTCACCGTCGAGATGCCATGTGCCGGCGAGGAATCCGTCGGCGAAGACGAAGCCCGGCGAGCGGCCGTTGGGTGTCACGGTCCGGCGGAACAACTCCGGATCGGCAACGCGGACACGGTCGGCCGAGACCCCGATGACGTGGTCGAACGGGGCGACGAGACGAGCCGGGGCGGGCGCGTCGGGGTCGGCGAGGCCGAGTCCGTCCAGGTCGTAGAGGGTCTCACCGTGCGGGCCGGTGAGCCGGACGAGTTCCCAATCCGCCTCGAGCTTCTCGATCAGCGGCCCGAGCCTGGTGATCCCGGCCCACGTCTGAATGGCCTTCACGGTCGCCGGCCCGAAGCCGCGCAAGTAGAGCCGGATCAGGTCGGCGCGCGCGTCGTCGCCGGAGACCGCCGGTTCGCCCGGACCGACCCATTCGTCGAACAACCGGTAGGTCGGCGTCCCGCGTCCCCGCCAGAGTCCACGTGGCGGCACCTGCACCAGAGGCAGTCCACACCGGGCGATCCCGGTGAGCGTCGCCGGGTTCTCCCCCGGATGCCGGACGGCCAGTTGCCTTCCCAGGTCGGCGCCACCGAGTTCACGACCGGTGAGGAGCTCGGCGGCGTCGGCGAGTACCTGCGAGGGATTCGCACCCACCAGCCGCGGAGCGTGCGCCTCGGTGAGTTCGCGCCGGAGAATCGGCTCGGCCAGTGGCCGGATCCACCTGGCGTCCTCGGCGTCGACGAGGAACACCGTGGACCGCAGCAAGGCGATGCGCACGACCTCCCGCTCGGTGAGCAGCCCGTCGAGTTCGGACGGCTCGAATCCCTCGACGCGGGACCACAATCCGAAGAAGGCCGCCCGTGGGTCCTGGGACTGCATCCCGACGCACCGGTCCAGCACCTCTATCGCGTCCTCGTCGACCCGATCGAGCAGGTGCTGGCGTGCGAGCAGGGTGCGGTTCCACTGCCGCAGGGTGATCGGCCGGGTCACCTCAAGCGGGGTAGCTGATGCCGGTCGCCGCGTGGCAGCGATACCCGTGGGGGTTCTTGGCCAGATACTGCTGGTGGTGGCCCTCCGCGTAGTAGAACCGTCCGTCGCCCGCCGCCTCGAGGGGTTTGATCTCGGTCGAGATCGAACCCTCGCCGGCCGCGTCGAGCGCGGTCTGGAACTTCCCCGCGGACTCCACGACGGCCGCGTGGTCGGCGTCGGAGAACGTGTACACCGCAGACCGGTACTGGGTACCGATGTCGTTGCCCTGGCGCATTTCCTGGGTGGGATCGTGGGACTCCCAGAAGATCTTGAGGATCCCCTCGAGGTCGATGACCGCCGGATCGAAGACGACGAGCGCCGACTCGGTGTGGCCGGTCCGCGCGGTGCAGGTCTCCTCGTACGTCGGATTCGGCGTGTGGCCGCCGGCGTAACCCACGGCGGTGGTGTACACACCCGGGACCTGCCAGAAGATCTCCTCGATCCCCCAGAAGCAGCCACCCGCCAGGATCACCGCGGACAGGCCGTCGCCGAAGGTGCCGACACCACCGTTGGCGTAGGCGCCGTCGGCCTCCGGACGTCCGCGCATGGGCGTTTTCAGGACCAGATGATCTCCCGGGACCGTGATCTCGGTGTCGCGCCCGGGCAGTGCGGACTCGGCCGCGATGAGTTCCTGCTTGTGCGAACTGGCAGCGAAGAGCTGGTCGAGCCAAGACATGGGCCAAGTCTACGCGTGCCGGGAGACCGTCCCGGGTTCTCCGAGTTGAGTCAGCCGTCCCAGTCTGTTTATGATGGCGGTCACATCCCGGGTCTGTGATACCCGTCACGTCCGGCCGGTGGTCCGTGAGACCGGCGGCGCGGGATGGCCGGCCGACCGCTGATGAGAGGCGACAATGGCGACGCACGCGACCGGAGACCTCCGAAGTGGGCTTCGGACCTCTCGCAGCGCCCCGCGCGCCAATTACGACGTGGCGAGACGCTGCCGCACCATCGCGTTGAGCATCGTCGCCCTCCTCGCCGTCATCGTTGCGCTCACGTTGATCTGAGCAGATCCGGACATCTCGCCCGGACACAGTGGGCGCCATTGCGCGGCGGTGATCTTCAACCGCACTTGATATTTGTTGCGGCGTCTTTGTTGCAATCACCCATGGTGTGCGGAAGGCTGGAAGCATCCGCGTGGCGCCGACCCGGTTGGCGGACCCACGCGTGAACAGGGAATACGAAAAGCACCTCAGAGAGGAACATCGTGGCTGAATACACCTTGCCGGATCTGGATTACGACTACGCGGCACTGGAGCCGCACATCTCCGGCAGGATCATGGAGCTCCACCACAGCAAGCACCACGCGACCTACGTCAAGGGCGCCAACGACACCCTGGAGAAGCTGGCCGCGGCCCGCGAGGACGACAGCATCGCCGGCAAGGTCTACGGACTCTCCGCCACCCTGTCCTTCCACCTGGGCGGCCACACCAACCACTCGATCTTCTGGAAGAACCTGTCCCCCAACGGCGGTGGCGAGCCCGAGGGTGACCTCGCCGCTGCGATCACCGAGCAGTTCGGTGGCTTCGACAAGTTCAAGGCCCACTTCACCGCCGCCGCCACCACCCTCCAGGGTTCGGGCTGGGCGATCCTGGGCTACGACACCATCGGCGGCAAGCTGGTCATCCTGCAGCTGACCGACCAGAGCGGCAACATCCCCGCCGCGATCATCCCGGTCGTCATGCTCGACATGTGGGAGCACGCCTTCTACCTCGACTACCAGAACGTCAAGCCGGACTACGTCAAGGCTTGGTGGAACGTGGTCAACTGGGCCGACGCCGGTGAGCGTTTCGGTCGCGCGAAGACCCAGGGCAGCGGCCTCATCGTGCCTGCCTGATCCTCCCTTCGCCAGACACCAACGGCGCCGGTCACCTTCGGGTGGCCGGCGCCGTTGCTTTGCTCGGGGAGCGAGGGGTGCGGTTCAGAGGATCAGCGTCACCGTGACGGCCACGGCGCAGGCGACGACGATCACGAAGAGCGCCAACGCATCCGACCGTCCGGGCCGCGCGGGATGAGCGGTCAGGCGACCCGTGCCACCGCGCGCCGTGATGGCCTCGGCCATCTCCGCGCTGCGGCGGAGCGCGGACGACATGGCCGCCGTGATGAGGTCCATGATCCCCATCTCCGCCGACGGGTGGTCGCTGCGCCCCTTCGCCGTCGGCCGCAGCCGATGAGCCGCGCGCAGCATGCGCAGTTCCTCGATGAGCAGCGGAAGTCCCCTCAGGCACAATGCGATTGCGACCGCCCATTCGTCGACCGGCAACCGGAGCCTGCGCAAGGGCCGCATCAGCCGCGCGAGTGCGGGAGCGACGTCGGCCATCGGGGTGGTCCAGATGACGAGAATCGAACTCGCGACGAGGACCAGCGCGAGGGTGATCGCCCGCAGGAAGATCAGCGCGCCGTGGAGCCCGGCGAACGAGGCGTTGAACGCCACCCCGATTCCGATCAGGCCCCAGAACCACCACGGTGGACGGGGGATGGCGCCCAACGGGATCCCGGCGAGCAGCGCGGTCAGGATGACGATCGCGGCCACCATCCCCAGCGCGGGCCACGAGGGCAGGACCCAGGTCATGATGCCCAGGATCAGCACGATCACCAATTTGGTTCCCGCCCACAACCGATGGACGAAGGAATCGCCGGGCACCTGCCGCAACGGAACCGTGCGCATCGTCATCGGGCACCTCCGTCCCAGCCGGACGGCTGATCGACGATCTCATGGGTCTCGGGCAGCAACCGCCCGTCGACGAGCCGGACCCGGCGCGTGCACACCGAGTCCAGCGATTCGAAGTCGTGCGAGATGATCACGATGGTCATCCCGTCCGCGCGCAGGCGCGCGAGGAGCGCCACGATCTCCTCGCGCGCATGCGGGTCGAGCCCCGCGAGCGGTTCGTCGAGCACCAGCATGTCGGGGTGGCGCGCGATGAGCCCGGCCAGCACCACACGGCGCATCTGACCTCCCGACAGGGAATCGACCTTGGTCGCCGCCATCTGTCGCGGCAGCCCGACGAGTTCGAGAACGCGGGCGACCTCGGCGGTGCCGACCTTTTCGCCACCGGCCGCCATGATCTCGTCGGCGACGGTGACCTTCTGCAGTTGCAGGCGTGCGTGCTGGAAGCCCAGCCCGACTGCGCCGACATGATCGGTGACGGGTTCACCGGGGTCGAAACCTGCTGCGGGAGTGAACTTCCCGGACGATTCGAGGAGGTGGCAGGTTCCGGAGATCGGCGACAGGAGCCCCGCCATGATCCAGGCGAGGGTCGTCTTGCCCGACCCGTTGCCGCCGACGATGAGCAATCCCTCACCGCGGTAGACGGTCAGGCAGATGTCGGTGAGGGCGACGACCTCCCAGGGAGAGCCGGGCAGGTGCGCGTATCCCACGTGGTCGAGCACCAGGAGCGGGCCGCCGAGGTGCGGTCCGGGCGCCGCGAGCGACGTCGCCGAGGAATCGGCCGGGGCGGGACGGTCGAGGTCGGTGCGCGGGTCCGGCATCCAGCGGGGCGGGTGGGGAACCACGCGACCGGCCTCGAGGTGGATGACGCGGTCGGCGGCCGCGGCCTCGCTGCCGCGGTGGGTGATGAGCACGACCGCGATGCCGCGTCTTACCGGCAGCGACGCCAGCAGGTGCAGGAGCTGTCCGCGACCCTCGGGATCGACCATCGAGGTGACCTCGTCGGCGATGAGGAGTCGCGGGTCCCGGGCGAGAGCCGCCGCGATGGCGAGGCGCTGTTGCTGCCCGCCGGACAGATCGGTGGTCTCGCGGTCTCCGAGACCGCTCAGTCCGACCTCGGCGAGCAGTGCCTCCACGTCGACGTCGGCGCCGGGCGGGAGGCCCCACACCACGTCGTCGGCGACCCGCGACCCGAGCATCTGGATCTCCGGCCGCTGCAGGACGAGCGCGGTACCGCCGTGGACGCCGAGTCCCGCGAGCCCCGGACGGTGGACGACGCCGGTGGACGGATCGCGGCCGGCGAGGATCTTCGCCAGCGTCGACTTCCCCGATCCGTTGGCGCCGACGACGGCCACGAACTCCCCGGGGTCGATGCGCAGGTCGATGTCGTGGAGGACGGGCCTCGCCCCCGGGCTGTAGGAGAAGCCGACGTGTTCGACGGTGATCGGCAGGGGCGCGACGCCGGTCGCCGACGACCCTGGGCCGTCGGAGGTGAGCGTGTCCTCGCTGGGCACGTCGCGCAGGCGGGCGATGACGCCGCCGAGAATCCACCAGGCCACCACCAGCGAGATCGCGGTACCGACGGTTCCGGAGACCCAGATCCACAACCACCAGTGGCTGGCGATGCTGCGGCTCATCGAATCGAGGGCGTTCCCCACACCATCGGTGGGCCCCCAACCGTGCAGCCATTTCGCGACACCGTGGAGGGAGTTGGTCATCGCCTCGATGGTCAGCGTGCGCAGTGGCACCAGGACGAGGAGGATCAACACGGAGACGCCGCCGAGCACGGGTGACGCGACGAGCGTGGCCAGGCCGAGCGCACCGAATCCGCGACCGCGCCGTTTGATGTCCCCGACGATCCCGCCGATCAACGCCGAGCCGAGCACCGTGGCCATCGCACCCGTGCCCGCCATGGCGAAGGCGACTGCCGTCGTGGCCACGGTGGCGGTGATCAGTGCCCGCGGCCGCGTGCGGGCCGCGATCAGGGCGAGGGGAACCGGTGCGAGCAGCCCGGCCGCCTGCGCGAGCGGGATGACCGAGGCGATGACCACCGCGGCAACGGTCAGGCCACCGAAGATCGCGACGGACGCGAACTCCATGGGCCGCAGCGGAGGCGAGTTCTTCACCGGTCCAGTGTGCCTGGTGTCCGCCGCCGGCCCCGCCGCGACCGTCGTCCACGACGCCCCGCCGTCGGTCGATCGCATGTAAACGAAGCGTCACAAGACGGTGGTTCGGCTTGTCCGTTTCGCGCCCGCGGTGGATTCTTTTCACACGGGTGGTCATCGGAGCCCCTGGGTCCCAATGACCAGGTCCCCCACCCGGATTGGAGGCACGTCACGATGCAGTCGATCCCGATCGGACTCACCCCGTTCCAGCATGAGGGCAAGCTGAACGGAATCCTCATCTCCGGACGTTGGCCGGAGTCCACACTCGAATGGACACAGACCCTCGTCGGCTCGGTGCGGATCGCCTGCCGGCCCGGCTTCCTCCCGACGACGACGATCTTCGGTGTCGTCGAGCAGCGTCCCGCCCGGGGCGGCGAGGACACCGTCGGGATGATGGTGGCGATCGGCAACGTCACCGACGACAGCTTCGTCGAGGCGGGCCGGTTCCTGAACAATCCCCCGGCCCTGGTGATGTTGCATCCCCCGTCGCAGACGCGACCCTCGCTGCCGGAGTGTTCGGAGGTCGCCTCCGGGTGCGTGCTGCTGCCCGGGCTACCGGAACTGGGACTCGAGCACCGGGCCGGCTGGGCCGAGGCGGAGGCCGACGGCACCGTGGTGAACCTCCGCAACGAGGTCGGCATCGACCCCAACGCCGATCCCGACACCGCCGTGCTCGCGATGCTTCTCGCAGCTTAGGCACCCCGAGGCCTCCCGAAGGTGTTCGACCGGGCTCCCGCACGCCGGTTTCCGGGTCGCCGAACATTACTTTTTGTACCCCCGACCTGCGCAGATACGGGTTACTGAGGAGTTGCATTCGCCAGTTAGGTCTCACTAACCTCACGTTCGTGATTACTGCCCTGCTCCTGAGTTTCGGCGTGATCTTCGTCGCCGAACTGGGCGACAAGTCACAGCTGATGGCGATGACCTATGCCCTGCGTTACCGCTGGTGGGTCGTCCTCCTCGCCATCACCGTGGCCACCACCGCGGTCCATGCGGTGTCGGTCTTCTTCGGACACTTCCTCGGGATGTCACTGCCGACCGACCTGATGTCGGTCCTGGCCGGACTCGCCATGCTCGTCTTCGGCCTGTGGACGGTCTACGGCGACCGCCTCGACGAGGCGGAGCAGAACCGGGCGAGCCGGGTCGGCGCTTCGGTGTTCCTGGCCGTGATGTCGGCCTTCTTCCTCGCCGAACTCGGCGACAAGACGATGCTCGCCACCATCACGATCGCCACCGACCACGACTGGCTGGGCGTGTGGATCGGCTCCACCCTGGGCATGGTCGTCGCCGACGCCCTGGCGATCGCCGTGGGCGTCCTCCTCGGCAAGCACCTCCCCGAGCGCGTCATCGCCATCGGCGCAGCCGTCCTGTTCTTCGGCTTCGCGGTGTGGCTCACCGCCACCGGCCTGGTCGGGGCGTCTGCCCCGATGATCGCCGCCACGATCACCGCGGCCGTCGTCATCGTCGGCGTCGGGACGTTCCTCATCCGCCGCGATCGCCGGCTCCACGCCGACGACGACGTCGAACTCCCGACTCCCGAGCGTTCGCTCGGGGGACACGAGGGCTGAACGCGGGCGTTCGGCGACCGCTGACTATCGTGAACGTGCACCCTGCGCCGGTGCACGTCGTCCACTTCACCGGGACACGGGTCCGGCGGCAATCGGTACCGCGAAAGGACTATTCAACCCATGGACGTTTCAGGCGCTTCCGTTCTGGTCACCGGCGGGGCTTCGGGCCTCGGCGCAGCCACCGCCCGCCGCTTCGCCTCCGAAGGCGCACAGGTCTTCGGCCTCGACCTGCAGGCCTCGATCGACAAGGCGGCCCCCGTCGACGGCGTCACGCTGATCGCCGCCGATGTCACCGACGAAGCGCAGGTCCAGGGCGCGATCGACACCATCGCCGAGTCGGGCGCACCGCTGCGCGTGGCCGTCAACTGCGCGGGCGTCGGCTGGGCCGCACGCATCCTCGGCAAGAACGGCCCGCACGAGCTCGACCTGTTCCGCAAGGTCATCGACATCAACCTGGTCGGCACCTTCAACGTCATGCGTCTGGCCGCCAACCGCATGGCCGAGGAGACCACCATCGACGGTGACGGCCAGCGCGGCGTCATCATCAACACCGCATCGGTGGCGGCCTTCGAGGGCCAGATCGGTCAGATCGCGTACGCCGCATCGAAGGGTGGCGTCCACGCGATGACCATCTCCGCTGCACGCGACCTCGCCCGCATCGGCGTGCGCGTCTGCACCATCGCCCCCGGCACCATCAGCACCCCGATGCTGGCAGGCGTCACCCCGAGTTCCAGAAGACTCTGGCCGAGGCGATCCCGTTCCCGCAGCGCCTCGGCGAGCCCGACGAGTACGCACAACTCGCCGCGTTCATCGCCGAGCACAACTACCTGAACGGCGAGACCATCCGCATGGACGGCGCGATCCGGATGGCCCCGCGCTAGTCCGAACGCCTCGAGCTAGCCGGCCGCCTCCGCGTGACTGCCCGGGGACACGTCGGTGTCCTCCGGAACCAGAAGCGCGGTGGACAACCTGATCAGCGGTGCGGCATCCGCTTCCAGACCCTCGCCATCGGCGGGGGCGAGGTCGCGGACCGCGCCGCTGGTCTTGTCTCCGGTCTCGGTCGACGTCATCGCGGCGACCGCCGCGCGGAGCATCCTGGCCTGGACCCCGACCTCCGCGTAGTCGAAGGCGACCGGCAGGTACGGGCTGACCTGGGTCAGCGCATCCCGCGTCTCGACGACGCGCCGGTGCAGCCTGGTGGTCGGCGACAGCTGACCCGGATCGGGGAGGACCACCTCGGGGACCGCGTCGGTCACCAGACGCCACAACGGCAGCAGATCGGTGTCGAGTCGACGGCGTCGCCGGTTGGCGAGCACGCTCTGCACCCGCGCATGGGCCATCGGGTAGCTGATACCCAGCAGGAAGACCACGATTCCCAGGATCGCGACGACGCGGTTCGTCGTCACCAGCCACGGCGACCTCACCACACCGGTCGCGGAGACGATGACGAAGGCGATCTGGCACACGGCGCTCAGCGCCAGCAGTCCCAGACCGGCGATCAGCAGGCCCAGTGAGACACGCAGATATCCGTCGGCCGTCGAATAGAACTTGCGTACGCTGTTGACGCACGCGCCGAATCCATAGGTGAGATATCCGCTGGCGATGAGGATGAAGAGCGCGAAACCCCAGTTCTGCACCGTCCACTCACTGATGGTCGCGGTACGGATCTCCACCGGGATGACCAGCATCGTGACCTGGAGTCCGACAAGCGAAGCCACGAGCGGCAGGGCCTCCCAGCCGGCCCGGCGCTCACGAGTCACGCGATCCGGGAAGAAGAACACGATGACGAGTGCGGCCACGCCGATCGCGAGGAGTGCGTAGAACGCCACCCGCGACAGGCCTTCGAACCCGTTCTCGTTGAGCACGGCCGCGACCGACTCGTCGATGACGACGAACGCCAGCGTCAGCGAGGCGACCGCCACCATCATCGCGAGGGGTTGGAGCCCCCATCCGGCACGCCGGATCTGATCGAGACGCCAGCAGAAGGCGAAGGCGAATACGGCGGCAGCTATCGCGTTGACCGCCCCGATCCCGGCATCGATGTTCTCCGAGAGGGCCGTGAACACGACGGCACCCTCTCCCGCAGTTCTCACAACCATCCGCGGTGACCGCCCAGGAGTCGCTGCAAGCCGCGCAGTTCATCGTGCGACGCCGTACTTCCGACCCGGGTGCCGGCCTCCTCGGCCCACGCCAGGATCATCGACGCCAGCATCTCCGCCTCCCACTCACGATCATCCGAGTAGCAGGTACGACGAAGCGCCGCGTCGGACTCGTCGTTGGTGAGCGCGGCGAGACCCTCGGCCGACACCTCGCCGAGGATCTGATGTCCGGCGATGAGGTGACCGAACTCGTGGATGACGATCTGGTCGCGGTGGAGACGGGACGTGTTCGCCTGATGGAAGAAATAGTCCGCGTCGGCCGCAGCCAGCCAGAGGCCGTTGGGCACCCCGGTCGGCAGGGGATGCGCGATCAGGCGGATGGGTCGTCCGCGCCGCTCGCCGTACCGATCGCACAACTGGGTCACGTCGAGAGGGAGATCGAGATCCAGCCCTTTCACCGTTTTGCGACACAGCGCCCGCAACGCACGTTCGGATCGACGCATGACGACCATCGAACCATGAGCGCGAACAACCACGCGATTCGTGTCCACAAAACCAGGGACCAGACATTTCCCCCGGTCAAACGGCGTCTGAACCCTCAGACCGACACCCCTCGGCCCGAGAACGTCAGTGACGCTCGTGATCGGTGAAAACGCAGATCCAGACCAGTCCGACGCCAGTCGGATCAGTCCTCTCCCGGGTCCCCCACCACTCGTAGACGCGAGTCAGCCGACGGTTTCTCGTCGCTGAGCCCCGCTGCGATGACGTCCGGTGGATCCTTCGGCAGCCCCTGCTGCTCACGCAGCACCTTGATCAGTTCGTTCACCACGGTGACCGAATCGCTCGAGAGTCCCGCAAGCCGGAATGCCGCCAACTGGACGTTGGTATCCGCCTGCAACCGCATCAGATCGATCTCATCGCGGGTGCGCTGCGCGGCCCGATCCTCGAGGAAGTAATGCACGTCGACCCCAAACGCGGCCGCGATTCCCTCGACGGTTCGGAACGACGGGGACTTTGCTTTCCCCGATCGCAACTGGCTCAGATACGACTCGCCCAGACGGAATCCCCGCTCCGTCGATCGCGCCGCGATCGCCTTGGCACTGTATGCCCTCCCGTTCGGACCTGGAACGGTCCGAAAAAGCTCCTCGAGTCGCCGGGCGAACAACCCCGGATCGAGTGCATCCGATTCCTTCGTTCTCGAACGATCGGGGTCGGTGCGTCCGGTGTCGCCCATAGGCTTCTCCGCCCCTCCTGAAGTCATGACCATCTTCTCCGAAACGCAAAACTTGAATTTGCAAACATTAAAGCCCGCTGCACACGGCCGTCGCAATGACCGGTACGCTCAGAACGTACCGGACCGCCGCACGCCATGCGTATCACCTGTGGTGATGATGTAACGAACGTTAGTGTGGCGTTCTTCACATTTCGGGGGGTAACGCGTTGTCGGCATGCATACGACACACGAACCGGGGACCTCACTGGACTGCACCCAATGGCCTGCGGCCACGTCGGCGAACCCCTGATCTCACAGACAACTGTACGCCTGGAGCGCACCGATGACGCACCGCCTGCCGGTGCATCACGGTGGCCGCCGACGGCGCTCTCTCGCGTCCCTGCTCGCCGCCGTCGCCGTGATCGCGTTCCTCGCTCTCGCACCCGGCATCGCCTCGACGAGCCCGGTCGGCTCGGGAGACGGCTCCGGTTCGGGACAGTCCGGGTCGGGCGGCTACGGCTCGCAGAACACCTCCGATGATTCGGGCGAGAACGACGCCGACGGGGAAGATGACGCCTCGTCCCGGTCGGGCAACCGCAGCCCGGGACACTCCTGGCATCACGGTGGCGGGCACGGGCACCACGGACACGGGCACGGGCACGGGACGACGCCGTCGGGCACCTCGACCGGACCGAGCGCGTCGACCGAGAGTTCGTCGACGAGCAGCTCTGAAACCGAGCCCCCCGAGACGGAGACGTCCGAGACAGAGACCTCCGAAACAGAGACGTCGTCCGAGGCAGAGACCTCGACGTCAGGGATCTGGGTACCGGTTCCGCGGGCGAACGGCGGGCCGAACGTGCCGTCGGCGCCTCTGCCTCCCCTCCCGTCGACCCCTCCGAGTTCAGACGAGGGAAACCCCCCCGCTCCCGCTCGGGTCCCGTCCGTCGCGGCACCCAGCGGCCCGCCCGCGCCGGCGGCCCCGCCTGCACCGGCCGCCGCGGCTCCCGGACCTCCGGCGGCGCCGGGCGCACCTGCGAGTGGCCCCGGGCCCGGACCCCGCACCGAGCGGTCCACCACCGAAACCGATCGGGAGAGCACCGCTTCCGACGCACCCGATGCCGACGAATCGACCGTCCTCATGGCGAGCCCGCAGGGTCCGTCCGGACCGCAGGCCCTGCCCGGCGAGTCGCCCGGCACGATCCGGACCGGCGTCAAGAAGTTCCTGATCGGTGTCGCCCCCGGCGGATTGCTGCTGCTCGGCGCGGTCGCACTGTTCGGCAGCGGGTCGTTCCTGGAATCACTGCGGTCACTGCGTTCCTGACGCCCCGGACCCACAATCCCCATTCACGAACGGCTCAGTACCGGGCCAAAAGGTCTCGCTCGTGCGGGATCTCGTCGACGGCACTGCCAGAGATCCACTCGCGCAGCACCTTCGTGGCCCGGACGTCGTCCTCGTTGTACTCCAGGAGCCGCTCCCGCTGGCCGAGGTCGGGGCGTCCGCCACCGAGTGCGACCGCGGCGCGGTACCACTCCATTGACGCCTCCCCGCTGGCATCGTCGTCGCGCCAGGCGAATCCCGCCACGGGCGCAACCCGTTTCAGGCCCTTGCCGCGGGGACAGATGAAGTTGTCGCCGACCGCCTCGTAGATGTCGACCCATTCCGGGGAGGCGATGAACGCCTCCACCTCCCGGCGTGACGGGATGCCGGGTTCACCTTCGAACCGGTCGGCCGAACCCAGCAGCCAGCGGTTCTCGGCCTGCTGCGAGTAGCAGTACGCCGCGAAGGTCTTCCCGCCGTCGCGTGCGGCGACCCGTTCGGCCGTCAGCCAGGCCCAGAACTCGGCGAACGATCTCGCCTCGTCTCGGGTGGGCAGCGGATCCCAGGTGACGAACGGCCGGTAGATCACCGGCGCGTCGGGCTCGGTGGTGTCGGTGCGCAGGGTGCCCCACAGGTAGGCGCCGTGTTCGCCGTAGCTCTCCATGTCGACGTCGACCTCGATGTCGGCGCGGTGCACCCGAGGCGTGTCGAGGCGTCGCACCAGTTCGGTGCCGGTCAGCCAGGCGATCGCGCCGATCACCGCATCGTCGAAACGTGCGCTGCCCGGCCAGTTCTCCGGCGGGTCCCCGCGTTGGGCGGCGAGCTGGTCGATCGTGGTGATCCCCGCGTCGATGAGTGCCGCGCCCTGATTACCGGTGGCGACGAGCGACACGTCGCGGCGGGCCTCGAGTTCCGGCCCGCATTTCTCCCACCACGGGCACGATCGGCATTCGGCGACGCGTCGTGGCTCGGTCGGTACCTGCTGTGCGGCGATGGCCCGGCGACGGTCCAGGACCTCGGTGTAATCGTCGAGCATGGCACCGATGTCGTGCACGACGATGCAGTCGGCGTCGACGCCGATCACGCCGCCACGCAGGCCCCCGGTCTCCGCCGACGGCGCGCGACCGATCTCGACCAGCATCGCGGTCAGTTGAGCGAGACGCAGGTTGTCGCGGCGGTTGGGCCGCGCGGTGCGGTATGGATCGAGCGTGGGCGCCCACCCCCAGAGCGGACTGGTGACCAGCGTCGGCGGACGACCCGGGTCCGGCGCGGATCTCGCGGGCTGGGTGATCCGGTGGTTGACCACGATGACCGGGACGTAGCCGTCGCCGACCTTGACGAGGAGCTCGGCATGGCCGCGCCGCCCGTGTTCGATGTCGGTGGGCAGCGCCGCATTCCAGATCCACGAGACGCCCGCGTCGCACGCCTTCAGGGTGGCGGCGACCCGCTCCGGGGCCCTGGACTCGGCGTCCACGGCCACGAAGGCGCCGGGCTGATCACTGTGGATGCCGCGGAGCAGCTCACGGACCGCGGCCCGATGATCGGCGGCGGCCTCCTTGCGCCGCTGCACGCCCGGCGGGTCGGGTTCGGTACCGGGACGCCCCTCGTGACCGAAGTCGAGGGCGACCCGATGCTCGCACCCCGCGAGATCGCGCGGCGACAACACCACAGAGGCCACGCCATCCCTTTCTCGGCTCGAGCAGTCGGACGCGTGGCCGGACCGCACCACGTGTCATGCTTGTACTTGTTACCACGCCCGCGGCGCTCCACTCGGCAGCAGCGAAAGGTCATTCGATGGGATTGCTCTCCTCCGACGGTAGGTCTCGGGCTCAGCGCCGTGCAGAGACCAAGGCGCTCAAGACGAAAGCCAAGCTCGAGGCGAAGTTCGACGCCAAGAACCGGCGCAAGGACCTGAAGGCTCGTCGCAAGACCGAGCACAAGTACCTCCAGAAGGACTTGAAGGCCGAGAGCAAGACCGCCAAGCAGCTGGCGAAGGCCCGGGAGAAGGTGGTCAAGGCCGAGACCAAGAAGGTGGACGCCGAGGCGAAGGCCGCCGCCGACGCCAAGGTGTTCAGCCCGGCGAGCGTCAAGCGCTACCTCACCGTCGCGCGCCTCGTGGCCCCCATCGCGGTCCCCATCGCCTACCGCGCCGCGGTGGCCGGTCGCGCGCAGCTCTCGGCGCTGCAGGCCGGCCGCGCAGGGGTGTCGCCAGAGGTGTTGCGCCAGTTCAGCGGTCACGGCGCGGCGCTCTCCGCACGGATCGCGACGACTCGGACCGCGCTCGACAAGGTCGTCGCACAGGACACCAGCGCCGACGCCAAGGACTTCGTCGCCGCGATGACGCAGCGCCTGGACAACCTGGACATCGCGGTCGGTGCCGCCGAGACCATGTCGGCCGCAGCACGCCGGACGGCACACCAGGCCATCGACGACGAGCTGGTGGCCATCGACGCCGACATCCTCGCGCGGCTGGGCGTTCGTTCCTGACCTGCTGCGAGGCGGTGGCCTTCGACCCTCGCCGCGCCCGGGTGCACACCCACTAGGATGGGTCCCACGCGTCGCGTGGGGGGGCTGACCCTTGCGCGCACGCCCCGGGACACACGCAAGGGAGCGCCGTATGACCGAGCAGGAGCCGAACGTCACGCCGTCCGACGGCGGTGCCAACA
Source organism: Gordonia westfalica (assembly GCF_900105725.1). Classification (NCBI taxonomy): domain Bacteria; kingdom Bacillati; phylum Actinomycetota; class Actinomycetes; order Mycobacteriales; family Gordoniaceae; genus Gordonia; species Gordonia westfalica. The sequence goes on from NZ_FNLM01000034.1 coordinate 3,819,169, forward strand.
GCGACGAACCGACCCTGTTCCCCATCACTCCCCCGGAGTCCGAACCCGCCGCGGCCGAACCCGCCGCGCCGGGCCCGGCGGAGGTGACACCGGTCGACGCGGCCCCCGCGAAGAAGGCCCCCGCGAAGAAACCCCCCGTCAAGAAGCCGGCGCCGAAGAAGGCAGCGGACGAGAAGGCACCGGCCAAGAAGGTCGCGCCGGAGCGTGCCGCCGCCGAATCCGGCGGTGACAAGCTGCCGCCCAAGAAGGCCGCCAAGAAGTCACCCGCGAAGAAGGCTCCGGCAAAGAAGGCCGCCGGTGCCGCTCCCGCCAAGAAGGCGCCCGCGAAGAAGGCTCCGGAGAAGAAGGCACCGGAGAAGAAGGCTCCGCCGAAGTCGGCACCTCCCGTCGCCGATGCGCCTCCCGTCGCCGCCGCTCCGGTCGCACCTCCGGCTCCGCCGGTGACCCAGACCCCGCCGCCCGTCCCGGCGCATCCGCCGGTCGACGCCGTCGCCGAATCCGACGCCGCGCAAGCCACTTTCGCGCAACTCCGGTCCGGCGCACCCACCGAACCGCCGACGACCAACCTCACCCCCGCCTACGCGGGACTGGCCGGGGTGGTGGCTCTTATCGTCTTCGTGATCCTCCGTCGCGTTCTGCGCTGACGCGCGTTCCGCTACCGCGGGGGTGGCGAGACCTCCACGCCACCCGACTCGTGCTCGGGCCCGGCGTCCGGGTGATCGGCGGGTAGGCGACCACGGAACCGGGCGGCTTCGCTGACGCCGGGCTCCCCTCCGCTCGAATGCGGCGGCCGGTGGTACGCACCCGGCTTCGGGCGCGGCTTGCCGCCGGGAAATGCCAGACGCGCGATGGTCCGGTGGACCTGTCCCCACTGCTGACCGAAAGGCCCTGTGTTGTAGGGCAATCCGTAGCGTTCGCAGATGTCCTTGACCTTGGGCGCGACCTCGGAGTAGCGGGTGCTCGGCATATCGGGATACAGGTGGTGCTCCACCTGATAGCCGAGATTGCCGCTGATCACGTGGAACAGCGGGCTGCCCTCGATGTTGGCCGCTCCCACCAGCTGGCGGACATACCATCCGCCGCGGGTCTCGCCCTCGACCTCTTCCTGACTGAATGTGTATGTCTGGTCCGGGAAATGGCCGCAGAAGATGATCGCGTGCGCCCACACGTTCCGGATGACGTTCGCGGTGAAGTTCGCGGCCAGCGTGCGGAGGAACGTGCTCTCGGCGCCGGGCAGCACCCGATCGGCGAACGTCGCGGCGGTGCGTCCCCGCCCGCCCCCGCGTCGCCGGATGGCGTTGCCGATCCGCGAGGTCCGCGGCTGCCGGATGGCACCGCCGGTCGCCGCCTGGCCGAGGAGGAATGCGCCCGCGCTGATGGCGGGCCAGCCGAGGTAGTCCTTCACGATCTGACGACGCATCTTGCCCGCGATGCCCTTGAGGTCCTTCGCGAGCTCGGACATCGGCTTCTCACCGCGCCTGATCGCCTCGAGGTCGAGGTCGTGCAGGGCGACGCCCCACTCGAAGAACGCCGTGAGCAGGACGTTGTAGAACGGCTGCAGCAGATAGACCGGATGCCACTTCTGGTTCGGGTCGATCCGCATGATCTCGTAGCCGAGATCCTTGTCCTTGCCGCGGATGTTGGTGAAGGTGTGGTGGATGTAGTTGTGGGAGTGCTTCCATGCTTCCGCAGTCGACGCGGTGTCCCAGTCCCACTTCGATGAATGGATGTACGGATCGTTCATCCAATCCCACTGCCCGTGCATGACGTTGTGGCCGATCTCCATGTTCTCGAGGATCTTGGCCATGCCGAGGCACGCGGTCCCGGCCACCCAGGCCCCCCGCGAGCGGGAGTTGAGCAGCACGATGCGCCCGAGCGCGGCCAGCTGCCGCTGCGTGGCGATGACGGTCTTGATGTACTGGCGGTCGCGGTCCCCGAGGTCGCCGTAGACCTCGTCGTGGATGGCGTCGAACTCCTCGGCCAGTCGCTCGATCGTTTCTTGATCGAGATGGGCCAGCGGGCTCGCCTCGCGCTGTCCGGAATCGGTGGCTGTCATGTTCTGTCCTTCCGGTCGATGATCTCCGAAGTCGACCTTCAGAGATCGACGTCGACGTCTCCCTCGGCGGTGTTCACGCAGATGCGGATGCTCTGGCCTTCCGGTGAGCTCACCTCACCGGTGCGCAGGTCGCGGATGTTCCCCTGTTTGAGAACGCCGGTGCAGGTGTGGCAGATACCGATCCGACAACCGAACTTCAGATCCAGCCCGCTCTCCTCCCCCGCGACGAGGATCGGCGTGCCCGGCTCGCAGGTGACCTCGGTGTCGCTGCGCGTGAACCGGACGGTGCCACCCTCGCCCTCGCCGGGATTCCCACCGATGACCGGCTGGAAACGTTCGAGATGGATTCGGTCCCCGACGCCCTCGGACTCGAAATGCTCGACGAGGCTGTCGAGGAGTTCCCGCGGCCCGGAACACATGGCCTCCCGCTCCCGCCAGTCCGGACAGAGTTCGTCGAGGTCGGCGGCCTTGATCCGGCCGTCGCGACCGGTGATGCGCAGCGTCAGGTCGAACCCGTCGTGCCGGTCGTCCATCGACTCGAGGTCGGCACGAAACATCACCTGGTCGTCGCTGTGCGCCGAGTGGATGGCCACCACGTCGTCGACCCGATCGCGATGGTCGAGGTCGCGCAGCATGCTCATGATCGGGGTGATGCCGCTGCCGGCGCTGATGAACAGCATCTTCTTCGGCAGTGGATCGGGAAGCGTGAAGACGCCCTCGATCTCACCGAGCCGCACGATCGCCCCCGGCCGGATGCGCCGGACGAGGAAGGGCGAGACCTTTCCTTCTTCCACGAGCTTCGGCGTCACGCTGATGAGGCCGTCCCGCGGATGGGGATCGGACGTCAACGAGTAAGCGCGCCAGTGGAACACCCCGTCGATGACCACACCGAGACGCACATACTGCCCCGGCTGGTGACCCGGCCACTCATATCCCGGCTTGATCCACACGGTGGCCGCGTCCGCACCCTCGCGCCGTACTTCGACGACCCTGCCGCGGAGCTCCCTCGTGGTCCAGAGCGGGTTGATGAGCTCCAGGTAGTCGTCGGGGTGCAGGGGGTTGAACAGGTGCCGGATCGCGCCGAGGAACCCGCGGCGCAGCGGGGACACCCGGGGTGTTGCGCCACGTTCAGCCACGGCACGGCCTCTCTCGCCGCAGGGGGTTCACTCGATCAGATCGGTTCACAACCGGCGGGTTACCACCGGACCGACGGATCAAACCCGGATCGGGATATCGATCCGAGCAGATCAGGACAAGTAGGACCTACCGGTCACCCGCGGCGTCGATGCGGGCCACGATCGCCGCCGCCACCTCGGCGGGCCGGGCCTCCGGCAGCCAGTGGTCGGCGCCCGGCAGGATGAGAAACTCGTACGGCGCGTCGACCCAACCCGAGGAGAGCCGGGCGCCGGCCCTGCCCAGGGCGATGTCCCGGTCGCCCCAGAGGTATGTCGTGGGCACCTGCACCCGTCTGGGCGCAGAACGCTTGTCGGGGATGAACATCGCGCGATACCAGCCCAACGCTCCGGGGAGCGCACCGTACTCGGCGATCTCGGTCGTGACGCGTGAGGCGAAGGGTTCCGGAAGGCCCATCTGCGCACCGAAGTCCGGGCGTGTGGTCATCAGCCGGCCGAGCGCCTTCTCGGGCAGCGCCGGAATCTGGAACGCGAGCATGTACCAGGAGCGGAGGACTTGCCCACGCGGCATGGCCTGCACGAACGCCCCCGGATGCGGAACCGACAGCGCGGTCAGCGTTCTCACCCGATCGGGGTGGTGTGCCGCGAGGGTCCACGCGACCGCGGCACCCCAGTCGTGTCCGACGATGTGCGCGTCTCCGATACCCGCGGCATCGAGCATGGCCAGTACGTCGGCGACCAGCTCCGCCTGCGCGTACTCCCGCCGCCTGGTGGGTCGCGCACCGGGCGAGTAGCCGCGCTGATCCGGGGCGATCGTGCGAAAACCCCTGTCGTGCAGCAGCGGAGCGACGAGGTCCCACGAGCTCGCACGCTGCGGGAATCCGTGCAGCAGAACGACCGGTTCTCCATCGGGCGGACCGGCGTCCAGCACGTCGAAGGTGTACGGGCCGCGCCGGAAAGTCGTCAGCCGGTCGGTCATCTCCGTCCTCTCACACCATCGCCAGAACGCGGGCGGGACCGCCGGTTCCGCCCGCGAACCGAGGTGCCCCGACCATCACCGTCGCGCCGACCGGCGGCACCGCATCGAGATCGGCCATGGCTTCGACCGCATACCGCCCGGCGCCGAGGATCGCTGCGTGGGCCGCGGTTTCGTCGAAGATGTCGATGCTGAGGGTGTCGGTTCCGATGGCCACGACCCGCCGCTCGGCGACGAGCATGTCGACCGTGTCGCCGGAGAAGCCGGCCGCGCGTGCGCCACCGGTTCGCGGCTCCCAGCCGGTGTGCAGCGCGACCAGTGCACCCCGCGGGATTCGACCATGGGTCTTCTCCCAGCCGGCGACGTCTCGGTCGGTCAGCGTCGCCCGCGGATTCCGGCGCGCTCGCCCCGCGATGCTGATGACCACGAGCGGCGCCACCAGGTCCTCGGGGTCGATCCGGTCGACGGTGATGCCGTTCCCGATCTTGTGTGCGGGCGCGTCGACGTGGGTGCCGCTGTGCTCGGCGAACGACATCCAGTTGGTCGCGAATCCCGAATTGCCCGGTCCCACTCGGGAAGTCGGTACCGTCACCACGGGCGGTTCGCCGGGCCACAGCGGGAACGACGGGGACAGCGTGTGGGTGAGGTCGATGACTCGACGACCCCCTCCCGGCGGCGGCGCCGCGTGACCCGGTGCCATCACACCGACTCCGGCGGCCACCGCCGCCGACACACCTGTGGCCACGCCGGCCGCCATCCGGAACGCTTTTCGCCGCGACAGCCGGTGCGCCTCGTCGTGCGCATGTCGCACGATCGCCTCGTCGCACATGTCAGTCCGCCCAGCGCACCCGCAGGATGCGGTCGGCCCCGTCCCCGTCGCTGGTGGTCAGCACGAGCGACCCGTCGGGTGCCACGGCAGCGCTCCGCAGCCGGCCGTGCTTCTGCTCGAGGGCCTCGGTCTTCGACACGACGCGACGCCCGTCGTCGGAGAGCTTCAGGAAGACCAGGCGCTGACCCTTCAGCGCGGTGAGGACGAGCCCACCGCTGTACGGGCCCCACCCGGTGGCCGGGAGGAAGGCGATGCCCGGCGTCGCGATGGTCGTGGCGCCCGAGCTCCACACCGGTCCGATCGCCCCCGGGACCCGCGCGGCGTCGGTCATGGGCACCGACTCGTCGTAGATCAGCGGTGCGCGGTCCGGTTTGTAGCCGTAGTTGCCGCCGGCGACGATCAGGTTCAGCTCGTCGTCCCGGCTCGTCCCCTGCTCGGCCACATAGACGCGACCACTGCCGGGGGCCACTGCGATTCCCTGGATGTTGCGGTGCCCGGTGCTGTACACGACGCTGCCCGGAACCGGGTTGCCCGGCGCCGGGGCCCCGTCGAGGCCGATGCGCAGGACCTTGCCGCCCAGCGATTTCCGGTCCTGGGGAACCGACGGGGTCGCAGAGTCACCGGTACCGACCCAGACGCTGTCGGCGGTCGCGGCCAGGCCGCAGCCGGCATGACGGCCGGCCGAGGTGACGGGGATGCCACCGAGCAGGGTGCGTTCGCGGACCATCTGCGTCCAGTCCGCGCTGACCCGCCACGACACCACCTTCACGGTCTGTCCGGTCTGCGGCGCCGGGAGGGGTACCTCGGCGACCGAACCGGGCAGGGTGAAGGCTCCGGGCACCGTGTACTCCGCCTGACACGAGTACACGCGCCGGGTGTCGGAGAACCGCGGGTCGATGGCGAGGCCCATCAGACCCGCTTCGTTGACCGCGAAGATCTTCGACAGATCGGCCTGCACGTTCACCCGCTGTCCGCCGGGACGTACCGCGACGAATCTTCCCGCACGTTCACCCGTCAGGACCGTGCCGTCGGGCGCCACGACGACGCCCCAGGGAATGGTCAGGCCGTCGGCCAGGGGCGTGACCTGCAGCGACGGCTGCGCACTCGCTGCCGGAGCGGCGACGACCATCGCGGCGATCGCCGCCACCGACGCGGTGATCGCCACGAGCCCGCGGGCCGACGATCGGGTGAGTCTGCTGCGTTCACGACGTGTCCGGGTCACAGGAGTCACCGTAACCGCGACCCGGCGTCGGATCAGGGCGAAACAGCGAGATCGAGACCTAGCGGCCGGGCAGGTACTTCAGTGCTCGTACCGCCGTCGGCGTGATCGCGCGGTAGACCTTCTTGGGCACCAGCGGTGCACGGTCGATGCCGATGAAGCGCTGCTCGGCGATCGTCTGCGCCTCGGTGTACTTGAGCAGCCCCTCCTCGCCATGGCGGCGGCCCACCCCGGAGATACCCATGCCACCCATCGGTGCGGCGGTCGACGCCCAGGCGGCGGCGTAGCCCTCGTTGATGTTGACGGTACCGGCCCGCAACTGTTCGGCCACGGCCTGCGCCTCGGCGCTGCTACCGGCGAAAACGCTTGCGTTGAGCCCGTATTCGGTGTCGTTCGCGAGCTTGATGGCCTCGTCGGTGGAGTCGACCGGGTAGATCGAGACCACCGGACCGAAGGTCTCGTTGCCGTAGCAGACCATGTCGTCGGTGACGTCGGTGAGCACCGTCGGCTCGAAGAAGAACGGGCCGAGGTCGGGGCGCCGCTTGCCGCCGGCGAGGACCTTGGCGCCCTTGGCGACCGCGTCCTGGACGTGCGCCTCGGCGGTGTCGATCTGGGCGGCCGACGCCAGCGAACCCATGTCGGCGGTGAAATCGTAAGTGCCCGAGAGCTTCATCATCGAGACGAATGCCGCGAACCGCTCCGCGAACTCGTCGGCGATCCGCTTGTCGACGTAGATCCGCTCGATCGAGATGCACAGCTGGCCGGAGTTGGAGAACGCCGCGCGCGCAGCACCCTGCACGGCGTTGGCGATGTCGGCGTTCGCGGTGACGACCATCGGGTTCTTGCCGCCCAGTTCGGCCGAGAAGCCGATGAGTCGACGCCCCGCCTGCTCGGCGAGGGTGGCGCCGGTGGCCGACGAGCCGGTGAACATCACGTAGTCGGTGGTGGCCATGATGGCCTGTCCCACAACGCCACCCGGTCCCGGGACCACGGCGTAGAGCTCACGGGGCAGACCCGCCCGGTACAGCAACTCGGCCAGCGCGAGAGCGCAGTACGGGGTCTGGCTGTCGGGCTTGATCACCACACCGTTGCCGGCCACGAGCGCGGCGACCGCATCCGACACGGCCAGCGTCAACGGGTAGTTCCACGGGCTGATGACGCCGATGACGCCCTTGGGCAGGTGCCGCACCCGGACGCTGGTGGCGCCGGGCAGCATGCCCTTGACCTTGCGGTCGGCGAGCAGCTTGGGGCCGGCGGTCGCGTAGTGACGTGCGGTGATCGCGACGTCGAGCACTTCCTCCTGCGCATAGATCCGGGCCTTGCCGGTCTCGGCCTGCGCGATGTCCATCAGCGACTCGGCGTTGCGATAGACCAGATCGGAGAACTTGTCGATGACCCGGGCGCGCTCGGCCGGGGTCCGGGCGGCCCATCCCTGCTGGGCCTGACGCGCGCGGGCGACCGCGCTCTCGAGGTCCTCGGCCGTCGCGACCGGGATGGTGGCCATCTCGGCGCCGCTGAATGCCTCCAGCACCGGCCGGGTGGGTCGGCTCGCGGCGTCGTCGATCGCGACGAGGGCCCCGAGTCGGGCGAAATATTCGGCGGTGGGCTTCGGCATTTCGGGCTCCTCGGTGCAGTGCCGGCTCTCGGCGGTTGCGGGTGGTCGGATCGGGATCCGGGTGGATCAGCTCTCGGGACCGACGAGCACGATGCCGTCGTCGTCGGAGTAGACGATGTCGCCCGGGGTGAAGGTCTCGCCGCCGATGGTCAGCGGCACGTCACGCTCACCGTCGCCGGTCTTGGTGGACTTGCGCGGGTTGGTGCCCAGCGCCTTGACGCCGATCGCCATCCCGCCGATGGTCTTGGCATCGCGGATGGCGCCGTTGGCGATGATCCCCACCCAGCCGTTGGACCGGCCGAGCTCGGCGATGATGTCGCCGACCAGCGCGGTGTGCACCGACGCGTCGCCGTCGATCACCAGCACGCCGCCCGGGTTGGACTCGCTCAGGATGGACTTGAGCAGGGCGTTGTCCTGGAAACACCTGACCGTGGTGACGCGTCCGACGAACTCCCGATTGCCGCCGTACTGCGTGAACTGGGTGTCGCAACTACGGACATCGGCCCCGATCTCGTCGACGAGATCGGCCGTCGGGGTGAAGGTCAGCTCACTCATGCCGACCAGTTTAGGTGTTACCGCAAGTGCCGGGTTACTCGCGGGTAGGTTCGGCCGACGGCCCCTTGCCGAGGCCGTTGATGATCTCCGCGACGTCGTCCGGACGTTCCGACACCAGGAAGTGCTTCGCCCGGGACAGCACGACCGTCTCGCCCGCACCCAGGAGGTCCGCGTAGCGGCGCTGCTTCCACTCCCAGAACACCCGCCAACCGCGGATCGTCGACGACGCGACCACGACGACGACCGGCACGCGCGGCATCGGAGCGGTTCGGCGAAGGCCCCTCAGGGTCTTGTTCATCGCACCGAACGCGGCGTTCTCGACCATCATCGCGAGCAGGAACGGCGGCTGTCCGAAGACCCGCTTGCTCCAACGCCGTTGCTGTTCACCCCGCCCCTCGGGCGGAGCCGGCACCACGCGTGTCCAGACGCGCAGGCTGGGCCAGCGTCGGATACCGACCCGGCTGGTCACCGCGCTCGCCGCCCCGACGGCCCGGTGCGCGTTGCCGATCCGGAACGACAACGGCACCAGACGCCAGGGGACGAGCACGTATGAACCGTCGAGCACCACCACGCCCGCGGTGCGACCCGGGTACCGCCGGGCGAATGCCTCCACATACAGCGATGCCAGTGAATGGCCCACCACCACAACGGGTTCGTCGATGCCACGGGCGTCGAGCACCGCGATCATCCGCTCGACCTCGCCGAGCAGCGTCGGATAGTGCTGGCGGCCAACCGGACTCGACAACCCGTAGCCGGGGCGGTCGTAACGGATCACCCGCCACGACGACACCAGACGGGCGACCAGCGGATCGAGGTCGAACCAGTTGCTGCCCAGCGCCGCCATCAACAACAGCGGTGGCCCCGACCCCTCGTCGAGCACGTGCAGGCGATGATCCCCGACGGTGACGAAGGTGCCTGGCGCTGCGGGTTCGTCACCGTCGGTGGGAGCCATGCGTCAGGCGTCCTGCGGTTTGGCCAGCGGGAAGGCCAGCGATTCGCGGATCGACTGACCGGTGATGAGCATGACCACGCGGTCCACGCCCACGCCCAGTCCGCCGGTCGGCGGCATCGCGTACTCGAGGGCCTGCAGGAAGTCCTCGTCGAGTTCCATCGCCTCCGGGTCGCCGTCGGCGGCCAGGATCGACTGCTCGGTGAGACGCTTGCGCTGCTCCACCGGATCGGTGAGCTCGGTGTACGCGGTACCGAGCTCCACACCCCACGCGACGAGATCCCAGCGCTCCGCGACGCCGGGCTTGCTGCGGTGGGCACGGGTCAACGGCGACGTCGACGTCGGGAAGTCGGTGTAGAACGTCGGGAACGTCGTGCGGTCCTCGCCGAGGTGTTCGTAGAGTTCGAGCACGACCTGTCCGGCGTCCCAGTCCGGGCGGTAGTTGATCTCGAGGCGATCACACACCGCGCGGAGCTGTTCGACCGAGGTCTCCGCGGTGATCTCTTCTCCCGCACCCTCGGACACCACCTCGTGGACGGTCTTCACCGGCCACTCCCCCGAGATGTCCACGCGCTCTTCGTTTCCGTCCGCGTCGGTGCGGATGATGACCGGTTCGCCGTAGGCCGCCGTCGCCGCGTGCTGGATCATCTCGCGGGTGAGGTCCAGCATCTTCAGGTAATCGCTGTGTGCCTCATAGGCTTCCAGGCTCGTGAACTCCGGGTTGTGACTGAAGTCGACGCCCTCGTTGCGGAAGTTGCGGCCGATCTCGAACACCTTCTCCACACCGCCGACGCACAGTCGCTTCAAGTAGAGCTCCGGCGCGATCCGCAGGTAGAGGTCGAGGTTGTAGGCGTTGATGTGCGTCTGGAACGGTGTCGCGTTGGCGCCGCCGTGGATCTGCTGCAGGATCGGCGTCTCGACCTCCAGGAAGCCGCGGGCACCGAGGAAGTCGCGCAACGACTTCACCACCACGCTGCGGATCGCTAGGTTCTTCCGGGTCTCCTCGTTGATGGCGAGGTCGACGTAGCGCTGACGCACGCGTGCCTCGGGGTCGGTGAGACCGGCCCACTTGTCCGGCAAGGGTCGCAGGCACTTGCCGTTGATCCGCCAGGCGTCGATGAGGATCGACAGCGCACCCTTGCGGCTGGTGCCGATGACACCGCGCGCCTGGATCAGGTCGCCGAGGTCGACGTCGGTGCCGAAGTCGGGTGTACCCGAGATGATCCGCGAATCCTCGACCAGTACCTGAACCTCACCCGACCAGTCGTGCATGTCGGCGAACACCACCTTGCCGAAGTCGCGCAGACGCGTGACGCGGCCGGCGACGGTGACGACGGTGCCCTCGGGTTCGGTCCGCGCCTGCGCGATGGTGTGTGTCGGCTGGTCGGCGGGCGGGTACGGATCGAAACCACGCTCGACCAGACGGTCCATCTTCTCGAGCCGGACTCGCACCTGCTCGGGTCGGTGAACGACCGCGCCCTCGGGAGTCGCTGCCTCGGCCTCCAGTTCGGCGATCAGCGCTGGTGCATCGACGCCCGCCGGGATCGACGGCTGGCCCTCGATGTAGTGCTTGGCCCGCCCGAACGAGGGAAGGGTGATGAACCCCTCGGTGACGATCGCGGCGAGACCGACGCGCGGCAGGATGCGGTTGTCCTCGAAGCACAGGTACCGCGACTCCCAATCGGGCAGGTACTTGGCGTTCGACTTGTACAGCGATTCCATCTGGAAGAACCGCGAACCGAACATCAGCACCGAATAGCCCGCGCGCATGATCGGTCCGGCGCCGATCTGCGGCCCCTGCTCGAAGAAGGCGCGGAAGGCGGCGAAGTTGAGTGAGACCTCGGTGATCCCGAATTGTTCGGAGTTGCGGCACAATTCGGCGACCATCGTCTCGACGACGCCGTTGGGTCCCTGACGGTCGCGCCGCATCAGGTCCAGCGAGGCGCCGCGGCGGCCCCACGGGACGAACGAGAGCATGCCGACGACCTTCTCCTGGGAGGTGCCCTCGCCGACGACGGCCTCGACCAGCAGGCAGGCGTCATCGGCGCGATCGCCGATGCGCGACAACGCCATCGCGAAGCCGCGTTCCTCGTCGGTGTCCCGCCATTCGTCGGCGCGTGCGACGACCTTCTCCATCTCGGCATCGCCGATGTCGCCGTGGCGTCGGATCCGGACCGTCACGCCGGCACGCCGGGTGCGGGTGACGGCCTGGCGCACGGCCTTCATCGCCGGCCCGCTCAGGCTGAACTCGCGCGTGTGCAGGATGGCCTCGTCGCCGATGTTGAGCGAGATGAAACCGGCGGCGTCGTAGGCCGCGGCGCCACGTGAACTCGACCCGATGGAAGCCGGATGCCAACCGTATTTCTCACAGAGGGTGAGGAACTCCGTGATGGCGTCGGGCCACGACTCCGGGTCGCCGATCGGGTCACCGCCGGCGATCCCGACGCCCACCTCCACCCGGTAGGTGATCGCGGCCCGGCCGTCGGGCGAGAACACGACCGCCTTGTCGCGGCGCGTCGAGAAGTAGGCGAGCGAGTCATCGTCGTTGAACCTCGTGATGAGGGCGCGGATGAGTGCTTCGTCCTCCGCGGTCATCAGCCAGCGCAGTCGTTGCGACCGGAACAGCACGACCGCCGCGGCGATCAGCGCGAGCGCACCGAACAGACCCAGCAGGCCGTTGACGAAAACCGGGGCATGGCGACCGTCGAAGGACGCCTCCTGGTCGATCGCGCCGAAGGCGACCACGCGGTTGAACGCGTACGGCAGGCGATCTGCGCGGGTCAGCGTATGCGGGAAGGCCCAGACCAGCGCCCAGCCGAGCAGCGTTGCGATGCCGAGACCGACGACCAGCGTGGCGATCGCCGCGGGGATCGCACCCCGGCGCACTCTGGTGTGGAACTGTCGGTAGGTCGCCACGAGGAAGACCAACGCGGCGAGGTCGATGACCAGACCGATGTAGAGGTTGGTCCGATCCCACGACGTCACGTCGAGGTCGTCCTCGAGCGCCGGGATCAGGTAGAGCACGTTGCCCACCATGAAGAGCACCAGGTAGATCGCGCTGATCCACCAGGCGATCCGCTTGCGTGCCGACAACGCGATCGCGACCAGCGCCAGGACGAAAGCCCACGCGAAACTCGTGTCGGGCAGCGTGATGATGTAGTCGTCGACGTAGCGCCGAGGGTCGTGGATCAGATGGCGAAAGGCCGGAAACAGGCTGGACAGCAGCGCGATCGTCGCGAGTACACCGACGACGGTGCCCGCGACCTGAGGCGCATTGCGGCCGAATCCGGTAGGGCGCCTGATCTTGTCGAGGAGGACGAGGGAGCGTCGGTCGGCTGCGGTGGGAGTCCGCCGGGGTGCCTCGGGATGATCATCGGGGCTGGACGGGTCGACCGGCGCAAGGGGGGTGTCGGTGGCCATGCGTCGACGGTAGTCGTCCGCGGGGGTGTGCTCCGGTACTCCACGCTGAATCGGTCATGCGGCGGCACATATCCCGGCACACATCTGCATCCCCGTACCGGTGTCGCGGTGCCGGTGTGGCCGACGCTGAGAACACGGGGCATGATCGGGACCGTGTACGACGTGACGATCCGCGACGACTCCATCCGACTCGGCCAGTTCCTGAAACTGGCCAACCTCATCGAATCCGGTGCCGAGGCCAAAGAAGTCATCGCCGACGGTCTGGTGACGGTCAACGGCGAGGTCGAGACCCGGCGCGGACGTCAGCTCACGCTCGGCGATGTCGTCGAGGTGGGCGGGATGAGCGTGCGGGTCACCCGCGAAGAGGTCTGAGAATCCCCCCGGATACCGGAACCCCCGGCGTTGATCCCCCGGATCAGGAACGGACGCCGAGGCGTCTGAGTTCGGCCGGCGTGATGAGGCGTTCGGCCTCCGCAGGGAACATCGACGTCGAAGGACGGCGTCCGCCGAGTCGCCCCCCGGTGAGCGAATTCAGCAATGAGCCCCGGCGGGGCGAGTGAAATGTGTCAGCCAACTTCATGACCAATCACTTCCTGGTGCATTCACATTCGTTACAACGGACTCTGACTTTGATCTACTGTAGCGACAGTACCCATCGCTGTCTCCAGGTTTTTCGTGGCCTTCGCCACTAACCCCGAGCCCCGTCGACATGTGAGAGTCCACGTCCCCGGTGTCCCGGAAACGCGGCTGCCGTACATGTCGACTTAATCGATCATGGCACGGGAGTCGTTACGCTCCGGGTAGCGACGCGGCATCTACCAGCACCAATGCTACGCAGCGAACGCCGCGGCGTATGCCATCCACTCGGACCACATTCCGCCACCGACCCATCCGATCACGGTCCGACAACCGAATGGCTGCCATCCCCCAGCGGTGGCGGGTGAGAGCAGAATCGAGGAGCCAGCTGTGGTCGAGGTGTCGCGAACCTTCATCGTCGAGCAACCGATCGACACGGTCGTCGCATACATGCGGGACTTCGCCAACGCCGTCGACTGGGATCCCGGCACCCAGCGATGCGAGCAGATCGGGACCGATCCCATCGAGCTCGGCACACGATGGCACAACGAGTCGCATCTCTACGGCATCTCGACGAGCCTCACTTACGAGCTGACCCGCGACGACCCCGACCACCTCGTGTTCACCGGGACCAACAAGACGGCGACCAGCGTCGACGATCTGTCCTTCCGCGCCGACGGCCCGTCGCGGACCTCGATGACCTACCGCGCGCACGTCACGTTCAACGGACTCGCGCGTCTCGCCGACCCGCTCGCGCAACTTGCGTTCAACCGCCTCGCCGACTCGGTGCCGCGTCAGATTTCGACGGTGCTCAATCGGCTGTAGGAACGGTGCTCAATCGGCTCTGACCCGTCTTGTAGCTCGAAGCCGCGCTGAGCGCGTTCTCGAGCTATGAATCGGCAGGCGACAACAGCCCCGCGACGACGTCGTAGGCATGCCGGGCGGTCAGCGCGCCGCCGGAATCGGCAATGGCCGCCTGCATCCCGACGACGCCCCAGGACAGGAACGCGATGGTCGCGGCAAAATCCTGTTCGGCTACCTCGAGTCGTCCGGCCATCTGATCGGTCAGCAGTCGCTCGACGACGTCCCGCGTGGACCGCAGCACCACCCCGCCCGCCGACCGGCCGACGAGGACCCGATAGACGTCGGGGTACTGCTGCGCTAGTACGAGAAGTCGGTAGACCGGCGCCAGCCGATCGCTGTCCGGCGGCGTCGCCGCGTCCGGGGGCAACGGAACCGCGAAGAGGTCCCGGAGGTATTCGACGCTGCTCGCCAGGAGCAGATCGTCCTTGTCACGGAAGTGCGCGTAGAAGGTGGACCGTCCGGTGTCGGCCCGATCGAGGATGTCGCGCACGCTGATCCGGTCGTAGTCGCGCTCGACCATCAGCTCGATGAGCGCTCGATGCAGGTTCGCCCTGGTCCGCCGGACCCGGCGATCCGCATGCTCGACCATCGTCGCCTCCTCCCGATCAGCCGGCCTGTTCCCGGACAATGTGCCGACAGTTGTCCGTAATCGGACGAAACCGTCGGAACTGCGCCTGGTCACCCCCAGTGTGGACCCAGATCATGACCACATGTCCCGAAACAAACAACCGTCCGAAGTCCATCCCTCCGACGAGGTCGGCATCGTCCTCGACAATCCGCGCTCCTACCGGCGGCTGCGAGCGGCGCTGCTCCTACGACGCAGCCGACCGCTCTACCGCGAGCTGGCCACGCTGACGCGAGCGCGCCGTGGCGACGACGCCGCCGACATCGGGTGCGGGCCGGGAGACCTGGTCGCCGCGCTCGCCGACCGCGTCGGACCCGACGGCAGCGTCGTCGGCATCGACCCGTCCCCCGAGATGATCGACCACGCCACCGCACACGCCCTGCCCAACAGTCGCTTCGAACGGGCAGCGGCACAGGACCTTCCCCTGAGCGACGAGTCCGTCGACGTCGTGACCTCGACCTTCGTCATGCATCACATCCCGCAGGCCGACCGTGACGCCGCGTTGGCCGGCATGTTCCGGGTGCTGCGACCGGGTGGCACCGTGCTGCTCGCCGACGCCCACCCGAGCGGCCCGATCCTGCCGATCCTGATTCGGGCGATGTCGCGGTCGGCCGCTCGGCACACCTCGGACGGGGTCGCCGGCCACGCCGACCCGATCGACGCCATCGACATCAGGCGCTACATCCCGGACCTGACCCGCCAGGGCTTCACGTCGGTGGAGTTCCGCACCGTCGGGTCGTCGACCGGAGCCCTCGTCGGCCGTAAGCCCGGTCGCGCCGGATGACTCAGGCCAGGCCGGCGAGATAGCGGTTGGCCCAGGTGACGGCGCTGACGCCGGGCTTGACCTGGAAATCGCCGTAGGTGCCGTGCGATCCGGACTGCAGGAACTTGTTGAACGAGATGATCTGCTCGCGGGCCCGCTTGTTGCCGAGTTCCTGCACGATCGCGCCGGGACCGCCGAGCGTGAGCAGCTCACGCACGATCACGGCAGCCTCGGCCTGGTACTGGAGGATCTGACTGGGCGTCGGATCGCTGGTCTCGGCGAGGTAGCCGGCGATGCGGGTGATGTAGAAGTCCCGGGGCGTGTTGCAGTACATGTCCGACGGCTCGCAGAGCGTGAAGGCCCGGGGCAGCACCCAGCCCATACCGTCGAGGCGGGGTCCGCCGCTGCCCTCACCGCGCAGGGGCGGACCGACGACGTTGTCCTTGTGGGAGCGTCGCGGATCGGAGATCAGCACGACGCCCGCGACCTGGCCGGGCCGGATCGCCGCGCGACCGGTCCCGATCTCCGACGCGAGGTCGCCCGCCGCGTCGGCGCCCTGGCTGTAACCCACCAGTGCGATCCGCGTGCCGGGGCAACGCTGCAGCATCTGCAGTGCCAGGCCACGGGTGTTGGCCACGGCCTGTGCCTTCGACTTCCCGTAGATCGCCTTCTCCCACGGGAACGCGGTCGCGTCGTAGCCGACGTACTGGACCTTCGTCTCCGGTCCCAGCCCGGAGGTGACGCTGCTCAGGATGCCGGGACTCACACCGTTGGCCCAGGTTCCGGGGACGGCGAGGACGTAGACCTTCGGGCAACCGGCCGGCGCCGCGTCCGCGCGCGGCGTCGTGAGCCCGAACCCTCCCAAGACCGCACACAACAGAGTGCACATGATGGCGAGGATTCGACGCATGGGCTGCCCCTTCGGTAGGTGGATCGCGATAGGCCGAGTGTATGGCGGCTTCACCCGGATGTGTAGCCGAAAAAGAACTCCCGCCCACCTGTTCCGGTGGGCGGGAGTCCTCGATTCTGGTGACCCGAGGGTCAGCGCTGGGCGACCTGGGTCGGCACGATCGGAGCCGGCAGATCCGACGCCCCGGTGAGGAACTTGTCGGCGGCCGCAGCGGCCGAACGACCCTCGGCGATCGCCCACACGATCAGCGACTGACCGCGGCCGGCGTCGCCGGCGACGAACACGCCCGGCTGGCCGATGGCAGCGAAGTCGTTGTCGCGCTTGACGTTCCCGCGGGGGTCGTACTCGACGCCCATCTTGTCGAGCAGGTCCTCGCGCTCCGGTCCGACGAAGCCCATGGCCAGCAGGACCAGATCGGCCTCGAGCTCGAAGTCCGTGCCCTCGACCTTCTCGAAGCGTCCGTCACGCATGACGACCTCGTGCGCCTTCAGACCGGTGACCTTGCCGTTCTCGCCGATGAACTGCTCGGTGTTGACCGAGAAGACCCGCTCGCCGCCCTCTTCGTGGGCCGACGAGACGCGGTACATCAGCGGGTAGGTCGGCCACGGGGTCGACTCGGCGCGCTCGATCGGCGGCTTGGGCATGATCTCGAACTGGTGGACGATCTCGGCGCCCTGGCGCAGCGAGGTGCCCAGGCAGTCGGCGCCGGTGTCGCCGCCGCCGATGATGATGACCTTCTTGCCCTTCGCCGAGATCTGCCCTTCGACGGTGTCGCCGAGCTGGATCCGGTTGGCCTGCGGCAAGAACTCCATCGCCTGGTGGATGCCGTCGAGCTCGCGGCCCGGGATCGGCAGGTCACGGCCGATGGTCGAACCGTTGGCGAGGATGACCGCGTCGAAGTCGGCACGGAGCTGCTCGACGGTGATGTCGACGCCTACGTTGACGCCGGTGCGGAAGACGGTGCCCTCGGCCTCCATCTGCGCCAGGCGGCGGTCGATGTGGCGCTTCTCCATCTTGAACTCGGGGATGCCGTAGCGCAGCAGACCGCCGATGCGATCGGCCCGCTCGAACAGCGTCACGTCGTGACCGGCACGCGTGAGCTGCTGTGCGGCAGCGAGTCCGGCGGGACCCGAACCGACGACGGCCACCGACTTGCCGGTCTTCTCCGAGGGCAGAACCGGGGTGACCCAGCCGTTGTCGAAGGCGTTGTCGATGATCTCGACCTCGACCTGCTTGATGGTCACCGGCGGCTGGTTGATCCCGAGCACGCACGACGCCTCGCACGGCGCCGGGCACAGGCGACCCGTGAACTCCGGGAAGTTGTTGGTCGCGTGCAGCCGCTCGATCCCGTCGCGCCACTGGTCCTTGTAGACCAGGTCGTTCCACTCGGGGATCAGGTTCCCCAGCGGGCAGCCGTTGTGGCAGAACGGGATACCGCAGTCCATGCAGCGGCTGGCCTGCGTCTTCAGGTGCCCCTTGTCGAAGTCGGTGTAGACCTCTTTCCAGTCCAGCAGTCGCAGTTCGACCGGACGACGGTCGGGCAGCTCCCGCTCGGGGTGCTTGAGGAATCCTCTGGGATCAGCCACGTGCGGCCTCCATGATCGCTTCGTTCACGTCTCGCCCGGACTTCTCCGCATCGGAGATGGCCAGCAGCACGCGCTTGTAGTCGCGCGGCATGACCTTGGCGAACTTGGTCTGTGCGGTTTCCCAATCGTCGAGCAGCGCTGCGGCGACGGGTGATTCGGTCTCGGCACGGTGTTCGTCGATGGCTGCGGCGAGGAACTCGACATCCTCGTCGGTGAGCGGCTCGAGATCGACGAGCTCGGTGTTGAGGTTGTCGGCCAGCTTGTTGTCCGGGTCGTACACGAACGCCATACCGCCCGACATACCCGCCGCGAAGTTGCGGCCGGTCTCACCGAGGACGACGACCCGCCCACCGGTCATGTACTCACAACCGTGATCGCCCACGCCTTCGACGACGGCGGTCACACCCGAGTTACGCACGCAGAAGCGCTCGCCCACGATGCCGCGCAGGAAGATCTTGCCCGAGGTGGCACCGAAGCCGATCACGTTGCCGGCGATGATGTTGTTCTCGGCGACGAACTCGGCCGGTGCGTTGCGCGCCGGCCGGACCACCAAGCGGCCGCCCGACAGGCCCTTGCCGACGAAGTCGTTGGCATCGCCCTCGAGGCGCAGCGTGATGCCCTTGGGGACGAAGGCACCGAAGCTGTTACCGGCCGAACCGGTGAAGTCGACGATGATCGTTCCGTCGGGAAGACCCTGTGCGCCATAGGCCTTGGTGACCTCGTGGCCCAGCATCGTGCCCACGGTGCGGTTCACGTTGGTGATCTTCGAGGTGAACGACACGCGGGTACCGTGATCGATCGCCTCGCGGCTCTGCGCGATCAGCTGCTGATCGAGCGCCTTCTCCAGCGCGTGATCCTGCACGCCCGAGCAGTACAGATCCTGGTTCATGAACGGCGATTCCGGCATGGTCAGGATCGACGACAGGTCGAGCTTGCCCGCCTTCTCCGACTTCCAGTGCGCCAGCGCCTTGGTGGTGTCGAGGGCCTCGACGTGACCGACGGCGTCCTGCAGGGTGCGGAAACCGAGGCGCGCCAGGAGTTCCCGGACCTCCTCGGCGATGTACATGAAGAAGTTCTCCACGAATTCCGGCTTGCCCGCGAAACGCTCACGCAGCAGCGGGTTCTGGGTGGCCACACCGACCGGGCAGGTGTCGAGGTGGCAGACGCGCATCATCACGCAGCCCGCGACCACCAGCGGCGCGGTCGCGAAACCGAACTCCTCGCCACCGAGCAGCGCGGCGACGACCACGTCGCGGCCGGTCTTGAGCTGTCCGTCGACCTGCACGACGATCCGATCGCGAAGACCGTTGAGCAGCAGGGTCTGCTGCGTCTCGGCCAGACCGATCTCCCACGGCGCACCCGCATGCTTGACCGAGGTCAGCGGCGTTGCGCCGGTGCCGCCGTCGTGACCCGAGATGAGCACCACGTCGGCATGCGCCTTCGAGACGCCGGCCGCGACGGTACCCACGCCGACCTCGCTGACGAGCTTCACGTGGATGCGCGCCTTGGGGTTTGCGTTCTTCAGGTCGTGGATCAGCTGGGCGAGATCCTCGATCGAGTAGATGTCGTGGTGCGGGGGCGGCGAGATGAGGCCGACGCCCGGCGTCGAACCGCGGACCTCGGCGACCCACGGGTACACCTTGTGCGGCGGGAGCTGGCCGCCCTCACCGGGCTTGGCGCCCTGCGCCATCTTGATCTGGATGTCGGTGCAGTTCGACAGGTAGTGCGAGGTGACGCCGAAACGTCCCGACGCGACCTGCTTGATCGCACTGCGTCGCCAGTCGCCGTTCTCGTCGTGGTGGAAACGACGCGGATCCTCGCCGCCCTCACCGGAGTTCGAACGACCGCCGAGACGGTTCATGGCGATCGCCAGGGTCTCGTGCGCCTCGGCGGAGATGGAGCCGAAGCTCATCGCACCGGTGGAGAAGCGCTTCACGATCTCGCTTGCGGGCTCGACCTTCTCGATCGGGATCGGATCGCGATCACCGAAGTTGAAGTCGAACAGGCCGCGCAGCGACGCCATCTTCGCGGACTGGTCGTCGACCAGCTTGGTGTATTCCTTGAAGACCTTGTACTGGCCGGTCCGGGTGGCGTGCTGGAGCTTGAACACCGTGTCCGGGTTGAACAGGTGGTACTCGCCCTCGCGGCGCCACTGGTACTCGCCGCCGACCTCGAGCTCGCGGTGGGCGCGCTCGGACGGACGCTCGGAGAAGGCCAGGGCATGTCGCACGGCGACATCGGCGGCGATCTCGTCGAGACCGATGCCGTCGAGCTGGCTGTTGAGCCCGGTGAAGAACTCGTCGACCGTCTCCTGCGAGAGGCCGATGACCTGGAAGAGCTGTGCGCCGGTGTACGAGGCGATGGTCGAGATGCCCATCTTGCTCATCACCTTGAGCACGCCCTTGGCGGCGGCCTTGATGTAGTTCTTCCGCGCGGTGGCGAAATCGATGTCGCCGAGCACGCCGCGCTCCACCATGTCCTCGATGGACTCGAAGGCCATGTACGGATTGACCGCTGCCGCACCGAAACCGACGAGCGTGGCGACGTGGTGGACCTCGCGGCAGTCACCGGACTCGACGATGAGGCCCGCACGGGTGCGCTTGCGCTCGCGCACCAGGTGGTGGTGCACGGCCGCGGTCAGCAGCAGCGACGGGATCGGCGCGTAGGTCTCGTCCGATTCACGGTCCGACAGCACGATCAGGTTGGCGCCGTCCTCGATGGCGGCGCTGGCCTTGGCCCGGATCTCGTCGAGGGCCTTGCGCAGACCGGCACCGCCCTCGGCGACCGGGTAGAGGCCGTGGATGTGGACGCTGCGGAAGCCCGGCAAGGCGTCGTTGCCGTTGATCTCCACCAGCTTTGCCAGCGTGTCGTTGTCGATGACCGGCTGCGGCAGCGCGATCTGACGGCACGACTCGGCGGTCGGGTGCAGCAGGTCGGCCTCGGAACCGATGGTCGATCCGACGCTGGTGACGACCTCCTCGCGGATGGCGTCGAGCGGCGGGTTGGTGACCTGTGCGAACAGCTGCTGGAAGTAGTCGAACAGCATGCGGGGTCGCTGGGAGAGCACGGCGATCGGCGTGTCGGTGCCCATCGAACCGAGTGCCTCGGCGCCGGTCTTGGCCATCGGCGCGACCAGGAGGTTCAGTTCCTCGGTGGTGTAGCCGAACACCTGCTGGCGCAACGCGACCCGGTCGTGCGGCATGTGCACGTGCGGGGCCGCCTCGATGTCGTCGACGGCGACGAGGCCCTTCTCGAGCCACTCCGCGTACGGGTGCTCGGCGGCCAGTTCGTCCTTGATCTCCTCGTCGTCGACGATGCGGCCCGCCGCGGTGTCCACGAGGAACATGCGGCCCGGCTGCAGACGCATCTTCTGTACGACGTCGGAGTGGTCGATGTCGAGGACGCCGACCTCGGAGGCCATCACGACGAGGCCGTCCTTGGTGACCCAGATGCGGCTGGGGCGCAGACCGTTCCGGTCGAGCACGGCGCCGACGACGTTGCCGTCGGTGAAGCACACCGACGCCGGGCCGTCCCACGGCTCCATGAGCGCCGAGTGGTAGCGGTAGAACGCGCGGTGCTCGGGCTTCATCGACTCATGACGCTCCCAGGCCTCCGGGATCATCATCAGGACCGCGTGCGGCAGGCTGCGTCCGCCGAGGTGCAGCAGTTCGAGCACCTCGTCGAAACGTGCGGTGTCCGACGCACCGGGGGTGCAGACCGGGAAGATCTTCGACGCGGCGTCGGGACCGAAGGCCTCGGTGTCGATGAGCGCCTCGCGGGCACGCATCCAGTTCTCGTTGCCGGTGACGGTGTTGATCTCACCGTTGTGGGCGACGCGACGGAACGGGTGCGCGAGCGGCCACGACGGGAAGGTGTTGGTGGAGAAGCGCGAGTGGACGAGGCCCAGCGAGCTCTCGACGCGCGAGTCCTGCAGATCGACGTAGAACTCCCGCAGCTGCGGGGTCGTCAGCATGCCCTTGTAGACGAAGGTGCGGCCCGACAGGCTCGGGAAGTAGACGGTCTCGCGACCGGGGCCGTCGGCGCCGGCGCCCTTGTTGCCGAGCTCGTACTGGACGCGCTTGCGCACCACGTACGCGCGGCGCTCGAGTTCCATGCCCTCGGCGCCGGCGATGAAGACCTGGCGGAAGGTGGGCATCGCGTCGCGGGCGAGCGCACCGAGCGAGTTCTCGTTGGTGGGCACCTCGCGCCAGCCGAGCAGGGTCAGACCCTCGGACTCGATGACCTTCTCGACGCCCTCGCAGGCCAGGCGGGCGTCCTCGGAGCCCTGCGGCAGGAAGGCGATACCCGTCGCGTAGCTGCCCTCGGCGGGCAGCTCGAAGTCGACCGTCTCACGCAGGAAACGGTCGGGAACCTGGATCATGATCCCGGCGCCGTCACCGGTGTTCGGTTCGGCACCCGCGGCACCGCGGTGCTCGAGGTTGACCAGGGCCATGATCGCCTTGTCGACGATGTCGCGACTGCGTCGTCCGTGCATGTCTACGACGAACGCCACGCCGCACGAGTCGTGCTCGTTGCGTGGGTCGTAGAGACCCACCGGTCCCGGAGCCTGCTTCATATTCGCCTCACTTTGCGTGCGGAGGGTGCACGCACTAACCGTCGTCAATGTTTTGGGGGCCACCCCGCCTGTATCACCGGCTCCGTTGCCGGCCTTGCTTTCCGGACCTCAATGTCCCGTCGCCCTGCGGACCTCGCTGTCCCCACAGCGTCGTCGTCATCCACCCCCAAGGGGCTGACCTGGGGCAGAGCCGACAATCACAAAGGCGGTGGCCCCGTCAGCGCCGTTGCTGACGGAATTTCGGGCCGCATCGTCGGGGCCCGAACACCCTGCTCATCTCGGCTTTGCGCGCAGCACTACAGAGGGCGCCCGCGGGCTGCCGTATGAGCATTGTGGGTCATTTTTCCACGTGGGGTGCCCACTATCGAAATCCGGCTACCACAACGGCCTCGATACTGCACGTCAGGGAGAAATCGGGCGTGTACGGACATCACCGCGAGAACCCGTCGAAGTGAGCTGACGGCCTTCTGTACGTAACGAGATGGATCCGACGAGAGCGCCACTCGATCGCGGCGCGGTCGCGGTCGGGTTTCGGGCGGCACGATCGGCGCGCATCGGACATCGGAGACCGCTAGCGTCTGGGTGATGAGCGTCACCATGCCCGCGGGCGGTGTCCCCGGCGGACCCGCGGAAGACCACCCTTTCGGACGTCTGGGTGTCGATCCCCACGGCTCGCGGCGGTCACGGGCCGTCAACGCCTATCTCGCGCGCGTCACCTGGCCGATGATGCTGGCCGCGCGCCGGAGCCACCCCAGGGTGACCGCGCAGATGATCCAGCGGACCCGCCCGGGACTGAACCGCACCATCGAACGGCTCAATCCACCACCGTCGGGACGCAGGTCGGGCTGGTGAGGGAGACCTTCCGCGGGGGCCAGATCCGTGGTGAATGGGTGACGGGCCGGCGAGCCGCGGACCCCCGGCCCGGCACCCGGATCATCTACTACCTGCACGGCAGCGGCTACGTGGTGTGTTCGCCCCGTACGCATCGCGGGCTCGTCGGGCGGCTGGGCAATCTGACGGAGCTGTCGGCGTTCAGCCTCGACTACCGGCTCGGTCCCGAACATCCCTGGCCGTGCGCGGGAAACGACGCCATCCGCGGATACCGGTGGCTGCTCTCTCAGGGCTATCGGGCCGAGGACATCGTGATCGCCGGTGATTCGGCCGGCGGGCACCTCGCGCTCGACATCCTCGCGGTCAACCACGCGACCCGCACGCCGCAACCGGGTTCGATGGTGCTGTTCTCCCCGCTCTACGACCCGACTTTCGATCTCGCCGTGGACAATCAGCGCAGCGGTGTCCACGATCCGATCATCAACGCGATCACCGCCCGCAAGATCCTCCGTCTGTACACGCGCACCGCCGATCCCGACCATCCGCGGATGCGCATCCGCCTCACCCCGGAGATGACCCTCCCGAAGACCCTCATCCAGTACGGATCGCTGGAGGTCATGGGCGCCGACGCCCGGGCCACCCACGACGAGATCGTCGGCGCCGGAGGCGTTTCGGTGATCCAGGCGTGGCCGGACCAGGGGCACGTGTTCCAGCTGATGCCGCGGTTGTCCTCGGAGGCCCGGCAGGCGGTGGAGACCGCGGCCCGGTTCATCACCGTCACGGCGCCCATCCGGACCGAGTCGGCGAGCTGAGTGTGGACGAACTCGTCACCGCGGTCGTCGTCGACGATCACCCGTTCTTCCGGGACGGGGTGTCGCGGGGTCTGACGAAGAGTGGCCGGGTGCGGGTGGTCGGCGAGGCCGCGGACGGCGCCGCCGGCCTCGAACTCATCCGACGGGAGAATCCGGACGTCGCCGTCGTCGACCATCAGATGCCCGGGATGACGGGTGTGGAGCTGGCACATGCGGTCACCCGTGACAAGCTGCCGACGCGCGTGCTCCTGCTGTCCGCGGTCACCGACGGGCCGATCGTGTTCCGGGCGTTGCAGGAAGGCGCCGCCGGTTATCTGTCGAAGGACGCCGACCGCGACGAGATCGTAGGCGCGGTGACCCGGATCGCCCGAGGAGACACGGTGGTGCCCCCGGCGCTCGCGTCCGGTCTCGCCGGTGAGATCCGCGCCCAGACTCAGCGCGACGCGCCGGCCCTCAGCGAGCGCGAGCGCCAGATACTCGCCGGGTTCGCTCGGGGACAATCGATTCCGCAGGTCGCCGCCGAGCTGTACATCGGCGCCTCGACCGTCAAGACCCACACCCAGCGTCTGTACGAGAAGCTCGGGGTCTCGGACCGCGCAGCCGCGGTGGCCGAGGCGATGCGTCGTGGCCTTCTCGAGTAGCCGGCGTGTGATACGCAACTCCGACGTCGAGATCGCCGGGCTGACCGTCTATCTCGGGTTCGGCGAGTTCGCCGACGAACCGCGGATCCATCGCATCCTCGTCGACCACGTGCTCCGCGGCATCCGCATCCAGGTTCTCCTGCGACTGTTCTTGGCGCTCTTCGTGCTCCTGACGGTCTGCCTCGATCCGCCCGACCATGCGACGGCGTTCAGCGTCGTCACCGCCGTTCTGTACGCGGCGTGGTGTATCGCCGGGGCCGTCGTGGTGCGGCGCCACGAGGCGTGGATGGTCCGCTACTCCTGGATCGCGTTGCCGATCGACCTACTGCTACTGACGATCCTGGCTGTCGTCGCGGGTATGTCCAACGAGGTCAGCTGGACCACCGACGCCCTGCTCACCGGATTCGCCCTGGTACCGATGATCGCGGCCATCTCGCTGCAGCCGCGCCTGTGCGCGATCGTCGTGATCGCGACCGTGGTGGTCTATGCCGTCTCCAACATCCTCGCCCGGCAGTCGAACGGCGAACCGTGGTCGATCATCGTGTTGCGCGTGCTCGTCGTGTCTGCCCTGGCCGTCGGTGCGATCCTGTTGTCGCAGTTGCAGCGTTCCCGCGTGACGACCATCGGATCGCTTGCCGCCGAACGTGCCCGGCTGCTCGACGCCACGATGGAGATCGAGGAACGCGAACGACGAGACCTCGCCGACAATCTGCACGACGGCGCTCTGCAGTATCTGCTCGCGGCTCGGCAAGAGCTTGCGACACTGCGTGATTCGGCCGATCCGGTGACACTGAACCGCGTCGACGGCGCCCTGCGCGATTCGGCACAGCTGCTCCGCTCGACGCTGAGCGAACTGCATCCGGTGGTCCTCGAACAAGCCGGGCTGGCCGTCGCCCTCACCGATCTCGCATCCTCGTACGGCAGCCGCGCAGGCGCTCCGGCGATCTCCGTGGACACCGCCGCCTGGCCGTCGGAGCTGCGCACCTCCGCCGACTCCCTGCTGTTCGCCGCGGCCCGGGAACTCCTCACCAACGTGCTCAAACACGCGGAAGCCGACACCGCGGAGGTCACCGCCGAGTTCGACGACGGGGTCGCGCGGCTGGTCGTCGTCGACGACGGCGTCGGACTGCCGGAGGACGTCGGGGTCGAGGAGCTGATGCGTCGACGACAGGCGGCCGGCCACATCGGGCTGGCGTCGCGGCGGGTCCGCATCGAGGGTGTCGGGGGCACGTTCTCGCTGGCCACGAGGCCCAGCGGCGGGACGGTTGCCGTCGTCGAGGTACCGGCGCGCGAGGTCTGAGGGTCCCGTGTCCACCGATCGGGGGATGGGAGATTCCACCGGTCCATCACCCGGTCGGCGGAATCCCGGCGCGGCCTTTTCCGAGGAAAGTCATTGGTGTCACCGGGACAACCCGGAACAACCACACAGAACCTCACCAGAGACTCGGAGAAGACCATGAAGATCGCGTCCCGCATCGCAGCCGGCACCCTCGGACTCGCCGCAGCCACCGGAATCGCACTCGGCGCCGCCGGAGCAGCACACGCCGGCACCATGCCGATCACCCGCCCGGGCGAGCCGACGGTCGCGATGACGATCACCAACCACACCAACAAGCCCGAGTACCTGATCGGCAGCAACGCCGACGGCGGTCAGTGGGTCAACGCACCGCAGAAGGTCCTCTACCCCGGTGCCAGCGAAACCATCACGGCCGTCGCACCTTTCAACAACCACCTCGACGTCAATGCCATGTACCGCATCGGAGCGTTCGGCCCCACCGCCAATTACCAGCTCACCAACCACAAGTTCAACGTCAACACCGGAATGAGCGGGATCTGGGGACCGCAGTCCCAGCAGTACTGGATGAACAGCCACATCGACACCGGCTTCCCGCAGGCCAATGTCGGATTCGACCAGTGGTGAGTGGAGGACGCCTGCTGATCACCGGAAAACACTCCGGGCCCGCAACCGAAAGGTCGCGGGCCCGGAGTGTTTTCGAGGCGGCTCTACTCAATTCATGGGGAAGATGTTCTCCAGCGAGCCGAAGGCACCGCCGGCGCCCGTGGCCGCGAAGTTCGTGGTGCAACCGTTGAACGAGACGTTGTCGACGTTCACCTTGCCGGCAGGCGTCGCGGCCGGCGGCTGGCTCGAGATGCCGTAGTGGTCCACCACAGTGGTCTTGCCTTCACTGTTCGCGGCCTTCACGAAGTCGGCCAGCGTGCCCTTCGTGTTCTTGGGTATGCCGGGCAGGTCGCGGGTGGCCCACCACTGATTCGACGCCGCGGCGTCCGCGGTCTTGCCGGCACCCTCGGGTGCGGTCCACACCAGGGTGAGGAATCCATCGCCGGCACCCGTGTTCGCACCGGTCACGCGGATCTGCCAATTGGCCTGCCCCGCGGACTTCTCGAAGGTCAGCGCCTTGCTGCTCGTCACCAGGTCGGCGAGCGGAAGCCGGCCGGCGCCATGGTACGACGCCTGACGCGGTGTCTGCTCGGTGGTGACGAATTCGAGCGAGCCGTCCTCGTCCACCACCTGCGTCGCAGTCACTTTTCCTGCCTGACCTCGTTCATCACCGAATGTGTTTCCCCACCCGGCTGGGTTACCGGGGGTCGATTGCTTCGCGCAATTCGCTTCGGATACCGGCGCGGCATTCGCTCCGGCCGGTGCGATCAGGCCGGCAATGCCAAGAGCTGCACCAATCGTGGTAACACGAATGAGATTTCGTTTCATATTCGTTTGCCTCCATATATATTTCGGCTCACGGGCTTGACCGAACGTAACAACGGGCTTCGCCGAACGTAACAAACGACAACGCAAGTGAACACCCCTGTTGTCGAATGCATCACACATTCAATTTCACATAATTGCCAATGCAATTCGTCGACTCTCGACAATCCCGACAGATCGCCGAATTCTCGTATTGTCCCGCAGCACGACATATCCGACCGACTTTTCGGTGGTGGGAGTCAGCCGCATCCGGCGGCCCGTAGTGCCGACATCAACTCCGAGCGCGATCCCGCACCCAGTCGACGTCGAATACGCGACACATGGTGCTCGACCGTCTTCGGCGAGATGAACAGACGCGCACCGATCTCCCGATACGTGAACCCCTGCAACAGCTCTCGGCCCACCTCGGCTTCCCGCTCGGTCAGCACACCGTCGATCGGTCGGGGGCGTCGTCGATCCGCGTCGACCGAATGGGCGGTCTCCAGAAGGTTCGCGGCAGCACTCGGGTCCTCGGCGCGTAACGCCGCAACTCCCGCCACACGTACTGCCTCCCAGTCCAATCCGTTCGATCGCAGGGCTGCGACCGCAGCGGAGACCTCGTCGTCGGTGATGCTCCCCACCCGATCGAACGTGAGTGCCGACCACGTGCGGGCGGCCATCGCCAGGCCTGACGCCCGCGCGTACGGCGCGGTCGCGGCGTCGAGGTGTCGTTGTCGCTCGGCCGCGAGCTGACCGTCGGCGGCGATGACGGCTGCTTGTACTCCGGCGAAATGCCAAGGAGCCGACCACGTCACCGGGTTGTCCAGCGTGTCGAGCAATCGATCGGCCGTGATGATGTACCGCTCGATCGAGGCGGCGTCGGCCAACCGGGCGGCGGCCTGCCAGTACTCCGCGAGCGGACGCAGTAGATAGAGGTCGACCTCGGTCGCGGCGAGCAGTGACAAGCCCTCCGGCCACAGCGCCGTCAGCGCCGGGACGTCACCGTTGCGACGCGCCAGGCCGAGGCGGATGGCGTGGATTCGGAGCCGGTCGACCATGCCGCCGGGTTCGGTGGTCGGCAGCAGACGGGTGACTGACTCGAGGTCACCGCCGGCCAGCGCGATCTCGGCGTCGAGCAGGGTACCGTCGGCGGAGTCGCCGACCGCTCCCCGGAGTGTCCTGGCCGCATTCAGGTCGCCGCCGTTCAGCGCGAGCGCGACGGCCGCATGCAACGTACTCGAAGCGGCCGGCCCCGTCCTGCTCGTCGCGGCGGCGAGTCCACGGACCACGAGGTCGACGCCGTCGCCCAGACCGTCGTCGGGGGACCCGACCGAGGTGAGCAGACCGCGGATCGCCAGCGAACGCATCGCGCGGGCACCCACCGGCGGCTGCCCGTCATCCGCTGCGGCGATCGCCGAGGCGGCCGCCCGGTCCCCGACCGCCAGGAGCGCGGTCACCGCCGAGAGTTGCTCTGCGACGATGCGATCCGATCCGAGCCAGCGATAGAGATCCGCCGCATGGGATGCGAAGCCGCGGTGTGCCGCGACCACCGCCGCGACCCCCACCCAGTGCTCGATCCCCTTCTCACCCGGGTCAGCCGTCTCGAGCCGGGTGTCCGCGACGACACCGGCCCCGTCGACGTCACCAGACGCCAACGCGCGCTGAGCCATCAGGAGACGGACGTCGTCCCGCCCCGGTTCGACGCGATCGGCGGCCCGCAGCAGGACCACCGCACGCG
Source organism: Gordonia westfalica (assembly GCF_900105725.1). Lineage (NCBI taxonomy): Bacteria > Bacillati > Actinomycetota > Actinomycetes > Mycobacteriales > Gordoniaceae > Gordonia > Gordonia westfalica. Next base: position 3,848,547 of record NZ_FNLM01000034.1, read on the forward strand.
CGGCGGTGGCATCAGCCGCACCGGCGAGCAGGGTGTCGACGAGCCGCGGGTCCTCGACCCCGGACTCCGCGGCGTGCAACGCGTCGTCGGCGGTCAGCTCGGTCGACCGCAGTCGCACTGCGACCGACGCGCGACGGAGCTCGTCGAGTCGCCGGCCTCCGAGAACGGCGTGCAGGGGATCGCTTGCGGCGGAGACGAGGACGTCGGCTCCGCGCAGCAGACCACTTCCCCGCGCGCGGTCCAGTGCCTCGAGCGCCGCGTCCCGCGGGACATCCAGCGTCTCGGCGAGGCTGTCGGGGTCCAGCGGTCCCCGTACCGACGCCAGGGCCAGGACGGACAACGTCGTCGGGTCGAGCCCCCGGAGGAGCCGATGGTGGTGGTCACGCGCCACGCCTTCGACGACCGCCATCGAATCGACCGTCTCCCCGGGTGCGGCGGCCACTGCCGCCTCCCGGATCGCCAGCAGCGCGGCGGTCACGACGGTGCGCGCTCCGCCGCAGCGTCGACGGATCTGAGACGCGGTTGCCGGCGTCAGGTTCAGACCGCCACGAGCCGCGTCGGTGAGCACGTCCGCGGTGCTCACCGGGCCGAGTTCGAGGAGCGTGCCGGAGCGTCGGGCGAGGTCCAGGACCCGTCGGAGGACCTGGTCGGTGTCGCGGGGCTCGGTCGTGGCGACCAGCGCGATGGTTCCGGCGTCGACCCTCGCGGTCATCCGTGCGACGAGGTCACCCGGCCAGGTGTGGAGGTCGTCGGCGAGTACGACCGGCCGTCCGGACGACACCTCGTCCGGCGGCATGCCGACGCTGACCGCGACGTCGAGAACTCGCAGTCGCTCGTGCACGACCTTCACCAGATCCGTACGTCCGCTTCCCGGTGTCCCGACGACGACGGCACACAGCGGGAGCTGGGCCCGGGCACGGTCGAGGATGTCGTCGACCCAGTCCGACGCGAGGGCGGGGTCCCGGCGATCGACGAGTGTCGGGGTCGGCGGCGTCGACGCTCGCCCCGCGTCAGCAGATGACACCGGTGACGCCACAGAGGACCTGACCGGTACCGTCGAGGACCTTGCCGGGCACCTGCAGTACACCACCCGGGGTGATTCCGCCACCGCCTGAGCCCTCTCCGGGGCTCGGCTCGGGGGAATCCGCCGGGGGGTTCTCGTCGGGCACGGGCGAGGTACCGGGGTTCGACGGCGCCGGCGGAGCCGCCGGCGCAGGGGTCTGTCCGCCGGGCGCGGGTGCCTGACCGCGGGGAGTGGTGGTCCCGGGCGCCGGCGAACCGGCACTCGGCGCGGCGACCGTCGTCCGGCGTGGGGCGCCGGTGCCCGGGGCCGGAGTACCCGTGTCGGTCGCGGCGTCGGCGGTGCGAGTTCGCGAGTCGGCTCCGGCCACGGTCGGAGCAGGAGCCCCGGGTGTGACCGGCGCCGACCCGGCCGACGTGGTCACCGCACCGGCGGGAGGCGGCGTCGCCTCGCCCGTGGATCCCACCAGCCCCGTCCCCACCGAGAGTCCGGTGGCCGAGACCAGCACCAGCGCGGCGGCGCCGGCGGTGATCAGGATTCCGCGCCGGCGACGGGACAGACGAGGTGCAGGTGCCGTGACCGGAGTGCTGGGTGCCGGTTCGATCTCGCGCAGCGGACGGTCCCCCGGCAACACCGCGAGCTCCTGCCCGGGAACACCGACCGTCGGCGCGAGGTCATGCGCACCGAACGCGGCAATGCCGATCAATGCGGCACCGGCCGCGGAAGCGGTCGCGGGCTGGGGGTCGAGGATCACCGGCACGCGCAGGGTCGAGGACAGCACCTCGGTGACGAGCGGGATGGACGCGCCCCCACCGCCGAGAACGATCGCCGAGACGGGGACCCGGTGGCCTCCCGCCTGGTCGACGCCCGCACCGGCCAGTGCCTCGCGGATCACTGCCACCGACTCCGCGATGAGTGCTCGCACCAGGTCCTCGATGTCATCGCGGACGAGCCGTGCGACGGTCGTCGCCTCTCCCACCCGGACGTCGACGACCGCGTCGGTGTCGACCGACAGCGATTCCTTGGCGCCGCGACACTCGGCCCGGAGACGAGTCAGATCATCGAGCGCCGACGAGGCACGGCCCGGATCGGAGAGCTCGGCGTCGACGCCGGTGACCCGCAGTGTGTGTCCGAGCAGCAGCCGGTCGAATTCGTTCCCGCTGACGGAGTCGACGCGCAGCGGCCGGCCCACCACGTGGGGTTCGGTGCCGGTGGCGAGGACGGTGACGGTCAGACCGGATGCGCCGAGGTCGTAGCCGATCACCAGACCGTCACCGAAGGCACCCTCGCTGTGCTCGATCGCCGCAAGCGTCGCAAGCGATTCCGCCACCCAGCTGATCTCGGACGCGGGCCCGCCGTCGCGCGCGACCAACGCCGCACGCGCCTCGTCGACCGCCTCCGGCGTCCAGGTGTCGGGATGCACCACGGTCAGGTGAGCAACGGAGTCGTCGGCCTGCTCGAGTCGGGCGACGAGCTCGGCGACCGCCTCCGCGTGGATCTGCGCGGCAGACCGGCTTCGTCCGTGGTCGTCGAGCACCGGTACCGGATCGCCGACGCGGTCGAGGAAATCGGCGACATCCACCAGGGCGGCGGTCTCGGCGGAGAGCGAGCTCTCCCACGACTGCTCCGAGGCGACGACCGCGACACTGTTCGCGCTCCCGATCTTCACACCGATCGCGATCCCCATGTCGGTCAGCTCCTTGTCTGATAACGCGTGCCGCGGCCTGCGCGACCGTGCACTTCAAGGAGTGTGTCGCCGACGGCCATCGGGTCGTTAGCGTTTCGACGACGATTAGGGGGAAACTCCCCTGTCCCTATCCCTCCGCGCCCCGGCGACGCCGGCCCCGGGGGCCCGGCCCCCTATCGGCCATCGCGGCCAGGACTGGGGATTCACCCCGATGTCCCGGACCGCGCCGGCACCTAGCGTCGGACTCGACACGGGATCGAACTGCGATCTCCCCGACGCAAGGAACGACGCCATGCCGACCAATGCGGTACTCGACTTCATCCTCGGTCTGCTCCGCGACGAGGACGCGTTCAACAGCTACTGCGGCAATCCCCAGGCCGCGATCGACCGCGCCGGGCTCACCGGGATCACGCCCGCACACATCTCGGCTGCGGCTCCGCTCGTCGCCGACTCCGGACTGGCCGCCGGTGGTGCTGCCGGCGGCGGCCTGGGCGCCATCATCGGGGCCGGCGGTGGCGTCGGCGGAATCGGCGGCGGGGCGATCGGCGGTGCCATCGGAGGTGGCGCCGGCGGCGGATTCGGGTTCGGTCTCGGCGGACTGGGCCTCGGCGACATCAACGTCGGTGGCGGTGACATCAACCTCGGCGGAATCGGCCTCGGCGACATCGACTTCGGCGGCTTCCTCGGTGGGATCGGGCTCGGCGGAGTCGACCTCTCCGGTCTCTCCCTCGCAGACCTGGACCTCGGCGGAATCGCTTTCGGCGACCTCGACCTGGCCGGTCAGCTGGCCGTCGCTCTCGGAGCTGCCCTGTCCGCCGGACTCGGCGCCGGCGGCGACGTGGCGGCACAGTTCGGCGCCGCGCTGGGTGCCGCCCTCGACACCGTGGTCGCCGGAGGCCTCGAACTGAGTGCCGGCGCCGGACCGCTGATCGCCGGCGCGCTGGCCGGCGCGCTCGACGCCGACGGCGCGTTGGTCGGTCAACTCGGCGCATCCCTCGACGCCGTCCTCGCCGCGGGCGCCGGCCTCGGACTCGGTGGCGGGCTCGCCGCACAGCTGTCGACGGCGCTCGGCGCGGGCGGCCAACTCGCCGGCGAGTTCGGTGCCACCCTCGGCGGGCTGGTCGGCGCCACCCTCGGTGCGGGCGGTGCGCTCGGTGCCGACCTGTCCACGGCGCTCGCCGCCGGACTCGGTGCGGGTGGCGCGATCTCCGCGGTCCTCTCCGGTGCGCTCGGCCTCGGTGCCGACCTGTCGGGCGATCTGACCGCCGCCCTCACCTCGACGCTCGACGTCGCGGGCGACCTGTCCGCGACGCTCTCCGGACTGCTCGACGCGCAGGCCGTTGCCGACCTCTCCGGCGAGCTCGGCGCAACCCTCACCGGGGCGCTCGGCTCCACCCTGGCCGCGGGCGGCACGGCCGCCGCGTCGGTCGGCACCGCGTTGGGAGTCGCACTGACCTCGAGCGCAGCCGCCGCCGGCGGATTGGCACTGACCGGTGCCGCCGGCGCGAACGCGGTTCTCGGCGGTGCGCTGACCGCGGTTCTGGGTGTCGGTGGAGGTGCACAGGCCGGTCTCGCGGCGACGCTGGAGTCGGTGCTCGCGGCCGGCGGCCTCGTCGACCTCGAGTCGACGCTCGCGGCGGGCGGCGACCTGGGGGCGACCCTCTCCGGCGCACTCGCCGCGGGCCTCGAGGCCGGGGGCGAGGCCGCGGGCGCACTGGGCGCGGCACTCGGCGGCACCCTGGCCGCGGCGCTGGACGGTGGCCTCGCGGCCGAACTGACCACCGGTCTCGGCGGGGCACTCGAGACCGGTCTGGGTCTCGGGTCGGGACTGGGCGCCGGCCTCGGCAGCGTCATCGAGGGCTCCGTCGGGGGCGCCCTCGAAGGCGGACTGAACGTGGTCGGCGGCCTGGGCGGCGAGCTGGGTGCCGCACTCGGCGGGCTGCTGTCGGCCGGCGCCGGGTTGGACACCGCGTTGAGCACCGTGCTCAGCGGCGTCCTGGGAGCAACGGCCGGTGCCGATCTCGGAGCCGCGCTGGGCGGGGCACTCGAGCTCGGCGGCGTCCTGGGCACCGATCTGACCGGTCTCCTCGACGCGGACCTCACCACCGATCTGGCCGCCCAGCTCGGCGCCGCGATCGGCGGCGGCGGCGAACTCGCTGCCGAGCTGGGTGCCGCGCTCGGCGGGGTTCTGGGCGCAAGTACAGGCGTCGACGGCATCCTCGACGCCGCGGCCGGAGCCGGCCTCGGTGTCGGCGAACTGCTGGCCGCCGACCTCGGCGGCGCGCTCGGCGTCGACGGTGCCCTGATCACCCAGCTCGGCGGGGCACTGGACGCCGCACTCGCGGCGGGCGCCGATCTCGGCGTGGTCACCGAGACGGCCACCGACCTCACCGGGACGCTGGAGACGGTCCTGGGCGCCGGCGGCGACGTGGGAGCCGACGTCGGCGCTTCCCTGGGCGCCGTTCTCGGTACCGCACTGAGCGGCGAGCTCGGCGGCGACCTCGCCGGCGGACTGGCAGGCGGAGCGGACCTCGCCGGCGCGCTGAGCAGCACGCTGAGCAACGCCCTCGAGGTCGATCTGTCGGCCACCAACGGCCTGGTCACGACCCTGGACTCGACACTGCAGGCCACGGGTGGTCTCAGCAGCGTGCTCACCGGTGAGCTCGGCGCGGTGCTCAACCCGAGTCTTGTGATCTCCCCGGAAGACGGCATCAGCGTGGGCGCCCCGATCCTGACGACCGCCGGACTCGGTGGCACCGTCGCCGGCGATCTCACCGGCACCCTGGAGACCGGACTCGGCGGCGGACTCGCCGGGCTCGGGACGACGCTGGACGCCGGGGTCGGGTCGGCCCTCGACAGCGGCCTGGGCCTCGGCGGTGATCTGGGGCTCGGCGGCGGTCTGGGTCTCGGCGGTGGACTCGGCCTCGACGGAGACCTCGGCCTCGACAGTTCACTCCCGGCGGAGATCACCGGCGACCTGACGACCGCAGTCTCCGGCGCGGCCGGCGGCGTGGTGAACGTCGGCGGCGACGCAGGCGGTGCGATCGACTCGACACTGGGTGGGACCCTCGACGCGACGACCGACGCCGTCGGCGGTCTCGGCGCAGAGCTTCCCGGCGCCGAGGTTCCCGGGGACTTCTCCGGCGCTCTGACCGGCGGCGGCGAGGCCGGCGTCGACCTCGGCGGCGCACTGGACTCGACGGTCGGGGGTGTGGCCGACACGACGAGCGGACTCACCGGCGACCTGACCGGTGGTCTCACCGGCGACCTGACCGGCGGGCTGACGGCTGGGCTGGGCGCCGACTCCGATGCCGGTGCGGCCGCTTCCGGAGACGTCGACGCCGGACCGGACGCCGGCTGACCCCACCCCGATGGATTCGCCCCGGCATCGCCCGACGGCCGCATCAACGGCCGCGGGTGGTGCCGGGGCCGACCTCGCTTCCGCGGCGGACCCGCGGACACGCACAATGCCGACCGTGCGCACCGGCTCACCACTACCGTGAGGACATCATGACCAGTTCACCCGCCGAATCCCCGCAGGCCGGCGTCGCGCAGGTCACCGCTGCCCCCGGTGCCGTGTCGACCCCGAATCCCCCGTCGACCATCGGCGAACTGCTGACCACCATGTCGGACGTGGCCCGGGAAGCCGGCCGCACCGACCTCGTGACCCGACTCGACGGCGCGCGGACCCGCATCTCCGACCCTCGCCTGCGGATAGTCGTGGTGGGACAGCTCAAACAGGGGAAGAGCCACTTCGTCAACGCGTTGCTCGACCTCGACGTGTGCTCGGTGGGCGACGACGAGACGACCGCGGTGCCGACGGTGATCTCGCACGCCCCCGAGCCGACCGCGCACCTCGTCGTCGACGGTCCGTCGGCCGACAATCGCATTCCGATTCCGCTCGAGGCGATCGGTGACATCACCCCCGACTCCCCGCTCGCCGGCGGCCGGGAGGTGTTGCGCCTGGAGATCGGTGCGCCCGGACCACTGCTGGCCGACGGTCTCGTCCTCGTCGACACCCCCGGCGTCGGCGGGCACGGACATCCTTACGCCGCAGCGACATTGGGCATGGTCGCGGCCGCCGACGCCGTACTGGTGCTGTCGGATGCCAGCCAGGAGTTCACCGCACCCGAGATGGCGTTCCTCCAGCAGGTGATCGGCCTGTGCCCGACCGTCGCCTGTCTCATCACGAAGACCGACCTGTATCCGCACTGGCGGGCCGTCGCCGAGGCCGACCGCGCCCACCTGCGGACCGCCGACATCGACATCCCGGTGTTGCCGGTCTCGTCGGTGCTGCGCACTCACGCGCTGCGTCTGAACGACGAACAACTCAACACCGAGGCCGGCTTCCTGGATCTCTACCGCTACCTGCGCGAGCGGGTGGTGGCCACCGCACGGCAGGCGGCCCGCGGCGCCGTCGCCACCGATCTCCGGGTGGTCAGCGAACATCTCGCCCTCACGCTGGGGAGCGAACTGGCCGCACTCCGTGATCCGGACACCGCGAACCGAGCCGTCCGGGCACTGCACGAGGCCAAGACGGATGCCGAGGCGATGCGCCGGCAATCGGCTCAGTGGCAGCAAACGCTGGCCGACGGTGTCGCCGACCTCGCCGCCGACATCGATCACGATCTGCGCGACCGTCTGCGCGCGGTCACCCGTGAGGCCGAACGCGCCATCGACGAGGGCGATCCCGGCGTCGACTGGGAGCAGCTCAGCGAATGGCTGGCCGACCAGACCGCGGCGGTGATCGGCGACAACTTCGTGTGGGCTCACGAGCGGTCGGTCTGGCTCGCCGAGCGGGTCGCCGACCATTTCGCGGCCGCCGGGCAGAGCTCACTCCCCGACGTGGACATCGCCGATCTGACCGGGGTGCTCGACTCGGTGGCCGAACTCGCCGAACTCGACAGCGGCAAGGTCGGAGTCACGCAGAAACTGCTGATCGGGATGCGCGGTTCCTACGGCGGGGTGCTGATGTTCGGGCTGATCTCGACGATGGTCGGCATGGCGTTGATCAACCCGGTGTCGGTCGGCGCCGGACTCCTGTTGGGCACCAAGGCCTATCGCGACGACAAGCAGGCGAAGGTGCTCGAGCGGCGCGCCAAGGCGAAGGTGGCGGTGCGGGCCTTCACCGACGACGTCAGTTTCCAGGTGGGCAAGGAGTCCCGCGACCGGTTGCGGGTCATCCAGCGCGTGCTGCGCGACCATTTCAGCTCGGTCGCCGAACAGACCGCCCGTTCCATCTCCGAATCCCTCAGTGCCGCACAGTCGGCGGCCACGTCCACCGAGTCGGAGCGTGCCCGGCGCACCGCCGAACTCGAGGCCCGGCTGACCGCGGTCGCCGCGCTGCGCAAGGCCGCGGATCATCTCGACCCAGATCAACTCGGCCCGGATCAACGCGACGCACCTCGACCGACCTCCGGTCGCCCCGCCTCGGAGCAGCCCCGCTGATGGCCGGGATCGATCGTGCGCGTGGCTTTCTCGACGCCGCCCGCGGCGCCCTGTCCGGCGACCCCGGCGCGCAGGTGGAGCTCGACCTCTGCGAACGCCGGCTGTATCAGCCGGTGCGGGTCGCGCTGGCGGGTTCACTGAAGGCCGGCAAGTCCACATTGCTCAATGCACTTGTCGGGCAAGACATCGCACCGACCGATGCCACCGAGTGCACGCGGGTCGTGACCTGGTATCGCAACGGTCGGTCGCCGTCGGTGACCGCACACGTCGACGACGGTCGTGCCGTCGGCATCCCGGTGACCCGCATCGACGGGCGGCTGGGTTTCGACTTCGGACGCCTCACCGCCGAGCAGGTCGACCATCTGGACGTCGAATGGCCCGCCCGCGCACTGCAATCCACGACGATCGTGGACACGCCGGGCACCGCGTCGTTGTCGACGGAGTTGTCCGACTCCACGATCCGCCTCCTGGCGCCCGTGGACGAGTCCGGGGGCGATGAACCCCGGGGCCGGTCCGGCGTCGACGCGGTGGTCTATCTGCTGCGGTCGCTCACCGCCACCGACACGGCGATGCTGCGACGCATCGGCACCGCGATCGGCGGGTCGTCGGGTCCGCTGGGGGTGATCGGCGTCGTCTCCCGCGCCGACGAGTTGGGTGCTGGTCGGATGGACGCGATGATCTCCGCCCAGCAGATCGCGGGACGCTTCGCCGGCGAACTCGAACGGACCGGTCTCTGCCAGGCCGTGGTCCCCGTCGCCGGACTCCTCGCGCTCGGGGCGCGGACGCTCCGCGAGGTCGAGTTCCGGGCGCTCGCGCAGCTCGCCTCGACGCCCGGCCCCGAACTCGAGGCCGCATTGCTGACGATGGACCGTTTCGCCCGCCCGGACATCCTGCCCCACATCCCGGCCGAACTCCGCCGGTCGCTGGCCGATCGGTTCGGGGTCTTCGGCATCCGGCTCGCGGTGACCCTCATCCGCTTCGGCGCGACGTCGTCGACCGCGTTGGCCGCCGAACTCGTCGAACGCAGTGGCCTGTCGGAATTGAGCGCGATCATCGACACCCAGTTCGCCCAGCGCGCCGAGGCGCTCAAATCCCATTCGGCGCTGGTGACGCTCGATCACCTGCTCGCGACGCAGTCCTCGACACAGGTGCGCGAACTGCGTGCGGCGGTCCGCCGGGAACTCGCCGACGTGCACGGCTTCCGGGAATTGCGACTGCTCAGCAACATTCGCGTCGGCGGTCTCGACCTTCCCGCGGATCAGATCGCCGAACTCACCCGTCTTATCGGCGGTTCGGGGATCGACCCGGCCACCCGTCTGGGTCTCCCGGCGGGGATCGACGCGCCCGACCTGCGCGCATCGGCGATCGAGGCCGCTCGCGCGTGGCGTTCCCTCGCCGGCCATCCGCTGATGGCCCCGGACGTCGCGTCGGCATGTCAGGTGGCGGTCCGGAGCGCCGAGGGAATCGTCGCCGGCCTCGACGAGGAACCTTCCGGGACAGCAGGATTCAGCGCAGAGAGGCACTGACCGCGCGGGTGAACGCGACCCCGGTGGCGATCAGCGCGATCACCGCCGCGGCCGCCGGCACCCACTGCACCGGCGTGGGCAATCCGGCGTCGGCAAGCCCTGCCGCCGACGGTCTGACGGTGAGGTGGAAGCCCACCGCGCCGGCGGTCGCGACCAGCGCGCCGGCCACCAGCATCGTCCGCCCCGACCGACGCCCGGCCCACAGCAGCGCCGCACCCGCCGCCCCAGCACCACGACGACCAGGGCGACACAGGCGCCCACGAGCAGCGAGACGTCCACGGCGCGGCCGGCGTCGGTGCCGCTCTCGGGATGCTCGCGGATCAGGTCGGCGGCCAGGACAGCGCGGATGTCGTCGAGCGAAGCCACGACGACCACCACCGTGACCACGGTCAACGCGATGGTGACGATCCAGCCCAGCACCGCCCAGCGGACGGCTCCCACGCGTTCGGTCGACCGTTGCGGACGCATCGGCGTGATGGCCACGCGCGGACGAGGTGGTGGTGTATCGCCGGAGATCGACATCCTCCGATGGTATGCGCTCGGCGACGTCTTGCCGGGAAACCGAGAATGCGTCGTGAGTATCGGATTTCGACACTCACGACGCACTCTGCGGAAGTCTCCTCAGTCGCCGACCGTCGCGCCCGTCAGCGGCGGCGACGCGGCGAGGAGCTGGTTCTCCTCCTCGGTGAAGGCCCGCGCCCGCGAGAGGAACCGCACGCCTTCCGGCGCTTCGAGACTGAACCCCGCGCCGCGTCCCTTCACGACGTCGAGGATGAGCTGGGTGTGCTTCCACAACTCGAACTGGTCGCCGTTGATCCAGACCCGCACGGCGGGAATGGGTTCGGGGAGCTCGATCTCGCCGACCAACACGTCGCGCTGGCCGACCCGGTACTCCCCCACCGGATAACACATCGGGGCCGAGCCGTCACAGCACCCACCGGACTGGTGGATCATGAGTCCGCCGTGCAACTCCGACAGTTTCGTCAGGAGCTGCACGGCGGCGTCTGTGGCGACCACCCGATCAGGAGCACTCTGTTCGGTGGTCATTCTCAATCACCTCCCCCGCCCCCTGAGGAGCGAGCTTGCGAGCGTCTCGAAGGGTCAGATCAGAAGAAACCCTTCGCGTTCTGGGCGTAACCGACCAGAAGGTTCTTGGTCTGCTGGTAGTGCTCGAGCATCATCAGGTGGTTCTCGCGGCCGATGCCGGACTGCTTGTAGCCGCCGAAGGCCGCGTGCGCCGGGTAGTCGTGGTAGGTATTCGTCCACACGCGACCGGCCTGGATCTCACGTCCCGCACGGTATGCGGTCGCACCGTCGCGACTCCACACGCCGGCACCCAGGCCGTACAGGGTGTCGTTGGCGATGTGCATGGCGTCGGAGAAGTCCTTGAAGGTGGTGACCGCGAGGACCGGGCCGAAGATCTCCTCCTGGAAGATGCGCATCTTGTTGTTGCCCTGGAAGACGGTCGGCTTGATGTAGAAGCCGTCGGACAGGTCGCCGCCGAGATCCGCGGCCTCGCCGCCGGTGAGCACCTCGGCACCCTCGTCCCGGCCGATGGCGAGGTACGAGGAGATCTTCTCGAACTGGTCGTTCGACGCCTGCGCACCCATCATCGTGTCGGTGTCGAGCGGGTTGCCCTGCTTGATCTTCGAGACGCGGTCGACGGCCTTGGCGATGAACTCGTCGTAGATGTCCTGCTGAATCAGCGCGCGGCTCGGGCAGGTGCACACCTCGCCCTGGTTGAGCGCGAACATCGAGAAGCCTTCCAGCGCACGGTCGAGGAAGCCGTCGTCGGACGCCATGACGTCGTTGAAGAAGATGTTGGGGCTCTTGCCACCCAGCTCGAGGGTGACCGGGATCAGGTTCTCCGACGCGTACTGCATGATGAGGCGGCCGGTGGTGGTCTCACCGGTGAAGGCGATCTTGCGGATGCGGTTGCTCGAGGCGAGGGGCTTGCCGGCCTCGACGCCGAATCCGTTGACCACGTTGAGAACACCGGCGGGCAGCAGGTCGCTGATGAGGCTCACCAGGTAGAGGATCGACGCCGGGGTCTGCTCGGCGGGCTTGAGCACCACCGCGTTGCCGGCGGCGAGAGCGGGGGCCAGCTTCCAGACGGCCATGAGGATCGGGAAGTTCCACGGGATGATCTGGCCGACGACGCCGAGCGGCTCGTGGAAGTGGTAGGCGACGGTGTCCTCGTCGATCTCGGAGATCCCGCCCTGCTGGGCGCGCAGCGCACCGGCGAAGTAGCGGAAGTGATCGATGGCCAGCGGGATGTCGGCGGCGAGGGTCTCGCGGACGGCCTTGCCGTTGTCCCAGGTCTCGGCGACAGCGAGCTTCTCGAGGTTCTCCTCCATGCGGTCGGCGATGCGCAGCAGTGCGAGGGAACGCTCGGCGACGGGGGTCTTGCCCCACCCGGGAGCGGCCTTGTGGGCGGCGTCGAGGGCGAGGTCGATGTCCTCTGCGGTCGAGCGCGCGACCTCGCAGAACGTCTTGCCGTCCACCGGCGACGGGTTCTCGAAGTACTGGCCCTTCACCGGCGGGGTCCACTGGCCGCCGATCCAGTTGTCGTAGCGCGACTCGTAGCTCATCACCGAGCCATCGGCACCGGGCTTTGCGAAGACGGTCATGGTCACTCCTTGCGTGTCGGCCTCTTCTCGAGGGCACTGGAATCTGTCACGTGGGACACCACTGGACGTCCGGTGTGATCTGTTCCACACGGTAGGTGCGGACTCGTTGCACAAGGGTTGCAACGTTCGGAAGGTGCCCTTCGAGACGGTCCTCCGCAGGCTCCGGACCTCCTCAGGGAGCAGTGGATGGCCCTCCGCAGGCTCCGGACCTCCTCAGGGAGCAGTGGATGGTCCTCCGCAGGCTCCGGACCTCCTCAGGGAGCAGGGGACGGTCCTCCTCAGGGAGCAGAGAGCGTCACACGCCGTAGCGCTTGTCCAGCAACCTGATGCGCCCGCCGACGACGGGGCGGTCGGGATGCCCGACGGGCAGCCGGTGCTCAAGGCGACGCCAGGCGCCCAGGTCGTCGCGACCATGGACCGACGACGTCCACTTGCGCAAGGCCGCGACGTCGCCGCCGGCGATGAGCCGGGACCGCAGGTCCTCACGCAGTTCCTCGAAGATCTCGACGATGCCCGGCGCCGTCGACTCGAACAGCAGCCCACCGCGGCCGAGGTCGTCGACCACCGCTGCCAGATCGGTGCCGGTCTCGATGCGTGTTCGGATCTCCTCGATGTCGGAGGAGATGTCGAGGGTGAGACGGTAGGGGCGGCTCGTGAGGACGTCGGCGCCGAGATCGCGCCGTAGCCGGGAGATCTCGGCCCGCACGCTCACCGGGTCGAGGCCTTCCTCGGCCAGCTTCAGCGCGAGTTGCTCGGTGTTGAGGCCTTCCGGAAACGCTTGCAGCAGAACCAGGATCTCCGCGTGACGGGGTGACACGGTGCGCGCACTCGTCGCATCCGCGGTGCGACGCCACCGATGCGGACCGTCGCCGAGGACGGTGAGGTATGCGGCGCTCGTCCGCGAGACACCCGGGCGGAAGGTCGACGGGTCGGCGAGATCGACGGCGCTCGACTGGAGTTCGCGCTCCACCGCGGCGACCACCGACCGCACCGCGGCCAGGGCGAACGGCGCCGCGACCTCGCGTCCGCCGGTCACGTCGATCACGCCGATGACGTGACCGGTGAACGGGTCGTGCACCGGTGCTGCCGCGCAGCTCCATTCCTGAACCGGGCCGGCGAAGTGTTCGGGTCCGACGATCTGCACCCCGCGATCGACGGCCAGCGCGAGACCGGGGGCATTGGTCCCGACTGCCTCTTCGCTCCAGATCGAGCCCTCGACGAAGTTGATGTGGCCGGCCTTGTCGCGGGCCGCGGAGTCACCCTCGACCCACAGCAACCGTCCGACCTGATCGGTCAGGGCGACGACGACGCCGGTGTCGGCGATCGCGTCGACCATCAACGACTGCACCAGCGGCCGGACCGCGGTGATCGGATGTGTCGCCCGGTATTCGGCGAACTCGTCGGCCGTCATGATCGGCACCGACTCGCCGGTCGGCAGGCCGTCGGCCGGGTTGACGTCGCTGGGGTCGATGCCGCGGCTCAACGACCGGGCCCACGAATCACGGACGATCGAGCGGACCGCATCCGACGGAGGCGTGACACCGGAGAGGAACTCCTCGTAAGCACGGCGGATGCGTGTCGCCACCGCAGCCGCGTCAGTCATGCGCCCTCCGTCGCTCGCCATATGTCGACGATTCTGCCTGGCAAAGTGTGATCCCGGCAACAATCGGGCTTTCCAGACGCGTGTAGAGAGTGTACTCGGTCCGCTCAGGCGAACCTTGCGGAGAACTCCCTCGGCGTCATCCCGGTGACGGCCTTGAAGTCACGGACGAAATGGGCTTCGTCGGCGTAGGAGAGTCGGGCGGCCAGTTCGGCCAGTGTCTCGTCGGGTTCGCGAAGGAGTTCGGCTGCCTCCTGCAGGCGTCGGCGCTGGATCAGCCACTTGGGTGTGAGGCCCAACCGGCGTCGGGTGAGCCGCTGGAGGCTGCGTTCGGTGACGTGGAACCGCTCACAGATCTGCGCGACCGCCACCACCGTCGAATCGTTCTCGACCCACTCCACGATCGCGTTGACGAGCCGGCCGTCATCATCCATCGGGAGATATCCGCGCAACCATTCCTCGACGATGTCGGTGGCGGCGCGCTGGGTTTCCTCGTCCTCGGGCGCGCGTTCCATCACCGCGCGTACCGACCGTGCGAGACCTTCGCCGGACTCGCCGAAGACCACCGACAGCTCGTCGAACCGGTCGGTCCACTGCGCGACGTCGTCCACCAGCAACCCGCCGGCACCCGGGGTGAACATCACGCCGACCGCCCAGCCGTCACCGGTCAGCACCGTCTCCGACAGGCCGGTGACGACTCCGTAGAAACGGGCGTAGGTGTTGCTGATCACGAGCAGGCAGACCGGATACTGCAGCACGCGTTGCGGCGCCTCGGCCCCGGGCGGGACCGACCAGACGGGCACCCAGAACCGGCGCATCATCTCGTCGAGGTCCGGACTCGGCCCCCATCGGCCGATGCGGTAGCTCGCGTCCGCCGGGTCGACGAGGTGAGCGCGTTCGACGTCGTCGAGTCGCGTCGATCCCGAGTTGTCGGGTTTCATCAATCACCGCCCCCTGCCCTCGCGCTTGACTGTCATCATGACCACCAACACTGACAATTCACCACTGCTGACCCGCTACAACTCCTACGCCGACGGTTTCGGCGACGTCCTCGCGACGCTGACCGCCGAGGCCTGGTCCAACCCGTCGCCGTGTGACGGCTGGACCGCCCGCGACGTCGTCGCGCACGTCGTCGACACCCAGCGCGACTTCTTCACCCGGCACGACGTCGACCTGGGTCCGGCCCCGTCGTTCGACGACCCGGTGGCGGCCTGGCGTGCTCATCGGGACGCCGTCTCCGCGCGTCTCGCCGACCCGACCATCGCCGACCGCGCCTTCGACGGCCATTTCGGTCCGACGACCATCGGTGAAACCCTGGTCCGCTTCTACGGTTTCGACATGATCGCCCACCGGTGGGACATCGCCGCGGCCGCCGGCCTCGACCACCGCTTCACCGACGACCAGCTCACCGAGATGGAGACCGCAGCCGACGGCTTCGGGGACGCTCTCTACTCCGAAGGGGTCTGTGAACGCGTCGACGTCCCGGCCGGCGCCGATCGCCAGACGACGCTGCTCGCCCGGCTGGGCCGGCGGGCCTGACTCAGCGACCCGCCGGCCGAACCGATCCACCCCCGCCGGCCGAACCGATCCACCCCCGCCGGCTGAGCCGGTTCCGAGCGCAGCGAGGCACCGCGTCGAAGCCCCCACCAGCACGTCAGCCGACGGCATCCGGCCTCACCCGGTTTCGTGCGAACGAATCCCGAGCACACGCGCGGCTGCGAACGTGACGGTGAGGAACACCAGGACCACGGACACCACCACGAGCCACGTCGAGGTGGTGGTGGAGAACCCCAGAAGCCACGCGCTACCCATACCGGCCAAGGTCGCGACCACCGCGCCGACGGGCAGCACGACAGCCGTGGTCCTGGCGGTGGCTCGCGCTGCGGGATCACCTCCCGCGCGCAGGACCCAGTACACCGCAGCCACTGCCAAACCGTAGGCAACGGCACCACTCACCGCATACAGCACCAGCGGCGTCATCCCGCCGGGCAAGTCGGCTGCGTTGTACGCCGGTGCCAAAGCCGGAAGAACTCCCACCGCACAACCTCCAAGGCCCGCAACGGCGGTGACACCCAGGCGGCGTCGTTCGTCGATCCGCGCGCCGGCGATACCGAGGACCACGCCGGTCAGCAACCCCACCACGGCGCCCACGGCCGCGACGACGAGGTATCGGCCGGGTTCCGAGACAGTGACGGGCCCTCCGGCAGGTGAGGAGATCGCGTAGAACTCACCGAAGCCCGGCCCCGAGAGTCCTTCGAACAATGCGGCCGTCAGCACCGCGATCACACTTCCCGCGAGCATCAACCACAGACAGAGTCGACCCATGCACGCATCCTGCCGCACACGGGTCCGCAGGGGCGAACCTACGGAATCCAGCCGTTGTGCCGTGGGTACCGCGCCCGCAGATGGCTGTAGATGTAGGTGCTCAGCAGCAACGCGACACCTGCACCGATCGCCGGCCACAGGAAGGCGTTGTCGAGGGAGTCGCGGACTGCTGCGACGGCCCAGCCGATCACGAACAGCACCATGGCGATCGTCGCCAGGATGCGGATGACGAGGACCAGCGTGGTGACCAACGCCCACACCGCTTCCCGCGTCCGACCCGACCGACCACCCATGGGGACCAATCGTAATGTGACCCATCCCCGCGTATGCAGGTCAGTGCTGGTCACGCTTTCGTCCCCACTGCGCGCCGGCGCGTGGACAATGGACGGATGAAGACCATCCTCAACGTCATCTGGCTGCTGCTGTGCGGTCTGTGGATGGCGATCGGCTACGTCGTCGCCGGCATCATCTGCTGCATCCTGATCATCACCATCCCGTTCGGTATCGCGTCGTTCCGGATGGCCAACTACGCACTCTGGCCGTTCGGCCGCACCGTCGTCCGCAAACCGACTGCCGGCGCGGCGTCGATGATCGGCAACATCATCTGGCTCATCGTCGCCGGGATCTGGCTGGCCCTCGGCCACATCGCCACCGGCCTCGCCCTCTGCATCACCATCATCGGCATTCCCCTCGGCATCGCCAGCTTCAAGATGGTGCCGGTGTCGCTGCTGCCCCTGGGCGCCGAGATCGTCCCCACCGACCAGCAGATGCCCGGCGGCGCGCCGACCCGGATCTGATACGTCCACCCGAGGTCGGCGGGGGTTTCCGACCCATCCGATGAGGGTGTCGGGTCCGAAGACCGGGCATGACACTCAAGACCGGCCCCGACCGGGCACCGCAATCGATCGCGGTCATCGGTAGCGGGGTGGCCGGGTTGACCGCGGCCCATGTCGTGTCCCGGCATGCGCGGGTGACACTGTTCGAGGCCGACAGCCGCCTCGGCGGGCACGCACACACCCACCT
Source organism: Gordonia westfalica (assembly GCF_900105725.1). Lineage (NCBI taxonomy): Bacteria > Bacillati > Actinomycetota > Actinomycetes > Mycobacteriales > Gordoniaceae > Gordonia > Gordonia westfalica. The sequence goes on from NZ_FNLM01000034.1 coordinate 3,865,807, forward strand.
TCTCGACCTGCCGACGGGTCCGCTCGCCGTGGACTCCGGGTTCATCGTCCACAACGACCGCACCTACCCGACGCTCCTGCGCCTCTTCGACGAACTCGACATCGCCACCCTCGACACCGACATGTCGATGTCGGTGTCCTCGAAGCTCACCGGACTCGAGTACGCGGGGGCACTCGGTGTGACGGGCCTGTTCCCCACGGCTCGCAACCTCACGCGCCCCCGCTATCTGCGCATGCTCGGCGAGGTCGTGCGCTTCCATCGCGCGGCCCGCCGTGTCCTCGACGACCCGGGCGCCGACGAGCCGCTCGCCCGGTTCGTCGCACGCGAGGGCTTCTCGGACAATTTTCGCGACAACTTCCTGCTCCCCCTCGTGGCCGCCGTCTGGTCGTGCGACGAACAGACCGCCGCCGACTACCCGGCGCGGTATCTGTTCACCTTCCTCGACCACCACGGGATGCTCAGCGTGTTCGGCTCCCCCACCTGGCGGACCGTCGTCGGCGGCTCCATCCGGTACGTCACCGCCATCGCCGATGCCCTGGTGGCTCGAGGCGGCGAGATCCACTGTGGCACACCGGTGAACCGGGTGCTCCCCACGGCCGACGGGGTCGAGGTCACCGTGGGAGACCGCCCGGCCCAGATCTTCGACGCCGTGGTCGTCGCGACCCACCCGCACCAGGCGCTGTCGATGTTGGCCGAACCCACACCCGACCAGAAGCGTATCCTCGGTGCGATCCAGTATCTGCCGAAACTGGCTGTCCTGCACTCGGACACCTCCCTGCTCCCCCGCGCCCGACGCGCCTGGGCGTCGTGGAACTACCAGATCCGCGACGAGCCGACGACACCCTCCGGCGCCGGAGAGGTCGCGGTAACTTATGACCTCACCCGTCTGATGAGCCTGCCCACCACCGCCCCGCGCATGCTGGTCACCCTGGGCCGCACCGACCTCGTCGACCCGGCGAAGGTACACGCCGCGATGGCCTACGAGCATCCCATCTACACCACGACCTCCGTTGCGGCACAGGCCGAACTGCCGACGATCGACACCGACCGCATCGCTTTCGCCGGCGCCTACCACGGGTGGGGCTTCCACGAGGACGGCGCCGCGTCGGGCGTGCGCGCCGCGGCCCGCCTCGGCTACACCTGGGCCAGGCCGGAGGTGCCGGCATGACGCCGCCGCCCCTTCCCGCGATCGTCGACGCCGAGATCGTGCACGCGCGCACGACACCGGTCCGGCATTCGTTCACCTACCGCAGTACGACGTGGCTCGTCGACCTCGACGACCTGCCTCGGCCGCCCCGTGCGCTGCGACCCTTCGCACGCTTCCTCGCCGACGACCACTTCCCCGAACCCGCCACTCCCGGTGCGACCCTGCGAGACCGGCTGGACGCGCACCTGCGCGGCGCGGGCGTCGATCCGCCGACCGGCCGCGTCACCGCACTGCTGTCCCCGCGTGTGGCCGGCTACGTGTTCAACCCGATCAGCGTGTTCTGGTGTCATGACGCCGACGGTGCCCTCGCCTACGTCGTCGCCGAGGTCCACAACACCTACGGGCAACGCCACTGCTACGTCGTCCGCACCGACGAGCGCGGCGACGCGCGGGTGGGCAAGGAGTTCTACGTCTCGCCGTTCAACCCGGTCGACGGCACGTATCGGCTGCGGTTGCCCGAGCCGGGCAGGCACACCGTCTTCGTGTCGGTCACGCTCGATCGTCCCGGACAGCGGCCCTTCGTCGCGACGCTGCGGGGCAGGGTGCGGCCCGCGACCGCCGGAGCGGTGCTCGCCACCCAGTTGCGGACCCCGTTCGCACCCGCGGTCGTCGCCGCCCGGATCCGCCGGCACGGCATCGCACTGTGGCTGCGACGGCTCCCCGTCGTCGCACGACCGGAACACACCCGACAGACCACCATCGCGCTCGAGGAGAAGGTTCGATGAGCATCCCGATGCAGCACTCCGGAGTACCCGATCTCGGGCCGGTCGACGCCGCGCGGTGGCCCGACGTGGCCTCCCTGCCGGCCGGACGCACCGCTTCGGTACGCGCGGCGGCCGCCGAGCGCCTCTTCCGGCGCGCGACAGACCGGCTGAACATCCGCGTGGAGTATCCGGACGGGTCTCTAGGCGGCCTGAACCGCACCGCCGTCCAGCCCCGCATGATCATCCGGCGGCCGGATGACCTGTGGCGACGCATCGGTACCGGCGGCCTGATCGGTTTCGGTGAGGCGTTCATGGCCGGGGACTGGACGACCGACGACCTCGTCGGCGTCCTCGTGCCGTTCGCCGAACACGCCGGCGACCTCGTACCCCGGCCGCTTCAGTGGCTGCGCGCGGCGACTCTCCCCAGACATCCTGCGTCGGAGGCGAACACCACCGCCAACACGCGCAGCAACATCGCCCGCCACTACGACCTGTCCAACGATCTGTTCGCTGCGTTCCTCGACGAGACGATGACCTATTCGAGTGCGCTGTTCGAGGTGTCCGGGAACCCTCCGCACGACGTCGGTCACCCGGAGTGGTCCGGGCTCGCCGTCGCACAACAGCGGAAGATCGACCGCCTCCTCGACCTCGCCGGGGTCGGCCCCGGCACCCGACTCCTCGAAATCGGCACCGGCTGGGGCGAACTGAGCCTGCGTGCGGCTGCCCGCGGCGCGTCGGTCCGATCCGTGACCCTCTCGTCGGAACAACAAGAGCTGGCCCGTGCCCGCATCGCGGAGGCCGGGGTGGCCGACCGCGTCCAGATCGATCTGCTCGATTACCGCCAGGTCGACGGCACCTATGACGCGGTCGTCTCGGTGGAGATGATCGAGGCGGTGGGTGAGGCGTACTGGGCCACCTACTTCCAGGTCATCGACCGCGTACTGGCGCCGGGCGGCCGGGTCGCGATCCAGGCCATCACGATGCCCCATGACCGGCTCATGGCATCCCGCAACACCTACACCTGGATTCACAAGTACATCTTCCCGGGCGGTCAGCTCACCTCGATTCCCGGTCTTCGACAGGTGGTTCGGGATCACTCGTCGTTGCGCCTGTCCGGCGGCACCGCCATCGGCCCCCACTACGCGGAGACCCTGCGTCTGTGGCGTGAGCGTTTCCTCGCCAATGCCGACGAGGTCCTCCGGCTGGGATTCGACCACACCTTCCTGCGGATGTGGCAGTTCTACCTCGCCTACTCCGAAGCCGGTTTCCGCGCAGGCTATCTCGACGTCCATCAGCTGGTGTTCACCCGCGATGCGGGCGGCCGAGAGGCCGGCCGATGACCGGCTGGGCCGGCTTCCTCACGATCACGACCGCGAGCCTGGTGTTCCTCGCGGTACTCCAGACCGCGACGTTCGCCGTCGGTCACCGGATCGGTCGCTACAACGTGGTCGACGTCGCGTGGGGACTCGGATTCGTCGGCGTCGCCTGGATTGGCGTACTGATCGGTGGCGGAGACCCGCTCCGGAACTGGCTGCTGACCATCCTCGTGACGGTCTGGGGTCTGCGCCTGACCTGGCACATGTACGTGAAATCGAAGGGCCGAGGCGAGGATCCGCGATACGTGGACCTGTTGGAGCGTTCCGGCGGCAACGGCCTCGGCACGATCGCACGCAAGATCTTCGGAATTCAGGGAGTGTCGCAATGGTTCGTGTCGTTGCCGCTGCAGGTGTCGGCGGTGTCCGAGTCCACCGGTCTTCTCCCGATCCTCGCGCCCGGCACGCTGCTGTGGATCGTCGGGGTCTCCTTCGAGGCGATCGGCGACGCCCAACTGCGAAAGTTCAAGGCCGACCCCGCGAACAAGGGCAAGATCATGGATCGCGGGCTGTGGGCGTGGACGCGACACCCGAACTATTTCGGCGACTCGAGTGTGTGGTGGGGTCTGTGGTTGATCGCGGCAAGTGCCTGGCCGGGGGTGCTCACCATCCTCTCCCCGGTGGCCATGACCTATTTCCTGGTGTACGCCACGGGTGCACGACTTCTGGAGAAGACCATGAGCCGTCGGCCCGGCTACCCCGAATACCAGCGCCGTACGTCATACTTCTTGCCGCGGCCGCCCCGGTCACGGCGGCACGCGGACACATGATGGCGGCACGACGCCGAGGAGAGGAGGCGCCCGATGTCTGATCACCTCGATCCCGAGGCTGCCGAATTGCTCGAACTCGCGCCGGTCGTCGGGCTCAACGCACTCTCCGTAGACGAGCTGCACGACATCGAGACGCGGGTTGCCGCTGCTCCGGAAGACTTTCGCGAGCTGTTCGCCAAGCAGGTCCGGGCCACGCGCGAGGCCATGGCGGCGATCAGCGCCGCCACCGCGACGCCTCCACCGCCGTCGCTGCGTGATCGGGTGCTCGCCGCGGCGCGCGCCGAGGCCGGCCTCGACACGCCGCCGACACCGGACGTCGCTCCGAGTCCCGGGGTCCCGATCATCGAGAAGCCTGCTGTCGAGGCACCCGAGGCGGGCGAACCGCCCGCTGATCTCGACACCCGACGCACCGGCCGTTCACGTCGCTTCACCTACCTGACCGCGGCGGCCGTCGCCGCGATCGCGGTCGGCGCACTCGGCTGGGCCATCGGACTGTCGAACTCCGACGAACCGAGCGCTCCCGCGCCCGTCGCCTCACCGGCCGAGCAGGTGTTCTCGGCCAAGGACCTGCGCTCCACGAGCGCGCCGGTCGCCACCGGGAGCGCCACCGTCTATCTGGCCCAGTCCGCCGACTCCGCTGTGCTGGTGATGAACTCGGTGCCGCCACCGAAGCCCGGCACCGTGTACCAGATGTGGCTCGTCGGACCCGGCGGCACACGTTCGGCCGGCACCATGACCGACGAGGACGTCGAACCCGTCACCACCGCGGTGCTGTCGGGCATCAACACGGCCGACGCCCTGGCGTTCACCGTCGAACCCCCCGGAGGATCGGCGCAACCGACCAGTGCTCCGGTCGCTCAGCTGTCGTTGAGCTGACGCGCGGCCGGGTGCACATCTCGGCGCGCCTTCGTGGCTCGTCGCTTACGCTCCTCGCACCTCAGGCATCGAGGGGTCGGCAGCAGATGGGGTCACTTCAACAAAGCCCGGATTGCCTCGATGCTGTCGGCCTGGTCCGGAGTCTTGTCGGGGCGATACCGCACGACCCGCGCGAACCGTAGCGCCACTCCACCGGGATAGCGTGAACTCCGTTGTGCACCATCGAGTTCGATCTCCACGACGATCTGCGGGCGCAGGTACACCGTGTGCGCGTCCTCATGCGTGGCGTGCTTCGGGAACTCCTCGGTCTGCCATCGAAGGATCTCGTCGGTGAGGCCCTTGAACGTCTTGCCCACCATGATGAGCTCGCCGGTCTCCGGATCACGAGCCCCCAGATGCAGATTCGACAACCAGCCGGTCCGGCGGCCGGACCCCCACTCGGCGCCGAGTACCACGAGGTCGAAGGTGTGCGTGGGTTTGACCTTCTGCCAGGCCTTTCCGCGCCGGCCGGCCACGTAGAGGCCGTCGAGGGACTTGACCATCACACCTTCGTGGCCGTCGGCCATCGCGGCGTCGAAGTGGTCCCTGGCCTCCTCCGCGGTCGGTCGCGTGACCGCCGGAATCCGCAGTTGCGGGGCGATCGAGTCGATCGCGGCGAGACGTTCGGAGAGCGGACGGTCGATGAGGTCGACACCGTCGAGGTGCAGGCAGTCGAAGAAGAACGGCTTGAGCAGACGTTCCGGCTCACCGGCCGCGGTGGGCCCCGATCCGAACCGGCTCATCGTGTCCTGGAACGACCTCGGCCGTCCGTCGTCACCGAGCATGAGGGTCTCGCCGTCGAGGATCACCGAGTCGCACGGCAGCCCGGCGATCACCTCGACGAGGTCGGGCACGTTGCTTGTGACGTCACGGAGTGTGCGCGTGTAGACCGAGATGTCGGAGCCCTTGCGGTGTACCTGGATTCGCGCGCCGTCGAGTTTGTAGTCGACGACGAGGTCGGGTCCGAGGAGGTCCAGGGCGGCGTCGAGGGTGTCGGCCGGCGTCGCGAGCATCGGCTCCACGGCGCGGCCCACCTCGAGTCCGATGCCGGCCAGCGCCTCGGCGCCGAAGCGTGCGAGGGCGGCCGTCTCCGGGAGGGATCCCGTGAGCATGTGCGCCCGACGCACCGCGGTGAGGGGTTCACCGGTGACCTTCGCGATCGCGTCCGTCATGACCCCGGCCAGCGCACCCTGGCGCAGTTCGCCGGTGAGCAGGGCGACGAGGAACTTCTGCTCGGGTTCGGTGGCGGCACCGAACATCGCGGTGAGGGTGTCGGCGCGACGGGTCGTCGAACCCGGTCCGCTCGCCGAAGCGAGCTCCCCGAACGCGGCGTCGACCTCGGCGACCTCGAGTGACGGCTCCGCCGCCGGTTCGGACGTCAGCTTCGACAGGGATCGCCAGCCGACGCCGAGCCTGCCCTGCGGGACCTCACCCGACAACCAGGCGACCACGATCGGCAGCTCCGCGTCGGTGGCCGTGGCCAGCAAACCGGCCAACACCTCGGTCTTGCGGGTGCGTGAACGATCGCGTGCGACGTCCGAGGATGTCTGCACCACGTCGATCAGTCTCACGACCTCGACGTTACGCCGAGGCCCCGACACTTCCGCGGGTGGTTCAGACCTCGCTCAGGTCGACCGCCTTGGTCTCCCGGACGCTGATGAGCGCGATGAGCGTCGTGCACGCGGCGACCGCGAGGTACACGCCGACCCAGCCGACACCGAAGTCCGACACGATCCACGTCGCGATGAACGGCGCGACCGCGGCACCGATGATCGACGAGACGTTGTAGGAGATGCCCGACCCCGTGTAGCGGACGTTGGTCGGGAACAGTTCCGGCAGGATCGCGCTCATCGGACCGAAGGTCAGACCCATCAGGGTCATACCGAGGATCAGGAAGAAGAGCATCGTACCGTCGGTCATCGACGCCGGATCGAGGATCAGCTCGAAGCAGAGTCCGAACACGATGATCGCGGCGGTGATGACGATCAGGAAGGATCGGCGGCCGAAGCGGTCGGCGAGGCGTCCGGAGATCGGCACGCACGCAGCGAAGAACAGAACGGCGATGAGCTGGAGCTCGAGGAAGTCGGCGTAGCTGATCGACAGCTTCACACCCGACGCATCGGTCACCTTGCCGGTGCCGTACGAGATGATCCACGTGGTCACGATGTAGAACAGCGTGTACGTCGCGACCATGATGAAGGTGCCCGCGATCAGCTGACGCCAGCTGGACTTCACGACCTCGGCGAGAGGCGCCTTGACCTTCTTGCCCTCTTGCACCGCCTTGGCGAAAACCGGTGTCTCGGTGAGCTTCAGGCGCACGTACAGACCGACGGCGACCATGATCGCGCTGGCGAGGAACGGGATTCGCCACCCCCACGTCATGAACGCGTGGTCGGAAGCGGCGGTCTTGGCGTCGAAGTCGAGACCGTAGATCAGGATCAGGAAGGTTCCGTTGGCGAAGAGGAACCCGATCGGTGCACCCAGCTGCGGCCACATTGCGGCCCAGGCGCGTTTGCCCTTCTCGGCGGTCTCGGTCGCGAGAAGCGCTGCGCCAGACCATTCCCCGCCCAGACCGAGGCCCTGGCAGAAGCGCATCAGCGCCAGCAGTGCCGGGGCCAGGTAGCCCACCTGTTCGTAGGTGGGCAGCAGGCCGATGATGAAGGTCGCGATACCCATCGTGAGCAATGACCCGACGAGGGTCGCCTTGCGTCCGACGCGGTCTCCGAAGTGTCCGAACAGGATCGAGCCGATCGGCCGCGCGACGAAGGCGAGTCCGAACGTCGCGAACGACGACAGCAGTGCGGCCGTGTCGTCGCCCTTCGGGAAGAACAACACCGGGAACACCAGCACGGCGGCGGTGGCATAGATGTAGAAGTCGAAGAACTCGATACTCGTACCGATCATCGACGCGAGGACGATGCGACTCCGGGGGACCGGTGGCTGTTCGGGGTGGTCGATGTTGCGGACCGCGGACTCGCTCATTGCTCGCAGGTTACCCCTGCGAGTCAGGTCACATACGCAGGTGGGTGACACTCGGAGACACTCACCGGCCATCCGTCTCGCCGGTGTCGTCCCCCGGCTCGGACCGGGAATCCGCCGTTTCGAAGGCCCGCACTGCCGCTCCGACAGTCGGGAAGACGTGGGCCGGATCGAAATCCTCGAGGAGCCCTTCCGTACGCAGGACATGCTCGAGCTCGGGATCGACGCCGGCAAGGACGAAATGGGCGCCCCGGGAATGCACGAAGGCGACGAGGTCGTCGAGGACACCGGTCGCCGAATAGTCGACGTAGGAGATCACCGTGCAGTCGAGCACCAGCCACCGCACCGGATCGGGAGCCGACTCGACGAGCGCCATCACATCGTCCGAGAATCGATTGACGTTGGCGTAGAACAGATCTGCGTCGTAACGGAACACGATCAGTCCGGGAAGTGACTGTTGACCCGGCCGGGCCGGCCGATACTCTCGCGCACGTCCGTGATCGGACACCCCGACGACGAACCGCTCCGGCCGATACTGCCGGCGGATGATCTCGAGAAGCGACACGACCATCGCCGTCAGGATCCCGTTCTGCACCCCGAACACCACGACGACGATCTCGGTGAGCACCGCGATCCCGAACTCGACCCGGCGGATCCGCCACATCCGGCGGAACGAGTGCACGTCGACTAGGTCGATCGCCACCAGGAACACGATCGACGAGAGCACCGCGTGCGGAAGGTAGGCCAGTGCACTTCCGAGGAAGACGACGGCGACGAGAGCCGACGCAGCCATCGTCAGGTTCGCGACCTGGGTGCGGCCGCGCTGCTCGTCGAGGAACTGCGTCTTGGTCGGGCTTCCGTTGACCACGAACGTAGAGCTCAGTCCCGCAACGATGTTGGCCGCCGAGAGGCCGACGATGTCGCGGTTCACGTCAGTGGTCTCGCCGTGTGAATGCGCGAGTCCTCGTGCCGTACCCGCACTCTGGGCCAGGATCACCACCGTGCATCCGAAGGCAACGGTCGCCGCCTTCGGTACCGCGTCCCATCCCAACCCGGTGGGCAGACCGAGATCCGGCAGCGTGCCGTGCAGATTGCCGACGACCGGGAGGTTGTCATCCCAGCCGAAGACCGCGACCAGCGCAATCGATGCCACCACCAGCACGAAGGCCGCAGGCAACCGCGGAACCGTGCGACGCGACGTCAGGAGCACGCACACCACCGCCGCCGTGAACGCCGCCGACGCCGATCCCGGCGATGCCCGAGGCCAGCAACGCCGCGGTCGCGGAGTCCGCCCCGACGACCAGGAGGCGTGATGCGCCGAAGAGCGCGAAGGCGATCGTCGGCAGGATGATGGTGTACAGCCCCGCCTCGACCGGTACATGGGCAATCGAGCTGTAGCCCATGCATTCCGGGATCGCGACGGCCGCGAGCGTCACGCCGGCCGTGATGTCGGCGCGCAACCACGCGAGCCGGTAACCGCGCAGCGCCGGCGGGACCAGCGCATCGAGCGCGATCATGTCGTAGACGGTACCCCCGCAGACCCGGAACCCAGGCTCACTTGCATCCGGCCGGGCACGTGTACGTGCAGATTGACGGCAATCCGTTCTGGGTACCCGTTCGACGCCATGTTCCCGCCCCTGAGGAGGCCCCCATGGATACCGCTGTATGGATCGTCATCGCCGTCGTCGTCGTGATCGTCCTGCTCGCTCTTCTGATGCTGTTCCTGCGCAAGCGGCAGGACGTCCGGAGGACGAAGGCGCACCAGATCCGGGAGAACGCGACCGGCCAGGTGTCGGAGTTGCGGCAACGCGAGGCGATCGCCGAGGAGTCCGACGCACGGGCGCGCAAGGCCCAGGCCGAGGCCGACGCGAAGGCCGCCGAGGCCAAGCGACTCAACGAACAGGCGCGAGCCCACGGCACACAGGCCGCGGAGAAGCGCGAGGAGGTCGAGAGCACCCTGGCCCGCGCCGACGAGCTCGATCCCGATGTCCGCGGCGACCGCGGTCGTGTCGGGGACGACCATCGTCATGACCCCGCCGGCCGGGAAGGCGCCCGTCCCGGAACACCCGGCGCCGGCGTGCCCGGCACCGGGACGCCCGGGCCCGGAACGCCCGGTGCAGGCGCCCACAATCCCGAAACCCATCCCGGCAGGCACGAATTGGGGGATCACCTACCCGGCGGCAATCAGCCCGGCAGCAACCAGCCGGGTCCGCCGCGGCAACACCCGTGACATGACATGAGAACACCCGGCGCGGGCGCCTGATCGGCAGCCCGCGCCGGGTGTTCTCCTGGATCCGCGGATCAGCTGCCGCGCTTGATCCATTCCTCGAGATGGGGTGCCTCGGCAGCGACGGTCGTGCCGTCGCCGTGACCGGTGTACACCTTGGTCTCGGGGTCGAGGGTGAAGATCTTCTCGGTGATCGAGGCGATGATCGTCGGGAAGCTCGAGTACGAGCGGCCCGTCGCGCCCGGTCCGCCCTGGAACAGGGTGTCACCGGAGAACAGCACGCCGGCCTCGGGCAGGTGGATCACCGAAGAGCCCGGCGAGTGTCCGGGCGTGTTGATGATCGTCAGCTCGGTTCCGGCGATGCCGATCTTCTGCCCGTCCGCGAGATCCTGGTGCGACACGTCGGGGTGGGTGTCGTTCCAGAGCATGTCGTCGCCGGGGTGCAGGAGGATCGGCGCGCCCGTGGCCTCCGACAGCTCTGGCGCGACGGTGACGTGGTCGTTGTGACCGTGGGTCAGCACGATCGCCTTCACCGTGCGGTCGCCGACACCTTCGAGGATCGGTGCCGCCGAATGCGCGGCATCGATGATGATGACCTCGTCGTCGTTGCCGACGAGCCACACGTTGTTGTCGACGTCCCACGTGCCGCCGTCGAGGCTGAAGGTGCCCGAGGTGACGACGTTGTCGATCCGCAGCCCGGCCATCAGAGTTCCACCACCGAGCGCAGGACCTTACCGGCCTCCATCGCCGAGAACGCGGCCTCGACGTCGTCGATGCCGATGCGTTCGGTGACGAACTTGTCGAGCGGCAGACGTCCCTGCTCGTACAGATCGATGAGCATCGGGAAGTCGCGCTCGGGCAGGCAGTCGCCGTACCACGACGACTTCAGGGCGCCACCGCGCGAGAAGAAGTCGACGAGCGGCATCTCCAGGGTCATCTCCGGCGTCGGCACGCCGACGAGGACGACGACGCCGGCGAGATCGCGAGCGTAGAAGGCCTGCTTGTAGGTCTCCGGGCGGCCCACCGCGTCGATGACCACGTCCGCGCCGTTGCCGTCGGTGAGATCCTGGACCGCGGTGACCACGTCGTCGACCTTCGTGCCGTCGATGGTGTGGGTCGCGCCGAGGTCCTTGGCCCACTCCAGCTTCGACGGGTCGCGGTCGATCGCGATGATCGTGGTCGCACCGGCCAGCTTGGCGCCGGCGATGGCGGCGTCGCCGACACCGCCGCAGCCGATGACCGCGACCGAGTCGCCGCGGCCCACGTTGCCGGTGTTCATGGCGGCACCGATGCCGGCCATGACGCCACAGCCGAGCAACCCGGCGACGGCTGGGTCGGTCTCGGGATTGACCTTGGTGCACTGCAATTCGTGGATGAGGGTCTTCTCGGCGAAGGCGCCGATACCCAGCGCCGGGGTCAGCTCGGTGCCGTCGGTGAGGGTCATCGGGACGCTGGCGTTGAAGGTGTCGAAGCAGTACCACGGGCGACCGCGCTTACACGCGCGACACTGACCGCACACCGCACGCCAGTTCAGCACGACGAAGTCGCCGACCTCGACATGGGTGACATCCGAGCCGACCGACTCGACGACGCCCGCCGCCTCGTGACCCAGCAGGAAGGGGTACTCGTCGTTGATGCCGCCCTCGCGGTAGGCGAGGTCGGTGTGGCAGACGCCGCAGGCCTTGATCGCCACGACCACATCGCGCGCCCCCGGGTCCGGGATCACGATGTCGACGACCTCGGTCGGCGCCTTCTTGCTGCGCGAGATGACTCCCTTGACTGTCTGAGACATGCGTAGATTCCTTCCGCAACTGCGTTGTCAGCGTTTCGTGCTCGGCTGTGCTCCCGACCGCGACGACATGATCGCCCGCACCGGACACATCGCCACAACCTTATCGGTAGTCGCCGCCGCCGTCCTCTCGTGGTGAACATCGTTAACTGCAGGTAGTCACACGTTGCGCCGGCGACCGGGCCGGGTTTCGTTGTACCCGTGAACGGGCACGCCTCGTGGGAGAACCGTTCGTGTCGACCACGAGGAGGCAGACGATGGCGGAGAAGAAGCGCGACCCGGGACCGTCGGTCAAGGACGACGAGCTCTACGAGAAGCTGCGCGACGAGGGGAACTCGAAGGAGAAGTCGGCGCGGATCGCGAACGCCGCGGCGAACAGTTCGCGATCGGAACTGGGCAAGAGTGGCGGCAAATCCGGTTCCTATGAGGACTGGACGGTCGACGAGCTCAAGGAACGTGCGAAGGAGCTCGACATCAGCGGGTATTCCGATCTGAAGAAGGACGAGCTGGTCGAGAAGCTGCGCAACCACTGATCCGGTAGCTCAGACAGCACCGAAGCCGCCGTCCCTTGTGGGGTCGGCGGCTTCGGCGTGTTGAAGGACGATGCCGGTCAATGCGCCTCTCGGCGAGTGGCCGCTCGAAGCGGCAGATGGGTTGAGGCCCGGGGCTTGAATCCGTCACCGTCGAGCTCTTCAACTGCGACGTTCGCCGATCTATTCCAGAGGTGCGTGCGTGACCTCCGCCACCGCGATCCGTAGAGAGACCGCGCGCTGTATCCCCATGCTTTCTACCGATCGTGGGACGGATCGTGGGCGGTCAGGGCAGCAGGCCGGACCGCCGGGCGACGACCACGGCCTCGAGCCTCGACGACGCGCCGAGCTTGCGCATCGCGTCCTTCATGTAGCTCTTCACGGTGTGGACGGTCAGACCGAGGACCTCGGCGATCCGCGCATTGGAATGGCCGAGGGCGGCGAGCGACAGCACGTCCTGTTCACGTCCGGTCAGCTCGACCGCGGGCGAATCGGCCGCCGCCTCGGCGACCAGGATGTCGGTGATCGCGGCGAGCTGTTCGGAGAGTCGGGCGTCGTCGACCGTGTCGGCCAACGACCGCAGACGTGCATAGGCCGCGGTCATGCGGTCACGCATCTCGTCTTCGTTCTGCGCACCGTGCTCCAACCGGGCCCGGGAGGCCACGATCTCCTGTTCGACGGCCCGGGCTTCGGCGGCGAGGACGTCGAGCATGCGGCCGCCGATCGGGTCGGGGGTGTGCAACGCGCCGTAGATCACCGCGACCGGCGTCCGATCGACGATGATCGGCGCGGCCATCATCGCGCGCAGACCCTCGCGTTCGATGAGCGTGTTGTAGCGGTGGGTGATGTGCGGGGTCCGCAGGTAGTCCTCGACGACCATCGGGCGATTCAGCGAGACGACCTTGCCGCCCAATCCGTGCCCGACGTCGACCGACAGCCCGCTCAGCGCCCCGACGTGGCTACCGGCGAAGTGCTGGAGGCGCAGGCTCGTCGAATTGTTGACGACGCCGGCGAAGGCCAGCGGCACACCACTGGATCTGCGCACCCGCCGCAACGCGTCGGTGACGATCCCGCTCAGCGACTCGGGCATCTCACCTCTCTATCCCCCTCTTCGGAGGGTGGCCGGGACAACGTGCGCTGGTCACACTGTGACCCAGCTTACTGAAGTCAAGAGCGAGGTTCACGATGACACAGGCCACCATGACCCCTACCCACATGGTCGACCGCTGGTTGGCAATCTACGGGGCGCCCGACGCGAACGCGGCAGCACTCCTCGTCGACGGTCACGATCCCGACGCCGTCGCGTTCACCGTGATCGAGGTCGAGGCCTCCGCGGACGCCGATTCCGCCCCGGCTCCGGTCACCACCGACGTGACCTACGGCGACCTCGCCGAACGCTCCAAGCGCTTCGCCTCCGCACTGGCCGACCTCGGCGTCGGCCGCGGCGACACCGTCGGCGTCCTCATGGGCAAGCGCGAAGAACTCGTCGTCTCGCTGCTGGCCATCGCCCGCCTCGGCGCCGTCTACATCCCGCTGTTCACCGCGTTCGCCACCCCCGCGATCGAGATGCGTCTCCGCGCCGGCAACGCGAAGGTCGTGATCACCGAGCCCAGCCAGGCGTCGAAGCTGGACGGCATCGACGACGTCCAGGCGATCATCGCAGGAGACCAGTTCGAGGAGCTCATCTCGTCGCATGAGCCGATCGCCGAGTCGGTGGCCGTGGGCGGCGACGGCACGCTGATCCTGCTGTTCACCAGCGGCACCACCGGTGCGCCGAAGGGCGTTCCGGTGCCGGTGAGGGCACTCGCCTCGTTCGTCGCGTACATGCACTACGGCCTCGACGTCCGTGACGACGACGTCTTCTGGAACGCCGCCGACCCGGGCTGGGCGTACGGCCTCTACTACGGCATCCTCGGACCGCTGGCCACCGGTCACCGCAACCTGCTGCTCCACGCCGGCTTCAGCCCCGAGCTCACCGCCCAGATCCTCGGCGGCCTCGGCGTCACCAACTTCGCCGCGGCGCCGACCGTCTACCGCACCCTGAGCAAGGACCCGCGGATCACCGGGTTCTCGCTGCGACGCGCGTCGTCGGCCGGCGAGCCGCTGACCCCCGACGTCATCGGCTGGGCGCAGACGGCACTCGGTACCGAGGTGCGTGACCACTACGGCCAGACCGAGCACGGCATGTTCATCAACAACCACTGGCACGACGACGTCCACGAGGCGCTCGTCCCCGGTTCCATGGGCAAGCCGATGCCGGGCTTCGCAGCCGGCATCGTCGACGGCCAGATCGCGATCGACGTCCCGGCCAGCCCGCTCATGTGGTTCACCGGATACCTCGACGCCCCGGAGAAGACCGCCGCACGGTTCACCGAGGACCGTCGCTGGTATCTGACCGGCGACACCGGTCGCGCCGACGAGGAGGGCCGCTACTTCTTCAGCGCCCGCGACGACGATGTGATCATCATGGCCGGCTACCGCATCGGACCGTTCGACGTGGAGAGCGTGCTGATCACGCACCCGTCGGTGGTCGACGTCGCGGTGGTCGGGCGGCCCGACGAACTGCGCGGCGAGGTCATCGAGGCGTTCGTCGTGCTCGCTCCCGGCGTCGAGGGCACCGAAGCCCTCGAGAAGGAGCTGCAGCAGCTGGTGAAGAGCGAGTTCGCCGCCCACGCGTACCCGCGCGTCGTGCACTTCGTCGACGCACTCCCCAAGACCCCCAGCGGCAAGATCCAGCGGTTCCTGCTGCGCAAGGGATAGAGCCGACCGCGTCCCGGCGATCCCAGGGCGCGGTCTCCCAACGCGCGGCCCAGCGGGTGCCCCCCTCCCGCTGGGCCGCGTACTCGTCGAGAACCGTGACCGGCTGCTGCAATCCGGCCGGCCCGGTGACCTCGATTCGGTTCGCATTGTCGCGAACCCTCGGCCGGCGGGTCATTCGCCCCCGGATGACCCGTCGGCCGGCCCACTTCTGCCCGGGCGGACCTCGCTACGCGGTCGGCCCTACCCGACCGGAGGCTTGGCCAGCGCCAGCACCGAATCCGGCACGGTCTCACCGGAATACGTGATCGGCTCGTCGTAGACCGTCCTCATCGGTACGACACCGGTCCAGTCCGCAGACTCGCTACCCGGTCCGCCCGTGCGTGCCTTGGCGATCCACTGGCCGTCGACGATCGGCAGCCGCAGTGCCACGGTCGCCGCGAGCTCTCTGCGGGTGGTCTCGCGAACCTCGGCGACGCGTCCCGGAATGAGCTTGTCCGACAACACCTCCAGCACCGACTTCGCGTCGTCGACCGGCTCGAGTACACCCCGCACCACCGCCGACCGATAGTTGGCGGAGTGGTCGAAGAGAGTGTCGGCGATGACGAGCCCGTCCATCACGAAGACGGTGAACGTGACGGGCGCACCGGCCGCGACATGCCGCAACGCGCCTGCACCGGTCGATCCGTGCAGCAGGATGTCGTCGGCGTCGCGGGCGAACAGCATCGGCACCGACCACGGCAGACCCTCGACGACCGTGCTCAGCGTGCCGACCTTCGCCTCGTCGAGGAGTTCGTCGAGTGCGGCGCGGTCGGTGGCACGGTCGGGCTTCCGGGTGAGCGCGTCGAGCGGAGATGTCATGGCGCCCATCGTCGGGCACGGTTGCCGCCGGCTCAACCGATATAGCCGCCACATCCCTTTCCAACGAGGACATCAGTTGTCCGCATTGGTTCGTAACGTGGTTCTCACCAGCGCGAACGATCACCTACGACCAACCGGAGAGCACCATGGGCACCTACACCACCGCAGAACTCAGCGCCGACGTCACCGGCGAGAAGCTCGAACTCCTCACCCTCCTGCAGGACCAGCGAAACATGCTCAAGGTCACCGCCCGCAACCTGACCGACGAACAGGCACGCAAGCAGAGCACCGTCAGCACACTGACGATAGGCGCCCTGATCAAGCACCTCGCCAACGGGGAGGAGAACGCCGCGAAGGTCATCACCGAGCGGGATGAGAACGCCGAGTTCGACATGAGCCGCGCAGCAACCGAATACGAGTTGACCGAGGACGAGACCCTCGCCGGCTGGCTCGAGGCCTACGACCGCAACGCCGCTCGATTCGACCGTGTGATCGCCGACGCCGAGAGCCTCGACGACCTCATCCCTCAGCCCACCGCACCATGGGCCCCGGAACGCGAGTGGTCCACGATCCGCACCATGATCCTGCAGCTGCTCCGCGAGACCGCTCACCACTGCGGACACGCCGACATCATCCGCGAGGCCCTCGACGGGCAGACCACGATGGGCGCCATCTCCGAGGGTCAGGACTGGGCCGACGCCGAGTGGATGCAGTAGCTCACTCGATGGTCACCGCCCGACTGTGCCAACCGGTCGCGCCCTCCGGGATGGGCGGCACCCGCTCTTCCGGCTGCGTCGCGCCGGTGGCGTCGGTCGCGCGGCAGTACAACGTGTGTCGGCCGGGCGTGGCGTCCCAGGTCCATGTCCACTGCCGCCAGGTGTCGGTCGAGTACTCGGTGGCGAGCTCGGCCGGGTTCCATGGTCCGTCGTCGACGCGGACCTCCACCGAACGGATACCTCGATGCTGCGCCCACGCGGTGCCCGCGACGACCACCGGTCCCGCGGGCGTCGTCGACAGCGGGGCGGGCCGATCGATCCGCGACGCCGTCTTGATCGGTCCCCGTTCACCCCAGCCCCGCTGGGTCCAATAGGCCTCGGCACGATCGAAGCGGGTGATCTCCCAGTCGACGACCCACTTGCACGCCGACACGTAACCGTAGAGACCGGGGATCAACTGCCGCACCGGGTATCCGTGCTCGAGGGGTAGCGGTTCGCCGTTCATGCCGACGGCGAGCAGCGCATCGCGGCCGTCCCGGATCGCCTCGAGCGGACTTCCCGACGTCCATCCGTCGACGCTGGTGGCCAGCAGCATGTCTGCGTCGGCGTCTACCCCGACCTCGGCGAGGATGTCGCGCATCGAATATCCGAGCCAGCGTGCGTTCCCGGCGAGGTCGCCGCCCACCTCGTTGGACACGCAGGTGAGCGTGATGATCCGCTCGATCGCGGGCATCGACTGCAGGTCGTCCCACCTCAGCGTCATCTCGCGGTCCACCATCCCGTGAATCCGCAACCGCCAATCGGTGGTGGTCAGCTGCGGGACCTGGAGCGCGGTGTCGATCCGGTAGAACTCGCGGTTGCCGGTCATGAACGGTGTGGCACCATCGATCCGCAGCTCGGTACCCGACGGGACCGGCCTGCTCGCAGAAGTCGTGCGCGGCAACCGAAGCCGCATGCGTTCGGCGAGAGCGCCACCGGTGTCCGCGGCGCGCCGGGCCAGGCCGGCGCACACCGCACCCGTCACGACGACGATCCCGACCGCACCGACGAACTGACGGCGAGACCATCCCCCTGAACGTGACGCATCCTCTTCGGACACGTTCCCGACGGCGCTCCCGCGCCCCAGCACAATCAGCACACCCACCGCCACCAATCCGGCGGCCACCGGCGGAACGACGTAGGACATCTCCACCGTGGGGCGGGTCAGCGCGGCAACCACGCCGAGCGCCGCGGAGGCCACGACGATCAGCACCCCGACGGGCGGGCGCTTGACCTGCAACACTCCGGCAGTCACGGCTATCAGCAGAATCACCAGCGCCATGCCCGCCAGCAGCGCCGGCTTGTCCGCGGTTCCGAAGCGGTCTATCGCGAACTCGCGGGCGAATGCAGGCGCATGGTCGACGAGAAACGCCGCAACCGCGCGATACGGGGACGCGAACTGCGAGATACCGACCGCGACGAGTTCGCCGACCGCCAAGCCGCCTGCCACCGCGACGACACCGGACACCGCTGCCCGCACAGTCGACTCTCGAAACACTCGCACCATCGTCAGCTCCCTTTCCTCCGACGGGAGTTCGCTCACCGACAGGCCTCGGATTGGATCAATCCGGCACCGGAGCAATCCGCAACGAATCGGGCAGCGAATGACGTCGTGAGTCCGGCCACACGGTCGGACCACGACCTACTAGATTGGATGGGCCATGGCCATCAAACGAATTCAGCGCCTCGTTGTCGCGGCGTCCGGACTGGTGTTGGCCGTCGGCGTCGTTGCCGGGTGTTCCAGCGACTCCGACTCGGACAGCAGCACTTCCACGACCACTGCCATGTCGGAGATGACCAGCGAGTCCGCCGACACCGCCAGCGGACCGGTCGGTCCCGGCTGTGCGGACTACGCTTCGGCCAACCCCTCTGGCGCGGGCTCCGTTTCCGGGATGGCGATGGACCCGGTCGCCACTGCCGCATCGAACAACCCCGAACTGAAGACGCTCACGCAGGCCTTGTCCGGCCAGCTGAATCCGCAGGTGAACCTGGTCGACACGCTCAACAACGGTGAGTACACCGTCTTCGCACCCACCGACGCCGCTTTCGCCAAGCTGCCGGCCGAAACCGTCGACCAGCTCAAGACCGATTCGGAACTGTTGACCAAGATCCTCACCTACCACGTGGTTTCGGGTCAGGCAACGCCGGACAAGGTTGTCGGTGAACACAAGACCCTCGAGGGCCAGACCCTGACGGTGACCGGGTCGCCGGACATGCTCAAGGTCAACGAGACGAGCAGCGTGACCTGCGGTGGCGTCGCGACCGCCAACGCGCAGGTCTACATGATCGACACGGTCCTGATGCCGCCCGCCGCCGGCTGATCATCGATCCCATCGGTTCGGTACGAGGAACCACATGCCGGTTCCCTGGACGAGCACGCCGCTCGTTCGGGGAACCGGCATGCGTGCGTTCAGTATTCGGCCATCTCGTTGACGGCGCAATCTGCCGTCAAGGCCGACACCTGGATGGGCACGCCGGTCATGTTGGCCATCCCGGCGAGGCGTTCGAGGTCGGCCGGGTCCGAGGAGATCAGCGCGTTGACGTTCACCCCGCCGGCACCGAGGTCGTTCTCGGCAGCCGCGTTCGCACGGGTCCAGCCCCCGGAGCCGTTGTGCCCCCAGCCATGTGGGATCGCGACCACGCCCGGCTTGATGTCCTCGGTGATCGTCACCGGCAGCGAGATCCGGCCGTGCCGTGACGCGACGGTCACCAGGTCGCCCTCGCCGAGGCCCCGGGCCGTCGCATCGTCGGGATGCATTCGCGCCGCATGCGAGCGGCCGCCGCGCAGGAGCATCGGCGCGTTGTGTTGCCAGCTGTTCTCCGAACGGATCTCGCGCATGCCGATGAGACGCAACGGATATCGCTCATCGCGCTCGACGCTGAGCCGCCCGATCTCGGACATGATCTCCGGCGCGGCCAGCCGGATCCGCCGATCGGCGAACGTCACCGTCTTGCTGAGTTGCCCCGGAGCGAGACCGTCCGCCACGACGACACCGTGCGGGTGTTCCTCGACGAGCTTGCGATAGCTGAGCCCGCCGCGTCGAAGACCGAACCGGTCGCCGCCCAATCCGAGGCGGATCACCAGGTCGGACACCACGCGCGGGGTGATCGGACGTCCGAGACGTCGCGCGATCACGTTGCCGAGATGGAGTCCACCGACCAGCGGATTCCGCCGTGCGAGCGCGCCGATCAGCTCGTTGATCACCGTCCACTCCTCCCGCGCCTTGCCCTGTGGCGGGATCACCGCCTCGGTGGCCTGCTTGAACGGCGTGGTGAACAGCGCCTGGAACGGGAGCAGGAAGTCCTCGCGTTCGTACATCGTGGTGGCCGGGAGGATGTAGTCGGCGTGGGCGTTGGTCTCGTTGCGGTAGATGTCCAGCGACACCAGGAGATCCAGCTCATCGAGCGCGGCCCGGAGTTCGTCGCCGTTGGGTACCGACAGCACGGGATTGCCGGCGCTGACGAACAGGGCACGCAGCTGTCCCTCCCCCGGAGTGGTGATCTCCTTGGCCATCAACGACGCCGGCGCGGTCCCCAGCACCTGGGGCATGTTTCCGACGCGGCTGCGTCGCCTGCCCCAGGCGAACCGCGAAACACGCTGTAGTGCAGCCACACCCACCCGCTGTCCGGGAATGCCGAGGTCCCCGAACATCGATCCGCCCACCACGTCGAGATTGCCGGCCACGAGATTGACCATGTCGAGCAGTGCCGTGGTCAGCGTGCCCGTCCGACCCAGGGACGTACCGACGCGCCCGTACACGGCGGCGCGTTCGGTCGAGACCAAGGACCGCGCGATCTCCCGGACGCGCTCCGGCGGGATGTCGGTACGCACCGCGGTCACCTCGGGCGCATAGGCGGCCACCGTCGCCTTCAGCT
Organism: Gordonia westfalica; assembly: GCF_900105725.1. NCBI lineage: Bacteria > Bacillati > Actinomycetota > Actinomycetes > Mycobacteriales > Gordoniaceae > Gordonia > Gordonia westfalica. The sequence continues at coordinate 3,886,550 of NZ_FNLM01000034.1, forward strand.
CGTCGACCCCGCGCGCCCGCTGCCGCAACCGGTCCTCCCCGGCCAGCCCCTCGTCGAACATCACGTGCAGCAACGACAGCAGGAACAGCGCATCGGTGTCGGGAGTGATGGGCAGCCAATCGAATTCGCGGGCGGTCTCGGTGTGCCGCGGGTCGACGACGAGCACCGTGCCGCCCCGTGCCGTGATGGCGTGCAATCCGTCGCGGATGCGGGGCGAGGTCATCACGGAGCCATGGGAGACAACGGGATTGGCGCCGATGACGATCAGGTAGTCGACGCGGTTGATGTCCGGGATGGGTGCCGCGACCGGATTGCCGTACAGAAAATGACTCGCCACGAAACGGTTGTTCACGTCCTGCGAACCCGCCGAGTACACGTGGGGTGTACCGAGAAGGCTCATGAAGATCCCGGTCCAGAGCGTGTGCCCGGTCGAGAAGGTCGCGGGATTGCCGAAATACCAGCCGATCGATCCGTTCCCCCGGGCGCGTTGCACGCGGAGGAGACGGTCGGAGATCTCGGCCAGGGCGGTGTCCCAGGAGATCTGTTCGAAGTCGCCGTCGGCGCGACGGCGCAGCGGGTGACGTAGACGATCCGGGTCGTTGACGATCTCGGCGAAGGCGATGCCCTTGGGACAGGCGAACCCCTTCGACAGCGGGTGGTCCTTGTCGGGCCGGAGCGAGACGAGCCGATCACCGTCGACGGTGGCGATCATCCCGCACAGCGGCTCACAGATCCGGCAGTAGGTGGGCTTGTCCTGGGTCATGGTGCCGTCCCCCCTGGCCGCGGATTGTCGGCCCGAGGCCTATCGTCGTGATTGTCGGTGTGATTCCGTTCACATCTGATGACAAGTGTTGCATGATGACACCACCCGAGGCATCTCACGTCAGGAGGTCCCTGTGACCGAGATCGACGCCACCGAAGCCGCCCGATCAGCGAGCGATCCCGACACCCACGTGCGCGATGTCATCATCATCGGAGCCGGTCTGTCCGGCATCGACTGCGCCTATCGCCTGCGCGAACAGAACCCGGACGCCGACTATCTGATCCTCGAACGGCGCGCCCGGGTGGGCGGCACCTGGGATCTCTTCCGATATCCCGGAGTCCGTTCCGACAGCGACATCTACTCGCTCAGCTATCCGTTCGAACCCTGGCGCAAGCCGGGCGCGCTCGCCGAGGGTGACGACATCCGGAAGTACATCGAGCACACCGCGCACAAGTACGGCATCTCCGATCGGATCCGCTTCTCCCAGCACGTGCTGACCGCGGACTGGGACTCCTCGACCGACACCTGGACGCTGAGCGTCGAGGTCGGCGGTGTCAGGGACGGTGGGGGCGAGGAAAAGCGCACCGAGACCTACCGCGCCAGGTTCCTCATCTTCGCGACCGGCTACTACGACTACGACCAGCCCTACACACCGCGATTCGCGGGCGCCGAGGACTTCACCGGACAGATCGTCCATCCCCAGCACTGGCCGGAGGACCTCGACTACCGAGGCAAGCGCATCGTCGTCATCGGCAGCGGCGCGACCGCGGTCAGCCTCATCCCGAATCTCGCCGACGAGGCCGCGCACGTGACGATGCTGCAGCGCTCGCCGTCGTACATCTTCTCGTCGAAGCAGAAGGCGTACCTCGCACCGGCTCTGAAGAAGCTGCTGCCGCCGGGCGCCGCCCACCGTGCGATCCGGTTCCGCTATGCGACGCAGACCGCGGCGATCGTGCACATCACCCACAAGTTCCCGAAGCTCGGCCGAAAGCTGATCCGCGCCAACGTGGCCGCGAACCTGCCCGACGACTATCCGGTCGACGTCCACTTCAACCCGACCTACAACCCGTGGGACCAGCGCATGTGCCTGGTTCCCGACGCCGATCTGTTCAACGGCATCACCGAGGGATCGATCGAGATGGTCACCGACCACATCGACCGGTTCGACGAGACCGGGGTGCGCCTGACCTCGGGACGGCACCTCGACGCCGACATCATCGTCACCGCCACCGGTCTGCAGTTACTCGGGTTCGGCGGCACGCGTCTGCGCGTCGACGGCGACGAGGTGAAGCCGCACGACCGCTTCGTCTTCAAGAGCCACCTGCTCGAGGACGTGCCCAATCTCGCGTGGTCGGTGGGTTACACGAACGCGTCGTGGACGCTGCGCGCGGACATGACGGCGCGGGCCGTCGCGGATCTGGTGAAGTACATGCGCGAGAACGGCTACACCCACGCCTACCCGCATCTCGGTTCGGAGCCGATGGCATCTCAACCGTTGTGGGATCTCAAGGCCGGATACGTCGAGCGGTCTCCCGACGCGTTGCCGAAGTCGGGCACCCACGGGCACTGGAAGGTGCGCCACAACTACTACCGGGACGCGTTCGACCACCGCGTCGGCAAGATCGACGACTCGATGGTGTTCGGCCGGATCTGACCCACGCCCGGTCGGCCCGAGCCGGTTTGTCGGCTCGTTGGATTCGCTGCGTTACGCGGTGTGGTCCGAACGATCTAGATTTCGCGGCAGATGTCCGATCTTCGCAGGTCAGGCCTTGCCCCGCGTCTGATCGTCGCCCGATACTCGAACTCGGCGAGCGGCCCGCCCGCCACGACCGCGTCCGGTGTCACCGGCGCGTCGGCAAGAGGAGTTCGCCCGATGACCTATCCGCCCGGTCCCCCGACCTATCCCTCGACGCCGTTCGGTGCGATCCCTCCCCAGCCCCAGAACCGGCGGACCCTCACCCTCGTACTCGGCGCGATCGTCGTCGTCCTGGCCCTCGTGCTCGCCGCGGGGATCGTCTTCGTCGTGAAGGCGCGTAAGGGCGACATCTACGTTCCCGGTCTCACGCTCGCCGCCGTCAACGATCCCGGCATCGACCCGTTCACCGATCCGGTTCTCGTCGCCGGGGCGGGGAACCTGCCCGAGAACGTCGCGCTGACGGCCAGTGCCGGCGCCCCCGACATGGGTGGCCGCGCGGTCAACGGCACCGAACCGGGCCTCTACGCGACCGGTGACACCTCTGCCTGCGACACGGCGGCACTCAGCAACCGCCTCATGGCCGACCCGGCGAAGGCCGCTGCCTGGGCCGGCGTGTTCGGGATCGGCACCGCCGCCATCCCGCACTACCTCAACACCCTCACCCCGGTGGTCCTGACCGCCGACACCTGGGTCACCAACCACACGTACACGACGGGCCGGGCCGAACCGTTCCAGTCGGTCCTGCAGCGCGGCACATCGGTCTACGTCGACGCCGCGGGAGTTCCGCGCGCGATGTGCTCCTGCGGAAATCCCCTCGCGCCGCCGGCCTCCGCTCCCCTCGGCGGCTACCGGCTCGAAGGTCAGCCGTGGCCCGACTATCACAGCCGCGAGGTCACCCGCATCGCCTACAACAACCAGAACGTCACCGCGGTCAACCGGACGACGATGATCGTCCCGGGCGCCCCCACGCCGGTCGCGACCACACCCGGGTCGTCGGTCCTGCAGCTGCTGAACTTCCTCAGCGGCGAGATCCTGTCGCAACCGTTGGGCGGTCTGCTCGACCTGTCGGGATTCCCACCGCTCTCCGAACCGTTGCCCACGCCCGCCGCCCTGAACACGCCCTTCGAGGCGGGCACCGATGACGACGCCGAACGCAACGGACTGATCGAGGCCGGCAACCCCGCGGCCGCGCCCGCCGTCGAGGAACGTGCTGCCGAGGACAACGGGCTGCCGGTCGGCGCACCCGCCTCCGACTCGTCATCCGAGGAGCCGTCCGAGCAGCCGTCCGGCGTACCGGGTTCGGCGGAGGTGCCGGCATCGGGTTCGCCGTCCACCGCGCCCGATGCCGAGAATCCCGCCGCCCGGAGTGCACCGTCGGCGGCGTCCGTCCCGACCTCGTTCAGCGGTGCCGGTGACATGATCGGCAGCTTCGTCTTCGACGACGCCGGTCTGTCGGTCAGCTGCTCCGTCCCTCCGGGCGCACTCTCCGGCTCCATCACACTCACGTGCACCGACGGTGTACCGCGCTCGGTGAGTTCGGCGGCCCTGCAGCGTGCGGGCGTCGTCGGCGCGACCGACGCGACGGGGGTCTGGACCCTGGCCCTGTCGACCCGGGCCGTCGCGGTCCGGTCCGCATCCTGGACCGTCGCCCAGCCCGAGATCCCGGGGTCGGCCCCGCCTGCGGAGACGTCGACCGAAGAGGCGCCGCCGCCGGAGGAAACCCACACGGAGACCCCGACGACCACCGAGCCGACCACGAGCGAATACGTCCCGCCGCCGGAAGAACCCGCCCAGCCTTCCCAGTCGCCTGCGGAGGTGCCGTACTCATCCCCGGCCGCATGAGTTTGACATGCCTCTGACCTGCCATGATGCTGTCGGCACGGGGAAAACGGTCTGCTGAGTCAGCCGGTTCACCCAGGGCGGGGTACGGTTCGAGCAAGCGTTCCGTAAGAGGTCTGATCAACCGACCAACATTGTCACCCCGGTCACCTAACCTGATCCCGAAGAGGTTCGCGGTCGGTCCGCGTCCGAGCCGGCACATCCGGGCCGCTCGTCCCCCACCGACACCGCCGCGACCCGACGCACGTTCCACACCCCGCCGCACCGAGTGCTCACGATCGCAGCGCACGAGAAAGGAAGTCGACATGACACCCGACTTCACCGTGGACTCGAACATCGATGACGCCTGGCGCACATTCCAGCTTCACGTCGGCGACCGCTTGGCCAACCTCACCCCCGGTTCGACACTCACCATTCAGCAGGACCCCTTGATCCCCGAAGGTCCTCACGGCAGACTGCGATTCACCCTCACCGGTTCGAACCGTCTGCGCTGCACGATCGAGGACACCGATCTGCACCCTACCGAGGAGTACTTCCTCGAGCATCTCGAGATGCTCGACGCCCTCGGCTGGCGCCGGCTGCGCAACGGCACCCACATCTACGAGGTGGGTCGCCGCCGCGTCGACGAACTCGCCCACACCACGGTGGCGACGCTGCGTCAGATCTGGGAGGTCGTGCACCCGGCGTTCCTCGACCACTCGCCCGCGGCTCGCGCCGAACCGCAGATCGAGGTCGCGGTCCAGCCGTTCGACGGCGATCATCTGCGTGCACTTCTAGTCGGCTCCCTCGAGGACCTGACCGGCTGCCGGATCCAGACCGATGCCGACGGCGACATCGCGCTCCCGACCAAGCCCGTGTCGTCGTGGCTGAGCCCGCGTTCCGACGCGCCCCGCTTCGAGTTCTTCGCCCGCCTGGCCGGCGACATCCCCGACCGTCGACGCGCCGCCGACATCGTGGCTGCCCAGCCGACGATGGGTTCGGCGGTCCGCGTGCACCTGCTGCAGGACGAGGTGTTCGCGACCCTGACCGTCGAATGTGCGGTCTTCCATCCCCACAACCTGAGCTCGGCGCTCGCCGAATGGTTCAGCTTCCTCGCCGACTGCGCCCCCAACGTCATCGAGCAGATCACGCAGACCGCGGCACCGGCTCGCGCCGAGACCGAGGAACGCCTCCCGGATGCACTGCAGACCCTGCTGGAACTCGATCCGGACGGCCGGTCGCTGAGCGCCCGCGAGGTCGCCAAGATCTGCCGGTACAACCAGGCCGACATCCTCTCGTTCATCCACACCTGCGAGGAGCAGTACCTCACGTGGAAGCGTTCGGCGGTCGACGCGACCGCGGCCGCCGATACCGCCGAAGCCGACGCCTGCCGCCATGAGGCCGACGCGTGGCGCGCGACGACGCACAATCTCCGGGCCGCGCTCCGGGTGGTCGTACTGTCCGACGACGACGTGGCCGATCGTCGCCCGTCAGCCAAGTAGCCCCGATCGGGCCCCTGCTCCCCGCCCGCCGTTTCCGGTAGTCCACCCGAAGGATTTCGGTTCGGTACACGAGCGCATCGGTGGTGCGTGCGCTATATCGGAAGAGGGTCTCCCGCGGGCGACCCCGCCCGGCATCCATCGGAGCATCGCATGACCCTCACCACCGAACGCAGCACGCTGACGTTCGCCTTCCCCGAATCGGGACCCGACGCCCGCCTGCACGTCGCGTTTCCGCGGACACTGCGCGCCACCGATCTCGCCAACCGGGCCGGACTCACCGCCGACACCACCCTGCGGCTCGCGCAGGGTTCCCCGACCGGTGACGCCGACGCCGTCATCCCGATGTGGCAGTCGGAGGCCACGTGGATCGATTTCTCGTCGCCCCATCAGCACCCGTTCCTGGTGATGATCGGCGTGGACGGGGTCAACGCGATCAGTGGGGAGAAGTTCACCGGAACGCCCGACTTCGAGTCGGACGACTACATCGAGGTGCCCACGCAGCAGACCCTGGCGTCGTACCGGACGGGCGCGGGCGATCACCGGCAGTTCGTCGCTCCGTCGACCCACTCGCGCCAGGGGCCCGATCCGCGCGGAACGCTCGTGCAACTGACGGTGATACCGATGCGAGCCGACGCCTGGGCGCGACGCCGGCGTCACACGTCGACCGCCGGCACCTGTATCCTCTGCGACATCTCCCGGGCCGAGCGTGCGCGCGCCCAGCCGCGAACCGCGGTCCCCCGGATGATCGGTCCGCTCGAATCCGCCGACACGTGGCATCCGACCCTCATCGGGTCCGCCGCCGTCCGGATAGTCAACTCGCTGACCTGGGAATCGCTGACCGGCCGCACCCCCCGACACTCGCCGCTGACCTGTGCGGACTACATCGACCATCGACTTCCGTGGTATTCGACCTACGGCGAATCGACAAGAGGTGGAACGACAAGAGGTGGAACGACGAGGTCCTCGTCGTCCCCGGTGGATCTCACCCCGTAGAACTCACCCGGGTGTCAGGTAGGCGTCGTAATATTCGGGTTCCGCAGGTTTCCCGGCGGTTGCCCGGCACGACGATCGATCCCCAAGGAGTGCGAATGTCCCCCGATTTCGATGCCGTCGTCGAGGCGGCATGGCGGGACTTCGCCGACACCCTCGCGGGCCGCGTGCCCGAGCTGGCGCCAGGGCAGTCGCTGACGGTCGTCGAGGCGGCGGCCGGTGGCTGGCGCCGGCGGATGACGTTCGCCGTCGCCGACGCGGACCGGTTGCGCTGCACCATCTCCGCGGGTGACCTGACCTGGACCGACAAGGACCGCTGGATGCAGCAGGCCACCTACATCGTCGACCGGGGTTGGTGTCGTCTGGAGGGTCGTAGTGCGTTCTGTTACGAGGTCGACGAACACCATTTCGGCGAGCTGGCCCGCGCCGCGGTACGCGCCCTCCGCGAGGTGTGGGGAGTCATCCACCCGTCGTTCGTCAGCATCAGCGACCCGTCGTACGCCCGGCACCACCTGACCTCGGGAACGGCCGACGTCGAGCCCACCGACGACGCCCCCGCCACCGACCGGCACGGTCGCGAGTTCGGGTCGCATGCGCTCGATCCGGAGACCACCAACGCCGACACCATCCGCTTCGCCTCGCTGGCCCGTCCGCTCGACGCACCGGCCGAGAACGGGGTCGTGCCGCAGTCCAAGGATCATCTCGTCGAACTGGTCCGCGCCGCGATGTCGGCGGCGGGCCGGCCGGTGGTGATCAGCCCCCGCAAGGCCATCTTCCTGCGGTCGTCGGGCACGTCGCTTCTCCGTCCCACACGGGATGCGCGTGCGCTGGAGATCGTGACGATCCTGAGCTCGGCGGTGCCACCGCCGTCGGTCCTGGGGATGCTCGTCTCCGAGTTCTCTCCGCGCTGGCCCGAGATCGCGGTGGTCGTCCGCAACGGCCTGGTCTACGCGCAGCGGCGCCTCGACGTGGCGGTGTTCAGCCCCGCCAACCTCGACGCCGCTCTCCGCCGCTGGGACGAGTTCGCCGGCACCGCCCGTGCCGAGATGATCGCCCGGATCGAAGGTGACAAGAAGTCCACGCACCGGTGTCGCGGCGAACGACTCCCCGGCGCGTTGCTGGCACTGCTGCGCGTCAACCAGAAGCCCGGCAACAAGCTGTCGCCGACCACCGTCCTCCTCGCCTGCCGGCGCGATCCCGAGCGCGTTCACGAGTTCTTCGACATCTGCGCCGCCGAGATGCGCGAGTGGATGGACAACCTCGCCTCGGCGCGCAAGGCCGAGCTCGGTGACGACGAGATCGCGTTCTGCGAGGCGGAGCACCGCGCCTACGCGGAGGTGGCGCAGTTGCTCCTCAGCGCGATGGAGCTGACCTGACCCTCAGTCGGTGGACCCGTACGACAGGTGCACCACGCCGTTGTCGAAGGACTCCGTCTCCACCAGCGTGAGCGGCAGCTCGGCCAGGCCGTCGAACAGACGTGCGCCGCTGCCGAGGACCACCGGATAGACGAGAAGGTGCAGTTCGTCGATCAGCTTGTCCCGCAGGAGCGCTCGCACCAGCGTACCGCTACCGCTGACGTACAGGTCGTGGGAGTTCTTGAGCTCCCGGATCCTCTCGGCGTCGTAACCGCCGATGACCTCGGAGTTCTGCCAGCCCTTCGCCTCGTCGAGCGTGGCGGAGACGACGTACTTGGTGGTGTCGTTGAAGAAGGGCGCACCCGGGTCGTCGTCGACCGTGCGGGTCGACCAGGCCGGTCCGAACATCTCGAACGTGTTGCGGCCCAGCAGAATTCCGTCACACGCATCGGTGATGCCACCCCCAGCACCTCGGCCATCCGGTCGGGGAACCCGTAGGGCATCGTGAAGGCGGGGTTCTCGTAACTGCCGTCGAGGGTGACGAATTCGTGGACGTGGATCTTTCCCATCGGAATGCTCCTGTGCTCGCGAGTGTGCGTTGTGGTCACGATGTCAGACCAGTCGCCCGTCCGGAACTCATCGGCGGCATGTGCCGATGCCCGGCGAAACGACGTACAGGCCGAAGCCGCCTCGATTAGGGTTCGGCCCAACGGGTGCGCAACGAGGCGCCCCTCCAGGAGGTTCTCGATGGCCACCGTTCACACCGCAGCAGGCCCGGTCGATTCGGCCGACCTCGGCAAAGTGCTTGTGCACGAACATGTTTTCATCGTCGGCGAGGAGTTCCGGCAGAACTACCAGGACGACTGGGACGAGGACGCGAAAGTCGCCGAGGCCGTCCACGACCTCGCCGAACTGAAGGAACTGGGGATCGACACCATCCTCGATCCCACGGTCCTCGGGCTCGGCCGGTACATCCCGCGCATCCAGCGGATCGCCGAGCAGATCGACCTCAACATCGTCGTCGCGACGGGGCTCTACACCTACAACGACATCCCGTTCCAGTTCCACTACGCGGGTCCCGGTCTGCTCTTCGACGTGCCCGAACCGCTGGTGGATCTGTTCACCAAGGACCTGACGGAGGGCATCGCCGACACCGGTGTACGCGCCGCATTCCTCAAGTGCGCCATCGAGGAGCAGGGACTGACGCCCGGCGTCGAACGGGTGATGCGAGCCGTCGGCCAGACCAGCGCGCAGACCGGCGCACCCATCACCGTGCACACCAACCCGCACACCCAGTCGGGTCTGGTGGCGCAGAAGGTGCTGGCCGAGGAGGGTGCCGATCTCACGAAGGTGGTCATCGGCCACTCCGGCGACAGCGTCGACCTCGACTACCTGATGAAGATCGCCGATGCCGGCTCCATCCTGGGCATGGACCGATTCGGTCTCGATCTGCTGCTGCCGTTCGACGACCGGGTGAACACGGTCGCCGAACTGTGCAAGCGCGGCTACGCCGACCGCATGGCCCTCGCCCACGACGCGTCGTGCTTCATCGACTGGTTCGATCACGAGGCGAAGAAGCAGGCGCTGCCCAAGTGGAACTATCGCCACATCAGCGATGACGTCCTGCCCGCGCTGCGCGAACGCGGCGTCAGCGACGCGGATATCACGACGATGCTCGTCAACGTTCCGCGTCGGTACTTCGAGTAGCGGCCTGCAGGTCAGGCCAGGGATCGCTGGTAGCGGCGCATACCGCGCAGCCAGCGGTCGTAGTCGGCGCCCTTCTGGCGGTACATGTCCAGCACCTCGGCGTGCGGGAGGATCAGGAATCGTTCGTCGGCAACCGCTTCCAGCACGATCGCGGCGACCGCGCCCGGGGTCAACACCTCGCCGGCGGTCTCGACGGCCCTCTGCATCAGCTTCTGGTCCGGTGTGGCCGAGTCGTCCTCGGGGCGCAGCAGCTTGGTGTCGACGCCCATCGGGCACAGGCAACTGACGCGCACACCGTCGTCGCCGTGGGTGATGTTGAGCCACTCGGCGAAGCCGACGGCAGCGTGCTTGGTGACCGAGTACGGCGCATTGCCGATCTGGGTGAGCAGGCCGGCGGCCGACGCCGTGCTGACGAAGTATCCGCTGCCGCGCTCGACCCACTCCGGAACGAGACGCCGCGCGGCGCGGATGTGACTGCGCAGGTTGACGTCGAGCACCAGATCCCACATCGCCTCATCGGTGTCGAGGCCACCACCGCGGCCGATGCCCGCGTTCGCGAAGTACAGGTCGACGGGCCCGAAGGTGGACTCGGCCAGGCGGACCGCCGCATCGATGTGATCGTCGCTCGAGGCGTCACCGGCAATCGCGACCGCGGACTCGCCGAGGGCTTCGGCAACGCTCTCCGCCGATGCCGCGTCGAGGTCGGTGACCACGACCTTCGCGCCCGCCTCGACCAGCGCGTGCGCGAGCGCACCACCGATCCCACCCCCACCGCCGGTGACGATTGCTACCTTGCCCGCGACGTCCATGGGATCTCCTTCGATCGGTGAGTCTGGATACAGACCTACCAGACGTGCGGATCATCTCCGGCGGCTGACCCTCGCCGAGGGCAGGACTCTCCGCCCCGCTCACGATTTCCGTTCCCGCTCACCCGTTCTTCGTGAGCGGGAACGGAACGGGTGAGCGATAGCCCCGAGGGGTCAGCCCTTCACCTCGTCGACGTCGTCCAGATCTGCCGCCGAGGCGCCGGTGATGATGTCGAGAACCTTCGGGTACTCGGGCGCGGTCGAGGTCACGACCGAGCCGTGGTTGCCGCCCGGGATCAGCACCGCCGTGGCCTCGCCGCCCTGCTTCACGACGGCGTCGACGTAGCGGCTCGAGTTGACCGACGAGACCATGCGGTCGCCGGTGTTGTGCACGGCGACCACCGGCGTCGACGGATCGATGTTCTGGATGGGGTCGACCATCGTGTATCGCTGCGGCACCTGACGCGGTGTGCCACCGAGGGCGGTCACGATCCGATCGTCGCCATGCGTTGCGGCGTAGACCATGTCGAGAGGACCGGCGAGTGACACCACGCGGGTGGGCCGGAACACCGGCCGCGCACCCACCTCGTCGTCCTCGAGCTTGTGCCGGGTCCCGCCCCACACGGCGAGCTGCGCACCGGCACTGTGTCCGACGACGAGTTCGTCATCGGTGGTGATCTGCGGGAACTGCTTGTCCACCACCGAGACGTGGTCGAGCGCACTCGCGACATCGCGGAAGGTCGTCGGCCACCCGCCACCCGAGCCGACGCGGCGGTACTCGACGTTGTAGACGGCCATGCCACGATCGGCGAGATCGCGTGCGAGCGGCTCGAAGATGTCCGCGCCCAACGCACTCTGCCAGGCGCCGCCGTGGATCAGGACGACGAGCGGGATCGAGTCGATCTTCTGTTCCCCTGCGGGGAGGTACAACTCGGCCCAGTTCTGGTCGCTGTCGGCCTCGCCGGGCGTCGGGTACTCGAACCGATGAACGGTGACCTCGTCGAGGTACTCGACCTCTTCGGTGGTGGTCGTCGTCCCGGTCTCGACCGGGCCCGACGCCGTCGGATCGTCGGCGCTGCACGCCGTCAGTCCCAGACCGGCAACGAGCGCCAGACCCAGAAACCGTAGTGGGACAGGCGACCAGCGGGACCGCCGGGAATCGCTCGAGGTCAATGAAGGCAACAATTCTGTGCCCGCCTTTCCGGCCACAAGGCCATCACGCATCCTGCCGCATAAGGTAAAGCGAAAGTAATGCAGGGGTAATCGATTGGGGATCATGCGCGGAAAGCGAGCGGTCACGGCGCCGATCTTCGCGTCCGTCCTTTCCGTATTCATCGCCGGATGCGCGACGTCGGCGAATTCGGCTGTTCCCGAACCGATACCGAGCATCAGCACAGCGTCGTCGCCGGCTCCGCCGCCACCGCCGACCCGATTGGCGTCGAATGTCCCGATGAAGCGGTTGGCACCGGGTGAGAAGCCCCCGCAGTTCATCCTGTTCTCCTTCGACGGCGTGGGGGTGTCGAAGAACTGGGATCTCTTCCTGCGCACCGCCGCCGAATCCGACGCGAGATTCACCGCGCTCATGACGGGGCTCTACTTCCTCACCGACGCCAAGAAGCGACAGTACCGCGGTCCGGGATACAAACCCGGTGAGGCGGCGATCGCTTTCGGCGGATCGAAGAAGGACGTGATCGAGGAGATCAGGTACCTCAACCGGACCTGGTACGACGGTCACGAGATGGGGACCCATTTCGTCGGCCATTTCTGCGCGGGCACAAAGAATCCTGGCAAGTCGTGGACCAGCGCCCAGTGGCGTCACGAGTTGGCGCAGTTCTTCCGGCTCATGACGCAGTGGCGGGAACTCAACGGGATCCGCACCGGCCCCGACCTCGCATTCGGACCCGAAGCCGTGAAGGGCACCCGGACACAATGCCTCGAGGGATCGATGAAGGCACTGTTCCCCGCGTTGCGCGCTTTCGACTTGATGTGGGATTCGTCGATGCCGGCATCGCGTCCCGGCGTCTACTGGCCGACGAAGATCAACGGCATCTGGGAGTTCCCGATCCCCTACGTCTGGTCGCCCGCCCTGAAGCAACGCCAGACAGCGCTCGACTACAACTTCTGGTACAGCGTCAACAAGGCGACCGACCGGCCCGCCGACCGGGCGCGCATCGCCAAAGTCGTGACGAGTACCTACGACTACATGCTGCGTCGCGCCTACGCGGGCAACCGCGCGCCGCTCGTGATCGCCAACCACCTGAACACCTGGAACGCCAACGCCTTCAACCCGGCGACCGCCGCCTTCATGCGTCGCGCGTGCACCAAGCCGGACGTCATCTGCGCCACCCATCAAGACGTCATCGCGTGGATGGAATTGCAGGACCCCGCGGTTCTGAAGGAGTGGCGTTCGATGGCCCCGGTGGCCGTCGACGCGCACCGCTAGGACACCCCCGCGACGGACGCACCTGACGGCGCGATCACCTGACCGTCAGGGGCACCGCCGTGGTGGACCCACCGGCACGCACCGTCGCGGTCAGCGGGGTCCACCCCGTCCAGAGATTCACCGGCACATCGAGCTTCGCGCCCGGGCGGAGGGTCACCGGAGTCTGAGTGACCGCGCTTCGGTCGGCGATGGTGTCGCTGCGTTCGACCGCGACCCGGAACTTCTGCGCACGACCTTCGGTCTGCACGGTCACGCCGACGGGTGAGGTGGCACCCACCGAGACCGACGATCCCGGACCGATCGCGAGCTGTGAGGTCTCGGTCGAGACCGAACGCAGCGAATCCTCGGTCGCGACCTCGAACTCGGCGGTCGTCGGTGCCGATGAGGTCACCCGGATCGCGTGGCGGACGGGATCGATGTCGAGCGCCGACGTCGCGCCCGCGGGCACCTCGAGGTCCCCGACCGCCACTGCGCCACCGGCGCTCAGCGCGGTGGCCGTGATGTCCGCGGTACGTCCCGCATCGACGCCGTCGACGACGATCCTGAACTTCTTGCCCGCCGGCACGGTGAATCGGGCCGTGTTGTCGTTGTTGAACAGGATCTGCTGCTCCACACCGGGAATCGGATTCCCGGACAGGTCGGTGACACGGGCGTCCCAGTCGACGTCCCCGGCACCCCTGGCCGAACCGTTGGTGTCGGACACCACGACGACGGTGTCGTCGGTGCGCAGGTCCGGATCCTGATGACGCGCCAGGACCTTGGACAGCGGGACCAGCATCATCTTGTTCTTCTGCGAGCCCTGGAACAGCATCGTCGGCTCGGATGGGTTGGTCGCGGTCGAGTAGTACCAGGTGTCCGCGGCGGGGTCGACGACCACCATCTTCTCGGTGCCCGGGAAGTTGTTGTCGTAGACCACGATCCCGCGCTTGCCGTCACCGAGGTCGCGGAGGGCGATCGGATTGATCGCATGCCCGGCCGACTTCTCGTCGTCGGTGTAGATGGCGAGAATGTAGTTGTCGTTGCGCGACCATGCGGTACGGAGCTTCGACAGGGCCTGCGGCACCGAGACCTCGGAGGCCGCGAGATCCGTGGGAGGGAAACCCTGGGTGATGAACATCCGGGCGATCAACTCGTCGAGCGGCCCCGACGCGGGCATGCTGTAGACGCTCTGTCCGGGCAGCGCCAACGGGAACTGGCTCAGCCGCTTCGTGTTGTACAGACCCGCCAGCGCCGCCATGCCATAGCAGTGGCCACCGGTCATCGACTCGTTGAACTCTTCCTGGACGAGCTCGGCGACTGTGGTGGGCGAGCAGATGCCGAGCACGATGCGGGCGCACACCTCGTCGCCGAAGACCGCGCGCATGCCCTCGATGGTGAGGCCGCGTCGGTGCAGGGCGTCGTTGGCTCCCCAGTTCTCGAAGGAGAAACCGTCACGTTTGACGTTGAACCCCGAATGGGCGACGACCTTCCCGGCCTGTGGGTTCACCACGGGTGCGGCGTCAGACGCTCCGGCCCCCGCCACCGCGAACGTCGCCGAGATTGTCACCGCGAGTGCCGCAACCAGCGGACGCGTCGAACGTCGAGAATGGCTCAGGCCTTTGCGCATTGCTAAACATTAGCGGACAAAACAGGCAACCTGAGCAGTTCCTGAGAAGACCTCGGCCCTTTTCGGCAACATGTCACAGAAATGTCGTTCTCGGCGATCAGACCCGGCGAGCCAGGGTCCTTCGCGCGATCCGGGCGACCGCCTCGTCGATTAGTCGCCCCGCACTGTCGGTCGCCGCTCCATGCCCGGCGGCGTCGAACGCTGCCAGCACGTCGACCGCGGTGTCCACCTCGGACGCGGTCGGTGCGAGACCGGCACGTGCGGGCCCGATCTGGCGCGGGTGGATGCACGCGCGACCGAAGAAGCCGAGACCGGTGAGTCGCCGGGTCTCGGTCTCGAACGACTCGGGGTCGTCGATCACGGGCGATGCCGCCGCGAGGGGTGGCCGGATCCGTGCCGCTGCCGAGGCGGCCACGACTTGCGATCGTGCCCAGAGTAATTCGTCGCCGACGACCGGCGTGACCCCGAGGTCCGCGGCCAGGTCGACCTCACCGATCTGCACGAACTCGACCCGGGGACCCGCGGCGATCGCCGGTGCATTCACCAGTCCGGCACCTGTTTCGATCAGCGGTGAGACCGGTGTCGGCGGACGCCCCTCCTGGGCTTCCAGATCGGTGAGTATCCGGTCCACGCGTTCCAGGGTCGCGCGATCATCGCACTTGGGCAGCCAGATGCCGTCGGCACCGCACCGGACCGCCATGGTCAGGTCGTCGAGAAGTTCGGCACCCGGGTTCACCCGCACCCATGCGGGAACACCGGGCCGGTCGCGGCGCTCGAGCCAGGTGCCCACCGCGATGCGCGCGGAGTCCTTGGCCGCCAGCGGCACCGCGTCCTCGAGGTCGAGGACCACGGCGTCGGTACCGGAGGCGATCGCCTTGCCGAAACGTTCGGGCCGGTCGCCCGGTACGTACAGGTAGATCAGCGCCGAACTCATCCGACGGTGACGGTCCCGTTGACGAGTGCCTTGGCGATGACGGTCCGCATGATGTCGTTGGTGCCCTCACCGATCGACATCAGCGGCGCGTCGCGGTAGTACCGCTCCACGTTGAACTCGGTCGAGTAGCCGTAGCCACCGTGGATC